>DASQUP010000149.1:0-2833 GCA_035641235.1 Actinomycetota bacterium
GCCGCTGCAATCACCCATCCTCACTCCGATCACTTCGACGTCGGGGCGCTCCAGGCGGCGCTCGCCCCCGGCGCGTCGGTTCTCTGTCCGGTGGAGATCACCGATTCCGTCGCGGAAGCCGGGGTCACCCCGCGTGGCGTCGGGGTGTGGGAGACCGTCGAGGTCGGTGACCTCATGGTTACGGCGGCCCCTGCAGTCGACGGGTTCGGCGCAACCCAGGTGTCTTGGGTCGTGACCCACGGCGATCGCAGCCTGATCCATTGCGGAGACACTTTGTGGCACGGTTATTGGTGGGAGATAGCGCAGCGCTGCGGCCCGATCGACCTGGCCTTCTTGCCGGTCAACGGTGCGATGGCCGAGTTCGACGACCTGCAGCCCCCGAGCGGGGTTCCTGCAGTGCTCACCCCGGAACAGGCTGCCGCCGCCGCCCAAGTGCTAGCCGCGCGCGAAGCGGCGCCCATCCACTACGGCACGTTCCACAAACCCCCCACCTACATCAGCCTCCCCGATCCCGAAGCCGCATTCGCGGCCGCAGCCGTGCGTCGAGGAGTAACAACGCGGCTGATGAGGCCGGGTGACGAGATCGAACTGGCCCCCTAGGCGACGGACTGAACGCGGTGGAAGATGTGAATCCCGATTTCGAGGATCTCGTCTCGAATGTGGTCTTGAGATGCTGGCTGCGCGGTACCCGGGGTTCTCGTTTGGCCGCATCGCCCCGGGGGAGGCGGAGATCATCCAGCCGTACCGGGAGGAACTCACGACGCATGATGGTTCCTTCCAAGGCGGGGTGCTCGGCTCATTGGCCGACTTCGCGGGTGGTTCTGCCGCCGGCACCTTGCTGCCACCCGGCTGGGTGAACATGACGGTCGATTACACGGTAAAGATCGTGGCACCGGCGAAGGGCGAGAAACTCGTGGCGCGGGGTCGAGTCGTCAAGGCGAGCTCGCTTCTAGCGATAGCGGCCGAAGACGTGTACTCGGTGAACGGTAAAGATGAAACGCTGTCCGCACGGCGTTCGTGACTATGCGCGGACTTGCGCTACGAGCCCACCGCATACCCGACGTCCATACCACCGAACGAACCGGCTTCCCCCGTCAGATCTACGCCGTCACCTATGGCGAGCCACCAGACCCGCCCGCCCTTATCGCTCTGATCCAAGCCATCCGAAACTCCGTCCGATAGGGGGCGGGGCTGACTCCCGGCAGAGACCAAACGACATCCAGGCCTGCTCGGAAAGCGGGTCAGGTGGCGCTGGGATTCCGCACCTCGAGCGCGTGCACGTAGTCCGAGGACGCCGGGTCGATGTCCGTGGTGCGGTTGCGGACAACTTCCCTCATCCTGCGTTTCCTCCTCTTTTCGCGCCTCAGACACGCGAGAGTCTGCTTGATCGCTGGATACCGCACCCGGTGCGCTGGTCATCTCTTTCGGTAATCCGGCCCCCGCAACCCCTCAACGGTGATACGGCCGAGAAATGCCCAGGATTGCACTCAGACGGCCCATGGACCCCGCGCGCATACTCTTGACCCCGCCATGGCATACGACGAAGAGCTGGCCGAACGCATCAGGGAGATGATCGGCGGGGAACCGAAACTGACGGAGCAGAAGATGTTCGGTGGGCTGGCGTTCCTGATCGGCGGCAACATGGCGGTGGCCGCGAGCGGTCAGGGGGGACTACTCGTTCGAGTAGATCCTGCTGAGTGGGAGAAGATCACCGCGACGACGGCCGCAACACCCATGGTGATGCGAGGACGTCCGATGCAGGGCTGGCTGCGTGTTGGCGCGGACGAAGTGCGCACTAAGCGGCAGTTGACGAAGTGGGTCGAGCTCGGCACGTCGTACGCACGCTCCCTGCCGGTCAAGAGGAAATAGCGATGACAACGATCAGTAGAAACTCCCCATAGACGGATGGGCATGAGCTCGTCGAACCCTCCCGGCCGCCGACGCCAAGACCGCCTTCGAGCGAAGTCCCGGCAAGAACCGCAGCGGCAAGATCATCCTCCGCGTCGCGAATCCGCGCCCCTCACATCCGAGCGTCGCGTTGCCTGGTCACACGTCGGCCTGATAGAAGACGCAGGGTGACGATCAGGAGGGCGGTCCCGAACATCAGCTCCGATCTGCCCGCCGAGAGCCGAGACTTCTTCGTCGACCTGCTCGGCTTCGAGGTCGCGATGGACATGGGCTGGGTCGTGACCCTCGCCTCACCGACCAACCCCTCGGTCCAGGTGACCATCATCGAGAGCGACGACCCGGCGGCGCCCGGCATCTCAGTCGAGGTCGATGACGTCGATGCGGTCCACGCCAGGGCAGTGGAGAGGGGTCTCGAGATCACCTATCCCCTGCGCGACGAGGAATGGGGAGTCCGGCGTTTCATGCTTCGCGAGCCGAGCGGCACGACGGTGAACGTCCTCTCCCACCGCTCCGATTGAGCGTTCGCCCCGCTATCCGGGCTGAGACCGCGGCTCAGACTCGCGCCCGGCGAGTCGGTGAATCGATCCAGCGAGTCGTGGCGCGCGAACACTCAGCAGCCGACATCGGTCGCCCCCATTGGGAAGCATCGTCACGCACAGCAAGCCCAGAATCAGTCTTGAATCACTCGATCTGTTCGTCGCTTAGGGATGTGGGTCCCGTTGAACTCTAGGGTCGAACCGTACCGACGGATAGAATCGTGAGAGCCCCAAAGTCGAGGAGGACCAATGGGCTTAAGCAGTTACAAACTGAACGTGTCGATCGCAGTCACCGACATGACACGGGCAGAGGAGTTCTACGAAGGAAAGCTCGGTCTCTCGGTGCTACGGACCGGGGCTGACGGAAGCAAGGTCTACGCGTCAGGCGG
>DASQUP010000150.1:0-7299 GCA_035641235.1 Actinomycetota bacterium
CCCTCGGCAACCATCGTTAGCAAGTCACGAGTCGAGATGACTCCCAGCACATCACCGGTCTCGCTTACGACCGGAAGGTGACGGAACCACTTCTCGAACATGATGCGCGCCGCATCGTGCAGCGAGGTGTCCGCCGAGATCGTCACGACGTTGGTGCTCATCACATCGCGCAGGCTTACTGCTTTGGGGTCTCCTCCCTCACCGACGTAACGCAACAGATCGCGTTCCGTGACGATGCCGATGAGCTTGGTGCCTTCCATAACCAGGAGCGACCCGGTTTGCTGGCGCCACATCTTTGCCGACGCTTCCGCGAGCGTATCGTCGGGGGAATCGGTGACGGCTGCGGCGGTCATGAGATCGGAAACTTTCATCGCTCTTCGATTCTATGCTGCTCGGACGGCCTCCAAACATGATGGAAAGCCTCGGTTCAAGACAGCCATCGACGGACGGGGGTGTCCGATGCGCCTGGGACTTGCTTTGCCTCACTACGACACAAGCTTTGCCGGCAGGCCGGTTGAATGGTCCTCGGTGGCGCGCCTGGCTCAACTAGCGGAACGATCAGGATTCTCCTCGGTATGGGTCTCCGATCACCTCTTCCTCGACTGGGGGAAGTATGGCGGGCCGTCCACGGTCCAGGGAGCGCTCGAATGCTGGACGACGCTGTCGGCCCTCGCCGCCGTGACGGAACGGGTCCGGCTGGGTTCCCTGACCCTCTGCAACGACCTTCGCAACCCGGCGCTCGTGGCGAAGATGGCGGCCACCCTCGACCGGCTATCGGGTGGGCGCCTCGATCTGGGTATGGGCGCCGGATGGTACGAGCCGGAGTTCAGGGCCGCAGGCATCCCATTCGACCCTCCGGGGACTCGCATCCGGCGCCTGAGGGAGGCGGCGGAGATAATCACCCGCCTGCTTGCCGGCGAGGAGCTCATTTTTAAGGGCCGCTACTACACAATCGACGGCGCCCTGGCCCGGCCCGGCCCCGTCCAGGAGCCCCGTCCGCCCCTGTGGATCGGCGGTAAGGGCGACCTACTCCTCGAGACGGCGGCCCGCGTCGCCGACGGCTGGAACTTTTCGTGGGTCGGCTCCATCGACGGCTACCGGCAGCGCGCGGAGGTCGCCGACCGCGCCTGCGAGGCGGCCGGCCGCGCCCCCGAGAGCCTGCGCCGAGCCGTTGGGGCGTACATGATCGTCGGTCGTACCGAGGCCGACCTCCGGAAACGATTCGACCGGATGCTGGAACGCACTCCCGATGGCGTGATGGCGGAAGTATCCTTTGAGGAGTTTCGCCGCGGGGGGCTGATCGGTACGGCCGAGGAGGTAATCGACCGGGTCGGACGCCTGACCGAGATCGGGGTGGAAGAGATAGTGATCGCGATCGGCGCTCTTCCTTTCCAGATTGCGGACGAAGAGGACGTGGAACTCGTGGGAATGGAGATAGCCGCGGCCACCGGCCACGGCTGATGAACGGAGGTAAAGGATGCCCAACCTGGGGGGAGGAGAGCTGATCATCGTCCTGCTCATCCTGCTTCTCATATTCGGCGCGTCGAGGCTCCCCAAGCTGGCCCGGTCGATGGGCCAGGCGGGCAAGGAGTTCAAGCAGGGCATGAAAGAGGGCTACAAGGAGGAGGACGTCGAGGGGGAGTGCCCGTTCTGCGGCGTCAACGTGAGCGGGGAGTCGAAGTTCTGCCCCGGATGCGGGAAGCCGGCCGCCGAGATCGTGGCCGAAAAAGAGCGCAAGTCCGCTTAGCCCTAGCCCTGCAAACCGCCCCGACCGTCGTCTGACGACCCGGCGCGCCGGCCCAACGCGCTCCGCCCATCAACGGCAGCGGGGTGTAGTCACTCCTGAACCAAAGCGACCGCCCGCTTCCCCGCGCGGGGTGAATCCGATGGCGCCATCGGGTGAAAGTGGCACCCCCGGTGGGTGAACATCGCTGTTTGCCATGTTCAGCGGCTCCCTTAGATCGGGAAAATCGACTCCGGGAATCCGCCCGACCGCGGGCGTGCGATTCGTATAGGAGGGAAAACCGGCTTTGTCACGACCCGTATCGGTGACCGCCCGGGAACTGGCACGGTGGCTGCGGCGCGATGCCACCTGGCTCGTGGATCTCGCCGATGCGGGGGAAATGCCGGCGCGTGTAGATCGAAAGGGCTACCGGTTCGATCCGAGGTGCGTTGAGGACTGGCTCGGTCGTCTCGAACCCCAAAGCGAGGCGGTTACCGCGGTAGACCTCGCCGGCCTTCGGGATCTGAGTTTCGTCCTAACCGAGAGCCGCGACCCGCAGGAGGGGTGGGATCGAATCCTCGAGCGCGTGCTCAGGGCCCTCGGAGCCGAGTGCGGCGGCATATTCCTGGTCGGAGGCGAGGAGTGGCTCCAGGTTGTGGCGGCCTCTGGATTCGATCCGCAAGCGCTTCCCCCAACCCTCGAGGGTGTGGCCGTGTGGGTCGCTGCGAATGCGGAGCCGTTGCTCCTTCCGGACCCTCGGCGCGTCGAAGGAGTCGTGACGCTCGACACGGATGATGAACCGCGGGACGCCATAGCGGTCCCGCTTGCACTTGATCAGAAAGTCATTGGAGTCCTCGTTGCAATGAGGGGTCTGAGCCGGCCGCGTTTCACGGACGGCCATCTCACCATCGCCAGCATGCTCGGCACGGAAGCGGCGCTGTCCCTTGAACGCAACAGAATGCAACTCGAGATGGGCCGCCGCCTGGGCCGGATCCAGGGGCAGCTAGAGGCCTATGCCGTGGACGTGAGAGAGGTGTTCGCAGCCGAGAAGAAGCGGTCTGTGGAACTGGTGAGGGCCCTTGACGAACTCCGCAGGACCTACCTCGCAACTGTTCGGGGTCTTGCCGTTGCGGTTGAGGCGAAGGATGAGAACACGGCCGGACACCTGGTGCGGGTCACGCGCTACGGTCTCATCATGCTGGAAATGCTCGCCCCCGAGTTCCGAGACGATCCCGCGTTCGAGTACGGCTTCCTCCTTCACGACATCGGAAAACTCGGCATTCCGGACGCGATCCTGAGCAAAAACGGCCCGTTGAGCCAAGAGGAATGGAAACTGATGCGCCGCCACCCCGAGATCGGAGTTCACATCCTCGAGGACATCCCCTTCCTGGCGGGCGCGAGGGAAATCGTTCGGTTCCATCACGAACGATGGGACGGACTTGGGTATCCCGCGGGGCTCGGGGGCGAGGAGATACCGCTCGGCGCTCGTCTTTTCGCCGTCGCGGACGCATTCGATGCAATGACGACGGACCGGCCGTACCGCAATGCCATGTCGATCGCTGCAGCCATCGCCGAGCTGCATATAAACTCCGGAACCCAGTTCTGGCCGGACGCGGTCGAGGCATTGCTTTCCGTCCCGAAAGACATGTTGGAGGTAACGGCCGCGTCGGCCGGCGGCCACGGCTATGGCTGAGCCCGGATCCGGCTCCCAATCATCCAGAGCCAAGGCGCCCTTCTACCGCAAGTGGATAAGCGGCACGTGGCAGGAGATTTCCGCGCGCGATGCGCGCCGGGTATCTCTACTTATGGCGGTGCTCGTCGGACTGGTCGTCGGGATCGGCGCCTGGGAACTCATCGAGCTGCGCAGCACTCTCAGACAAGACGTTCTTCGATCGAACGGTATCGTCGCTCGGATCGTGGCGCGCGGCCTAGACGCGGAATCCGGTGTCATTAGTGAGCAGAGCGTTGAAGAGCTGCTCAGTGAGTTAGAGCTTCAGGCCGTTCACGTCTTCGACGGGAGGGGTGAATCGCTCACGGGGCCCGGGTCCGAGCCGTGGGAGGGCTCGGAGATCGTTGCCCGGGGTGTGGAGGGACGAAGCGGGCAAGGGAGTTTCGAAGTTCCGGGCAGCGGCGAATCTCGTTTGGCGGTCTTCGTGCCGCTCGATAACCAGAGGGGTGTCGTCGTTGTGGACCGCCCGACTTCCGCGGCGACGCCGAGAATCGTGAGTATCGGGCTCATCGGCTTCCTCGTGGCAAGCGTTCTACTCATCGTAGGCACGGTCATGCTCGGCAGACTTCTGCAGCTGATAGTCAGGTCGCGCAACGAAACGGCGGCAATCCTGTCCAGCCTCGCGGAAGGCGTATTGATCGTCGACACGAATGCAGTCATCCTCAACATGAACCCGGCGATGGAACGTCTGGGCGGCTGGACGCTCCCAGAAGTCAAGGGCAAGATCTTCACCGATCTCTTCGGTCTTATCGACGAGAACGGCGATCCCATACCGCTCCATCGATGGCCGCTAATGCGGGCCTTGCAGCGGCGGTGGGTGGTAACCAGCAGGGGCTTCGAGCTGACGCTTCTGGCACGGGACGGCAGGGAGATTCCGGTGAACCTCGCTGCTGCGCCGGTCATCGGACCGACGGGAGATCTCATTGCCGCAGTCGGCATCGTGCGCGACGTCTCGTATGAACACGAGCTCGACGAGATGAAGTCCTCGTTGATCGCTACGGTGTCGCACGAACTTCGTACGCCACTCACGCTGATACGGGGCTACGCGGAGCTACTGCGTAACCGGTCGTTGGATGAGGAGCTTGCCCAGGAGTCGCTCATGCACATACAGGGCTCCGCCGAGCGGTTGGCCCGCCTGATAGAGGACCTCCTGTCGGCATCCCGCATCGAATCCGGACAGATACAAATGCGGACTGCGACCGTTGAGCTGCCGGGAGCAATTGACGAGGTTGTCCGTCATTGGTCCGGACCTCACGGCCCCAAGTTCGAGGTCGATCTCGACGAGACCTGCAACTACGTGCTGGCGGATCGAGACCGGCTCCTACAGGTGCTCACAAACCTCGTGTCAAACGCCGTGAAGTACTCTCCCGATCAAAGATCGATAACGATTCGCACACGCCTGCGAAGGAACAGCGCCGAAGTCGCCGTAATAGACCAAGGGATTGGCCTTTCGAGAGAGGACATGGATCAGCTCTTCGATAAGTTCTATCGGTCCGAAAGAGAGGAGGTCCGATTGGTGAGAGGTACGGGTCTGGGCCTCTACATTGCGCGCAACCTCGTGGAAATGCAGGACGGAATGATGTGGGCCGAGAGCGAACTTGGTGAGGGCAGTGCCTTCTACTTCACACTTCCCTGCGTTCGGGATATCCAGCCGGCTATGGGCGACGGCTCCCGGGGAATTTCGTGAAAAAGCTCTTGATTGCAGAAGACGAATCCGGAATCCGTCGTCTCATTCGAATGACGCTCGAGAGCGAGGACTACGAGATCATTGAGGCGTCTGATGGAGAGGAGGCGTTGACGCTCGCTCGCGCCGAGCGCCCGGAGCTCGTTCTGCTCGACGTGATGATGCCGCGTCGATCGGGTCTCGAGGTCTGCCGGCTCCTGAAGGCCGACGACGATACATCGGGGATGACGGTCGTGATGCTTACGGCGCGTGCTCAAGACTCGGACCTTCGTGAAGCGCGCGCGGCCGGATGCGACGACTACTTCATGAAGCCGTTCTCGCCCGTGGCGCTACTGCGCAAGGTGGACGAGATCTTCGCCGCCCGGTCGCGTTCTAAGGAGTCATAACCACCTTGAGCGCCCGGCGCGCACGAAATAGCTCGTACCCTCTCGGCGCGTCGTCCAAGGCGATCCTGTGGGTTATGACTTTCGTCGGATCGAGTTCGCCCACGGCAACCGCCGCGGCGCAGTCGCGCCAGTGTGCCTGCACGTTGGCCATCCCGGAGAACCTGATGTCCAGTCCACGAACCCACATCCTGCCCATGGGAAGCTCGTAGCGTTCAGCGCCGTAAACCCCCACGACCGTGACGCGACCACCGTCCCTTACGCAGCGCGTGGCGAGCTTCACGACCGGCACCGCACCGACTGCGTCCAGGGCGATATCGGCACCAGCGCCAGATGTGGCGGCCAGAACCGCGTCGGGAAGGTCCGCGCCGGCGGCAACCGTCTCGAAGCCCATCTGATCACCGGCGAACCTCGCCCTGTCCGCGTCCGAGTCCGCAACCAAAACTCTCGCCCCTGTACGCCGGGCACCCGCCGCACAGAAAAGCCCGACCGGCCCCGCCCCGATCACCAGCACCGTGTCGTCCGCCCCGATCTCCGACAATGCGGCGGCGTAGAACCCGGTCGCCAGGATGTCGCCGCAGAACAGAACCTGTTCGTCGTCAAGCGTTTCGAGTTCGGCGTCCATCGGAAGGAGGTTGGTGGCCGCGTGAGGGACCCTCACGGCCTCGGCCTGGGCACCATCGAGATCGCCCGACAAACTGCCCATTCCGAGAGCGCGACGCTCCAGGCAGAAGTTGTAGCGGCCCGCCGAGCAATGCGGGCATCGGCCGCATGCGATCAGAAACGACCCGAGCACTCGCTGGCCTTCCGTGAAGGAAGTCGCCCCCGAGCCTGCGGCGACGACCGTCCCCACGAATTCGTGCCCGATCACGCTTCCCGGGCGCATCCCCGGCGTCTTGCCGTCCAGGAGATGGAGGTCCGACCCGCAGATCGCCGTCGTGTTTACCGCCACGACGGCGTCGTCGGCCTCGACTGGTCGCGGCTCGGGCACGTCCTCGACCGCAACCGCACCGGGGCCGGCGAACACAACCGCCTTCACGCCCCACCGCCTACCGGGAATACGCGCGGGGCACGGGAGTGTTGGGAGTGTCGCGGGGCCGCATTCTGCGCACCCTGCAGGGGATAAACCCGTCGGAACTTTGCGGACATCTACAGAAGGTACCGCCGGAACACGGGGAGTCGAATGGCCCGCACCAAACCCGTAACTCTGTTCACCACGCAGTGGTGTGGTTATTGTCGTCGGTTGAAACGGCAGATGGAGGACGCGGGGATCGCGTATTCCGAGATAGACGTCGACGTGGACACCCACCACGACAAACGGATAATCGCTGCGAGCGGGGGATTTCGGACCGTGCCGACGGCAGAGATCGAGGGCCGTCTGCTCGTGAATCCGAGCCTGGAAGAAGTCACAGCGGCCGTTGCCGGCTAATTTCTCCGTATTGTAAGGTGCGAATATGACGAACTTCCGAGAGCTCTTGAAGCAGGTCAAGGAGCAGGTCGGGGAGACCTCTGCGGAGGAGGTCTTTGCCCGGCTGGAGGGCCCGGGCAAGCCCTCGCTCCTGGATGTGCGTGAGGACGATGAGGTGGCGAACGGCATCGTCCCCAGCGCCCGGCATCTATCGCGGGCTCACTTCGAGAGCCGCGTCGAGGACGTGCTCCCCGACAAGGATGCCGAGATCGTTGTCTATTGCCAGAGCGGCGTCCGCAGCGCCTTTGCGGCGCGCACCCTCCAGGATCTCGGGTACTCGAACGTGTCGTCCATGAGGGGCGGATTCACCCG
>DASQUP010000151.1:0-2136 GCA_035641235.1 Actinomycetota bacterium
GACCACGAGCGCATGCACGAGATCCTGCGTCGGATGGTCGACACCGATGAGGAGGCAATGCTGCTGGCCGTTGATGAAGATCGCCTTGCCGTCAACCCCGAGGAACCCGCCCCACTTAGGGGCGAGCTCGATGGAGACCTCAAGCGGCGTCTTGGCGCGGGCTCCAAGCTCGAGCACCCAGCCGTTGAGCGTGAAGCGCGACACCGAAAGGCCGAGTCGCTGCTCGAGCATTGCGGCGAGCACCCGGTACGACGACAGCCCCTGCACGTAGCTGCGCACCGCCTCTTGGACGAGGTCGTCGGTGAAGCGGCCGCGCGGGCGCGCGCTCTTACGTTCAAACGTGAACGTGGCACGGCACGTGCTGCACAGGAAGCGTTGGAGCGGCTGAAGCGGTCCGCTCAACCCGGCCGGAGCAGCCGAGGCCTTGCCGTTGCGCTTGGTGTCCAAGCTCGAGCATTTCGGGCACCGGACACGGCGTTTTCCCCACGCGCACCCCCCTTTATCCGGTCGTTTACCGGATAAGTAGCAAGAAACTGGCTGGTGACCTGGGATTTTGTCCTCTAGCGAGCAACACTCAACTGGACGCTGTCCGCTTTCGAAGTATTTGGCGATGCGAACAGACGTTCAGCGCGGCGCGAAATCCAACAAAAATCCAACATGCGAAGAGATGTCGCGCGCGATTCGGAGACCACGCGAGGCGAAAATCCAACAAAATCCAACGCGCACGAAATCCAACGCATCTAACACGGAGATGACTTCGGTCGGCTCCCGAAGCCCGGATGCAGACCGTTCAGTCGCGCGTTCTCTTCTAGCTGAGTTCGAGCAGGGTCTTGATTGCGGTGCGCTCCTCCATGGCCCGGTAGCCTTCGGCGACCTTGTCGAGCGGGAGGGTGAGGTCGAACACCTTGCCGGGGTCGATCTCCCGGTTGCAGATGAGCTCGATCAGCTGTGGCAGGAACCGTCGCACCGGGGCGGGTCCGCCGTGGAAGTGGATGCCCGAGAAGAACAGGTCGATCCCGGGGATGTTGACTTCATAGTTGACGCCCACGTAGCCCACGTGCCCGCCAGGGCGTGTCGCACCGATGGCCTGCATCGTCGACTCCTGCGTGCCGACGGCCTCGATCACCGAGTGGGCGCCAAACCCGTTGGTGAGCTCCTTGATCCTGTCAACACCCTCGTCCCCGCGTGCCTCGACGATGTCGGTCGCACCGTAGAAGCGGGCGAGGTCCTGCCGTTCGGGATGGCGCGACATCGCGATGATCCGCTCGGCGCCCAGCTGCTTCGCGGCGAGGATGCCCATTAGGCCTACCGCGCCGTCGCCGACGACCGCAACGGTCTTTCCGGGACCCGCCTCGGCGGCAACGGCGGCGAACCAGCCGGTACCGAGCACGTCGGACGCGGCCAGCAGCGACGGGACGAGCTCGCGGTCGGGTTGACCCGGCGTGGGAACCAGGGTCCCGTCCGCCCATGGGATGCGTGCGTACTCGGACTGCGTGCCGATCTCCTGCGCCACGAACGAGCGGTGGACGCAGTGCGACTGGTAGCCGGCCTGGCAGATCTCGCACGTGTTGTCCGAGATGACGAACGACCCGACGACGAAGTCGCCCACCTTGACGTTCTTCACGTCCGAGCCGATTTCTTCGACGATGCCGACGTACTCATGGCCCATCGGCATGGGCCCTTCGATCGGCTCGATGCCGCGATAAGGCCATAGGTCTGATCCGCAGATGCAGGTCGCTGAGAGACGGATGATGGCGTCAGTCTGCTCGATGATCCTCGGGTCGACGCGCTCCTCGACGCGGACGTCGCCAGGTGCGTGCAGTACTACTCCCCGCATGTTCTCGCTCCTTTCGTTGGTTGTGATCCCACGAAACCATTGGCTCGAGAATCGAGGGAGACCCGGTTGGGACAGGTACTGACAGGGCCTCCTTCGCTCCTGCGCGATTGGCGTACCGTGAAACTCATGGATCCGAGCAAGGACATCCGCGAGTTCCTCGTCTCACGCAGAGCGAGAATCACGCCGCAGCAAGCGGGCCTGCCCGCCTACGGAGGCAAGCGCCGGGTGCCCGGCCTGCGGCGCGAGGAGGTCGCCCTGCTCGCGGGGATCAGCGTCGAGTACTACACGCGCCTAGAACG
>DASQUP010000152.1:0-2076 GCA_035641235.1 Actinomycetota bacterium
ACGATGGCAACGAGCCAGGCCATCGGCCAGGCTGCCGCAAGCCTGCGCCGCAGTGCCCACAAGGTGACGAGGGCAAGAACAGAGGTGGTGAGGTCTCCGAACGCGATCGTGCGTTGTGCGCTGACGGGTGCATCGAGCCCACCGACCTCGGCAGCAGAGAAAATCTGCAGCGCAACATGACGGAAAGCGTGGAACCACAAGAGCACAGTGAGTGCATCGGCGAGGGAGCGCCGGCGGACCGCCGGAGCGAGATACCACACTCCGATGGTGGTAGCGATGGCGAAGGTTACCAACGACGCGAGCAGATTGGCTGCAGGGAGATTCATTGCTGCGCTTAGTCCGACAACCACGCGAGGGCGTTCTCCCGCTCCGAGAACCATTGTGTGGGGAACTGAGCGGTCTCGCCGTCGATGCGCGCTTCGGCCCCTGTCTCCGAAGTAGGGCCGGGGAAGCCGGGCGGCATGAGGAAAGCAAACCTCTTCACTCCCGCCAGGTTGTAGCGAGGGATGACGATTCGGTCTCGCCACGACATGGAACCATCGCGGTCGCCAAACGTGTGCCCGAACTTGGTGGCGTCGATCAGTATCCGAGAAGCGTTCGCGGCTTCTGCTTCGGCGGCGAGGATCATTAGGCCGGTCATCCAGTCTTCATCTGTCATCGAAGCGGTGGCTGGGAGCCATCTGAGCTCCATGTAGACGGGCTCTTGATGTGAGATCACGACCCCGAATCGGTAGCGAGCGATTTCTTCGACCATTTCGTTCCTCCATCGGCTCGGTATGCATCAACCTACGAGCCGAACATGCTCGACTGTGATGGGTGAATCGGACAACTGCAGGGTCAAATCGGACAACACCGGCGACAACCGTGCCCTGTCGTGATTGACTGCAGCGATGGTTAGCGTCGCGGTGCTGGCCCCCGCCGAGACGGCGTCGATCACCATGACCGGGTTGTTCGACGTGATCGAAAAGGCCGACCGCGCCTTTGGGGCGCTCCGAGGCCGACCCGGTCGCGACTCAGTTTTCACCACGAGCTTGGTCAGCCTCGACGGGAACCCCGTTCGCTACCGCGACCGCGTCACGGTCAATGTTGACCTCGCCGCCTCCTCGGTGGACGACGTTGACCTTGTCGTTGTCCCGGGGCTCGACGACGATTTGGAACCCTCGCTCGAGCTGAACGTACCGTGGGCTCCTTGGATCGCGCGGTGGCACCAAGCCGGCGCTGTCGTGGCATCAAGCTGCAGTGGTGCGTTCCTCCTGGCACAGGCCGGCATCCTCGATGGCCGGACCGCGACCACGCACTGGTTGTATGCGGAGGAGCTACAACGGCGGTTCCCAATGGTGAGGGTCACCCCCGAACGCTTGCTGATCGACCTCGGCGACATCATTACCAGCGGTGGCGCGACGACCTTCCTCGACCTCTCGCTATACCTCATTGAACGGTTTGCCGGGCGCGAACGCGCCAACGCTGCCGCCAGGGTTTTGCTCGTCGATGGCTCACGAACCAGTCAGCTTCCTTACGTAACCCTGGGAGCGGTTCGCCGGGACCACGAAGACGACGTCGTCCACCGCGCGCAAGACCTCATTGACGCCGAGATCGGCGGACCTTTACTAATCGAGGAGCTCGCCAGTCGAGTGGGGCTAAGCAGTCGTACTCTGGCCCGGAGGTTTCAGGACACCCTGGGCCGCGGTGCTCAGGCCTATATCCGGCAACGCCGTATCGAGATCGCCTGTCGACTCCTGGAGACCACCGATAGCCCGATCGAAAGCATCCGCGGCCGAGTTGGCTATCGTGATCCCACCGCATTCCGGCGCGCCTTTTGAATCCAAACCGGGCTGTCACCGAGCGAGTACCGCAGCCGTTACGGGTGGCCCACGACCTAAAGAACTCCTCGCCTCCACGCCGTCCGGGTTGCAGGAGTGATCCCGCGGAGTTCGCCCCGAGCTTCGGAGGGAAGATCACGCCCGACGGCCGCTTCGTCGCCTTCGTGTCCGCGGCGCAGAATCTCGACCCACTCGACACCGACATCAACTACGACATCTTCGTGCGCGATCGTGAACTCGGCACGACCGAGATGGT
>DASQUP010000153.1:0-3089 GCA_035641235.1 Actinomycetota bacterium
ACGGAAGCTTTTGAGCAGGCCGTTTCCTCGGGACGCGCGCCGGCGCTGGCTTTCCTGCGAAGCAATTCGGCATACGTTCGAGACTCCGTCGCTATGTTTCCTACGATCACCCCGGCCGCCACGGCATCTCTGCTGACCGGCGAGGTACCGGCTCGGCATGGAATCCCGGGAATGTGCTGGTACGACCGAGATGCACAGCGATTCGTGAACTATGGGCAGAGCTTTCGCGCCGCTGTCGTTCAGGGGATGAAGCGACTGGTACACGACTTCCTCGTCAACATGAACGCTCGCCATCTCAGTCCGAACGTACGGACTCTGCATGAAGTCCTGCACGATATGGGCCACGAGACAGCATCTATCAACTTCATGGTGTTTCGTGGGCCGTATGACCAAACAGTAGAGCCCAATCTCTTGCATCGGGTCTTATTGCCATGGCGGGACGTCCCCGATGCTCTGCCGGGTCCAAAAGAGCACTACTTTGCGGACATCATCAACGGACCTTCCGATGCATGCGGCGGGATATTGAAAGTGCGAAGCTTCGACAAACGCATGGCGGCGACCGACGCCTACGCGGCATGTGTCACACGTGACCTCCTCCGCCGGGATGCGGCAGACATGATCCTGTTCTATCTGCATGAGAACGATCACCTGAGTCACAAGCACGGCCCGCAAAGTCAGATCGACAATCTCGTCGAGGCAGATGAACACATAGCCGAAGTTCTCGGGACGTACGACTCATGGGAGGAGACCCTCGCCCGGATTGGGTTCGTTGTCACAGCCGATCACAGTCAAAGCCCCGTCTCCGATGAACGTGGTCACATCCTCGATTTGGGGGACGTCCTCGAGGAGTTCGAGCAAGTGAGGCCCGGCAAGCGAGAAGAGTTCGAAGACCGGGACCTCGCAGTTTGTGGAAACGGTCGCGCGGCGTTTGTCTATCTCAATGAAAGCCGGAGCGCTTTCCTACTGCCACGGGTTATCCGCTCGCTAAACGAGTGCGAAGGGGTGGACCAGGTTATGTGGCGGGAAGGGTCTTCCTATTGCGTCCGCAGTGACCGGGGATTCCTACGATTCGAGCCGTCGGAGAAGGGAGTGGCGGACGAACGTGGAAACACATGGAGATTCGAGGGAGATCTCGGCGTCGTATCAGGCGTTGTCGACGAGGATATCCTTCGAACGCCCGAATATCCTCTGGCCCTGTGGCGCATGCAATCCGCTCTTGATCTCAAGCGTCTTGGTGATGTCGTGGCGACGATCAAACTCATGTGGGAGTGCAAAGACCTCGCCGGCGCCGACCATCGGGGTGGGGGAGACCACGCTTCCCTCCACGCGCAAGACTCGTTTGTCCCGTTCCTCTCGACGCTGTCCTCGCCGCCGCTTCATCCTGCAACCGTGGATGTCGCTCCGCACATAGTGGAACACTTCCGGGCGCTCAAGGCCTGACGCCACGCAGGTCGAACCCAGGCAGGTTAGAGGTCGGCGAAGCGGGAAAGGGAAGCCCACCATGCCCAGGCTGCGACGTGCCGATTGCTCGGGCCCCGGAATTCTCAGGCGGCGAAGGGGACGCGGGTTCACCTATCTCTTCTCGAATGGAGAGGCGGTGAGGGACGAGGAAATACTGGCGCGCATCAAGGCTCTCGCCATCCCACCCGCCTGGAAGGACGTCTGGATCTGCCCGCATCCGAACGGTCATCTGCAAGCCGTTGGGGTGGACGCCGCCGGACGACGGCAGTACCTCTACCACGAGAATTGGCGGCTTCGGCGCGATCAGGAAAAGTTCGAGCGAATGCTCCAATTCGCCCGAACCCTCCCGAACGTCCGCCGGCGATGCGCCGCCGACTTAAGGCTCAGGGGCTTTCCACGGGACAAGGTGCTCGCGTGCGCGACGCGTTTGCTCGACCGTGGGTTCTTTCGCATCGGCACCGAAGGATACGCGGAGCAGAACCAGACCTACGGCCTGGCGACCATGCGGAAACGCCACGTCAAACTCAAGGATGAGGGCCGGATCATCTTCGACTATGAGGCCAAGGGAAATCAGCGCCGGATCCAAGGCATCACCGACCCGGAGGTGCACGAGATCGTCGCGGCGCTCAAACGGCGGCGGAACGGTCCTCGCGATCTGCTCGTGTACAAGGAAGGCCGTGTGTGGGTGGATGTCAAGTCGGGGGACATCAACGACTACATCAGAGATGCTTCAGGAGGCGACTTCACCGCCAAGGATTTCCGAACCTGGAATGCAACGGTCCTGGCGGCCGTGGCCCTGGCAGTCTCGGGCGGAGCCGGAGCCACTAAGACGGCAAAGAAGCGGGCGATCAAGAACGCCGTCGATGAGGTTGCGTTTTACCTCGGCAACACGACGGCGATCGCCCGGGCGTCGTACATCGACCCACGGGTGTTCGACCGCTACCTCTCCGGGTGGACGATCTCCGGGGCACTCGAGGCTTTGGGCACAGGCATCGATCTCGGGGCGCCGTCTTTCCAAGGGGCTATCGAAGAGGCCGTGCTGGACCTCCTCGAGGACAAGACATCGTCACCCGCGATCCAACGCCTAGATGCGCTCGAGAAGATCGCCTGAGCTAACGGAGCGAACCGTCTACCGTGGCTTGCGGTATGCGGAAGTAAGAGCAGATTGTTCGGTGCTATTGGCGTGGGATCCGCCCAACAGCAAGTTCGACTCCGTGGCGAGCCGGGCCGAACGCCACGAACGAGGGAGCGAGTGGTTGACCCTCTGAGGAGAAGACCCTGATACCGGTGAGGTTTCCCTCTCCCGCTCCGTTTCCGACGACGATCTCGTCGCGTCCGTCGCCGGTGATGTCGCCGGCAGCAAGCTCTGCACCCCATCCGCCGTACCGAACGTTGTCGTAGAGCCTCCGATGCAACTCCGTGACCTGGGGAAATTCGGCGACCCCGTGGAGTCCCGCGGCTTCGCCGTATCCGTACATGAACCATACGAGTCCGATCACCGAGCGGTTCTCCAGGGCGGCCTCCATGTACCAACTCTGCTGGCACTCCGACGGCATACCGAGAGTTGCCGTCTCGAAGCTCGGGGCAAAGACGACCAACGGCTTGCCCCACGACGAGGCCGACTTCAA
>DASQUP010000154.1:0-7385 GCA_035641235.1 Actinomycetota bacterium
GATGGTCGGTGGCCGGCATCGCGCTCGAAGTCCCGCCGTTGTCCTCGCTGGCGGCGTGGGCCTACCGGCTCGTCGCTCGCAACCGGCATCGGTTGTCGAGCGGCGTGGCGGCGTGCCGGCGCACGACCGAGAGACGATCCGTCACCGGGTCACGACGAGCTTCATAGGCGGATCTGCGAGGACGTCGGCTGCGCTATCTCCCAGGTGACGACGTCGCTCGTGACGCTCGATGGATCGAACCCGGCGGCGATGACGGCGAGGACGTCGTCGATGGCGGGACGTACGTGTGCTCGACCGGTGTGAAACGTGCAGCACCGCGAGTACATGGCCAGTAGTGGAATCGGGACGTCGGTCAGGTACACGGACGGGCTCGTGCACGTCCCGTCGAACGCGGTGCTGTTGAGCGCGCACCTAAGCCCATCATGGTCACCGCTGGCATCGACCGTGATGGGAAACGCGCCGAGCTTGGGGGGCAGCGGTCCGTCATGGATCTCGGCGCCGAGGCCGGCTGCGATGCTGACGCGGGCGGGTCACGATCCGCGTACACGACGCGCCCCGCACCGACGGCGACAGCGAGGCCGACGGCATAGAGACCGATGGACTGCGGTCCGGCGTCGCCACCCACGACGAGGACCTCCGCACCCGGATCGGTCCTGAGCTGTGGTTCGACCGTGCGCCATGCGTCGGCGATGTTGTCGCTGACGCTCGCGGCCGCAGCCGCATCGATGCCCGGCGGCAGGGAGACGAGCATGGCATCGGCGTGGGGCACCAGGACGCGATCGGCGAGGAAGCCTCCCCAGGCGAAGCCTCCCATCGGACCCAAGCCGTAGGTCGACAGCGGCGGATGCGAAGCGCAGTTCCCGGTGCGTCCACGCCGGCAAGGCCCGCATCGCCCGCAGGAAATCTGGAACGGCACCACGACCACGTCGCCCGCGGCGACCGACACGACGTCGTGGCCGATCTCGACGACCTCGGCCACCGCCTCGTGACCGAACGGGTACGGGCCGGCCAGGCGGAATCGGCCTCGGAGCACGGCCACATCCAGGTCGCAGGTCGCCACCGCGATGGGTCGAACGATGGTGCTGCCGGCGCCGCGCAGGTCGACGTCGGGCACTTCCTCCCAGCGGACCGCTCCTGGCCCGTCGAGCATGAGCTGTCTCATCTCGAGGTCGTCCATTCGGGTGCTGAGGGCCGACCGACGACCAGTCGAAGCGATCCGCGTAGCACCGGACGGGTCCGGAAGCTGCCGAATCGTCGGTCCCAGGATCCAGAACGCAGGTCATGCGCCAGTTGCCGGATGGCTCGGCGCTCGACGCCTAGCGGCAGTAGCGCCCATCCTGATTGCGATTGCCATATCTGCGATCGAAGCAGCATCTCTGGTCGAGCGTGGAAGCACTCGATGAAGCCGTCCGCACAATCTGCTGGCGTGGGGATGACCGTAACGTCGGACGCGCCACCGAGGACGTCGCACAGGTCATCGATCGCCGGAAGGCGCGAGCACGTGAGGTCCACCAGTTCCGGCACGTAGTGCGCCAACCACCAGTCGCCGAACGTCGCCGGGTCGAACGTCAGCATGACGACAGCTCCGCGGCTCACGCGGCGCAGCTCTCGGACTCCCTGCCTCCAGTCGCGCCACTGGTGGACGGTGACCGTCGCCATCGCTGCGTCGAAGGAGCCGTCGTCGAACGGGAGCTGCTCAGCGACGGCATCGAGCGCCGGAGGCAGGCGTGGTGGCCGCTGCGAACGCATCGAGGCCGACGGTTCGACGGCGCTGACGTACCTGTCGGTCGGCTCGTACGAACCGGCACCCGCGCCGACGTTGATGACGGTCCGAGCCCTCCCGAGAGCCGAGGTCACCTGCCTCGCGATGCGGTCGTCCGCTCGGCGCGTGCGCGAGTAACCCCCACCGGACCGGTCATAATCGGCGTCGCCGGCTGGCCGTCTGGTGCGCAGCGAACGCGTCACAGGTCCGCCCCTGTTCGGCTTCCGCAGCGCTTAATCCTCGCTGTCATGCTCTCGCCCTGGTGTTTCGGTTCCATCGACCACGACCTCGACCAGGCCATCGTCGAGGTGGTACAGCAAGCCGTGAACCCGAACTGTGTGAGGCATCCATGGCTCGCGTCGGAGTCGGGCGACCTCGGCCGCGAGAGCTTCCCTTGGTTCAGGAAACGCACGCAGGTACGAGAGCAGTCGATCGGGTGTGGTTCCGCCGAGCCGACTCGCGAGGAGGGCCTGCGCTGCCTCGCTCAGGCTTCCCTTGAAGTTCTCGATGATCTTGTCGACCTTGCTCCACGCGAGACACGCTCCGCAGTCGGTGTGCATCAGGACCGCGATCTCGTGGACACCGGGCAGGTGTATGGCTACGAGAAGCGATCGGTCGTCCGCGATGGCGCCCAGTGTCCGCACGATGCGCGTGCGCGACCGAATCGCTCCCTCGGTTGAGAACGTCGCGATTCCGAGCGCCTCCAGGTTCACCCGTGGGTCCATGCATGTCACGACCAGCCGATCAGCCGCGGGCCGGTCTGTTGGAAGTTCGTGCGGTTGAACGCGGGCTCGGAAGTCGGCGTTGGCGGAGCGGATCTCCTGAACCCAGATGTCCTCGTTGGTTTCGGTCATGTCGGTGCCTCCGTGGTCGGATGCCGGTCAGCTGTCGAGGAGCCAGACGGTGTCGTCGACGGTGATCTCGCCGAGGTGCTCGACCGTCGCGTAGATGCCGAGAGCCCCGTCGCTCGCGCGGGTGATTGCCTTGAGAACCCGACAACTCCGGCCCGATCGATGGCAGGTTGACGACCTGGAACGAGGTGTCCGGTGCGCCACTCGAACACGCACGGCTCGCGCGCCGTCACCGATCCGCAGTTCCCCAGTCCGATGGTCCCTCGGGGAAAGCGGCCACCGTCTGAGGCCCAAGTGATGTTCGGTGCAAGTAGCCGGCGAAGGGCTGTGCCCGTACACCCGCGTAGAACTCGTTCTGTGCCTCGTGCAGCTGGTCGAAGTTTCGGACCCGAGATCCAGACGACATCCCGTCAGCCGGTGAACGACTCGGGGCCGAAGCGGCCCCAGGCCACGAAGGCGGCCATGGCGAGAAAGGTCAGATTCAGCACGGCTGGCACGACCTCCCGACGGCGGAGGTGCGTGATCGTCGCGCCCACCATCAGCAACACCATACCGACAGCGGCCAGCGGCACGAGAACCGGCGCGATGTCCAGCGCGGCGGGCAGGATCAGGCCAACCGTAGCCAGGAACTCGAGGGCTCCGAGGGTCTTGACGAAGCCGACGCTGTTGTCTGCCATCCATCCCCGGCCCGTACTTGGTGGCCAGCTCCTCCTTGGGCACGAACAGCTTGGTGGCGGCGTTCAGCATGAGAACGGAGAGCAGTCCGGCAACAATCCACAGCGCTATGTTCATTCGGTTCTCCTTGCAGGGTCGTTGCCCTTGGTCACATCGGGGCTGTGCCCGAGAGCCCTCGACCGACTCGGGCACCCCGCCGACCATGTCGACCTTGGCATCGGTGTCCGCCACATGAAGCCACTGGCCCGGACTTCGCTGTGACACACCCGATCCCGACTCCTGTCGGACCCCGCTGCGGAACGACAGCCGCGCCACCGCCCACTCGGGAGCTACAAGCGAACGTCGCTCCTCGACACACGGTGAGATGACCGGTCTCCACGCCGACTAGCCCGGTGCCCGTCAACGTCATCTGAGACTCGCTCTTGATCGAAGCCGGTCTTTTCGGCGAGTCCCGCACGGAGAGGGAGGATGCGATATGCGGCTCGCGACCACGCTCCTCGGACCCGGACGGGCACGAGACCGATCGCGGTTGCGACAGACGAAGGGGCGCTGCGCGCGATGATCTACCGCGGCACGGAGCGAGCGGCACGGGACGCGGACGTCGCGGCCATGTCGGCCCCGTGCCACGGACTCCGGGCACAGCGCCCGATGAGCACGCGCAGCGGACTAGATCGATGACGACACCGGCTCCTCCGCGCGCTCGAGCGATCTGAGCGCGCCACGCAGCAGCCCAGGCATCGCCCAACGATGCCCGACCGACACCGGTGGCCAGATCGCCCTGGCCACCGGCTGGTCGTAGTGGATGAGCGTCGCGATCGACAGGCAGCGCTCGTCGACGTGGACAACGATGTGAGCGGTCAGGAACCACGACGCGGCCTCGAGCCGCAGCCAATCGTCGCCTCGATCCGCGATCTTCCAGCCACCCACGTACGACGGTGACTGCCGGCGCTCGAGACGAAGACCCAGGAGCACTCGCCAGACGAACTGCCCCTGTACGCCGGCGGCGTCTTCGATCCCCGCCCGGGCCCACTGCTCCGGCGACACCGCGTGTCCTGGAGTCGACATGGAGAACACATCGACGTAGTCGGCCTCGAGGACCGCGCTCAGCGGACGGATCGCGTCGGGGATGTCGCGCTGCTGGACGACGGCCGGCGCACGAGCGCCCCCGTGGTCGACTCCAGCTTCGGATGTTGTTCTCCGCGCCATGGGTCCTCCTCAATGTGGTGGCAACCCGTTCTAGCAGGCGGGTTCTAGTAGTGTCCGCTGTACGCGACGGCAATCTCCGCCTCTCGCCCGGCGCGCAGGGCTCGAGCGGTGCGTGCGACAGACGCGCCGAGGTGCTCGGCGGTCAACAGGTCGCTCTCCCGAGGATTGGTCGCGACGTCTCCGTCGCCGTTCGACTGTCCCATGGCGCCGAGCCAGCTGCCGAGCCGGTTCAGGTCGTCGGGTGATGCGCCGTCCCAGCACCAGCCTGGGAGCAGGTCGAGGTTGACCCAGAGCATGCCGTGCTGCGCGGCTAGGAGGCCGAAGTACTGCAGCGTGTTGAGCTTGTCACCGGTCATCGCCTGTGAGTGTGCGAAGCCTGCCGCGACCTTTCCACTCCAACCTCGCCCGGCCCAGACTGGGAGCGACGCCTCCGCGAACGCCTTGAAGGCAGAGGAGGGGCCACCCATGTAGGTGGGACAGCCGAAGACGATCCCATCGGCTCGGCCTAGCGCGTCCCACGTGCTCGGCTCGAGGCTCTCCACGTCGTGGAGATCGGCGTGGGCGCCCGGCTGACCGCCCACGCCGCGAGCGAGATGTTCAGCCATCCGCCTGACATGCCCTCCGTCGCTGTGGAAGACGACGGCTACGGTCGACACGTCATCCAGCATCATTCTAGAATCCTAGCCCTAAAACCCCGAGTAAGACCGACTCCCGTCGGGTCAGACGGGTCCCCCTGCCCGAAACGCACTTCGGTTGCGAGCCACGCAAGCATCTGGTTCACCACCGCCGATCGTTCCCATTGGACGAAGTGACCGACGCCCGGCAGGACAAAGGGACCGATCGCGTTCGGAAACGCCAGTCGCATCTGGTCGACGAAGAGCGGGGGCACGACCGGATCCTCGGGTCCGTACAGCACGATCGTCGGGGTCGGGTTCGGTTCGAAGAGTCGCGGCGGCTCGGACGCCGGCACACCGAAGGCGTACGAGTAGAGATGGAGTGACCGTCGCAACGCCTCAGTGCCCGCGAACGGCTCGGCCATGAACTGCACCGATGGTTCGTCGAGGGGTTCCTGGCCGACCCACCCGTCGGTGCCGTACACGGACGCGACGTACTCGCCACACGCCTCGGCGGTCCCCAACCCCTCGATGAGCTGGTCGGCGTGGAGGCCGTGGCGTTGGAAGTGCTCGAGCTCCGTGACGGGGAACGGAGCGAGGCCTTCACGTTCGTAGGCCTCGAACGAGAAGGGCGGGATCGTGTTGAACAGGAGCATCCGGTCCACCAACCCCGGCGAGCGGAGCGACAGGTCCTGCGCGACGACGCCGCCGAAGTCACCACCGCAGACCACACAGCGCTTGTGGCCGAGGACTGCCAGCAGCGCCGCAACATCCATGGAGCACGCCGCGACGTCATAGGCGCCATCGGGCGCGGGATCGGAGTCGCCGAACCCGCGGAGGTCCGGCGCGATCACCTCGAACCCGGCCGTGAGCAGCCCGCCGATGTTCCGCCACCAGATCCGCTTCGTCTCGGGCCACCCGTGCAGAAGCAGGAGCGGCGTGCCCCCTAGGCCAGCGTGGACGAACGCAAGGTCGACGTCACGGACTCGCAGGCATCGTACCGGGAAGGCCGAGGGGTCGACGTCGTGCGACATCGAGTCATCCGAGCGAACCAGGCTGGTAGTCGCCGGCGGGCAGCTGGACGATCACGTTCACGCGATTGAAGGCGCTCATGACCGCGATGAGAGACACCAATGCGGCGAACTGATCCTCGTCGAAGTGCTCGGCGGCCCTCGCCCACGCCTCGTCGGTTACGCCGCCGGCCGCGTCGGCGATGCGGGTGCCCTGTTCCGTCAGCTCCAGGGCAGCCCGCTCGGCGTCGGTGAACACCGTGGCCTCGCGCCAGGCTGCGACGAGGTTGAGGCGCGTCGAGGTCTCCCCTGCGTGGAGCGGCGTCCTTGGTGTGCATGTCGGTGCAAAAACCGCAGCCATTGATCTGGCTGGCGCGGATCCTCACCAGCTCCCGTGTCGCCGCCGGCAGCGTCGAGTCTGACAGGGCCTTGTTGGCCGAGACCATCTGCCCAAGGAACGTGGCCGCGACCGGGTTTCCCAAGAGATTCAAGCGAGCTTCCAAAGTGACCTCCGGTGCTGTGCTTACTGATGATTAAGCGACGACGTCTCAGGCCCGCACGTTGTGACCCGCTGGCGTGAGTAGATCCCCGAAGCGAACCATCTCCTCGGCGATATCGCGCTGCAGCCACCGACGCAGGAGCGGTTCGGCGATCCAACGCCACGGTCGCTTGAACTGGAACAGCTCGCGGTGGGTGACCACAGTGCCGTCGCTGGTTTGTTCCGTGTCGAACGTTCCCTCGAAGTCGAGGAACCAGCGGGCTGGCCCCGCGATCGGCGACCCGAAGCGCAAGCGCGTCGACGTTCGAGTGAAGGGGTAGGTGCCGGACGGGCCGGGCAATCCGCGAATGCGGCCGGAGAACTGGACGAGCCCGTCTGCGCCGTTGTCCTGGACAGTACCAACCCTGCCGATCTTGTGATCGGCTTGGCGGTAGCGATTCAGGTCGAGCACGAAATCGAACACATCGTTGGGCGTCGCCGCGATCGTCGTAGCTGCTTCACCGAGGATCATCCGTCACTCCATTCGGTCGCGTAGTTCTAGCACGTTACCTCTAATAGAGGCGACGCCGACGCCGCTGCGACTGCTTTGGAAGCATCATCTCCCGGCGCCTCGTCCTCGCTGCTGCGCGCCTCCGATGGTCGCTTCGGCCTGGGCGAAGAGCCGCTGCCGCGAGAAGATCTCCTTCAGACGCCGCTTAGCCTGTCGGTCGCCGACGAGCTTGAGCGTGCCGGCGGCGATCGCCGATGACGCTGAGATCCTCCCGGACG
>DASQUP010000155.1:0-2202 GCA_035641235.1 Actinomycetota bacterium
GGTTCAAAACCTCGAAGAACATCGAGGTTTACGGGCGCACATCACGTGGTAGTTCGAGAAGGTGAAGTCGTTCTTCGCGTGCGCGTTAACCGTCTTCGGAGTGGCTTGGTGTCGCTCGCCGGCTTCGTTTTCCAAGCGTGCCTGATCGACCGCTCCAGCATCTCTCCGCTTTAGAATCAACGAGTTTGCGGGCGATGACGCAGAGATTATCGCACACGTCGGTGCGCCGTGGGTCCTTCGGCAGATCCCCTTTTGATTCAGCGAGTTCGACGCGCTCGAATTCGCCGAGCGCGCGAACTGTGTCAGACCTATTAATGAGCCGCGATCACTTAACGCGATCTTCTTCAGCTAGAGCGCTGGAGGTATGGCACCGCTCGCCGATTTCGCAACCGGCCGCCGACGAAGCATGAACGCAACGGTTTGCTAATCGGAAATCCGGCTCTCGGACACCTTCGACTTTCCTCGCAAATCGGTCACTTTCTTCCACTTCCAAGATCGAGCCAGTTGGCTACCGTGGCTCTGCAGACGCTGTTTTGGCGCATCACAGGGGACAATTGCGGGGACAGTTTACGCACGAGAAGTGTCGCCGTCGCTCCTTCAAGTTGGCTCTTCGGAAGTGAACGCGAGCGGAAGGCGGCGGTTCGAGACCGCTATGGCCCTGATCTTGGCCTGAGATCCATACCCTGGACACTACGTACCAGATTTATTTAGAATTCTAAATGTTGTGCGGAAGACGCAAACGGTGTCCGGACGAGAACTGGACCCGGATGGCGATCGGACGGCGACCTTGCAATTGGTCATTGCGCTGGGCCGGTCAGTCCAAGCGATTGAGCGAGGCGTCCGTCCCCATCTCGCCGCGTATGGGCTCGGCATGACCGAGTTCGCTGTCCTGGAAGTCCTGTATCACAAGGGCGCACTGCCACTCGGGGAGATCCGGGATCGGATCCTCGTGACGGGTGCGAGCACCACGTACGTGGTCAAGAAGCTCGAAGAACGTCGGTTGATGCGCCGAAGAACATGCGCCGACGATCAACGCATTGTGTTTGGCGAGCTGACGCCAAAGGGGCGAGCGCTGATGGATGAAGTGTTTCCCGCGCATGTCGATCGCCTCCGCCACGTCATGGCCGGTGTATCGGCTTCGGACAAACGCGTGGCGGCACAGCTGTTGCGCCGTCTGAGCCAGCATGCCCGACGCGCCACGGGCGAGCGGGTCACGGAGGATGACTGAGGACCGCGGCGTAAAAAAATTTGGCTAACTAGTTAGATTTCTAAACATTGTTTGGTCACACACCTGGAGGCTCATATGTCCCTGTCCCGTTCGATCTCAATCACCGGTAGCCAGTCGTCGCAGATCCGCCGGAGCCGCGTTGGACTCGTTGCACTCTGGGGCCTGCAAGTAGTTGTCGCGGGCCTGTTTTTGCTCGCGGGCGGCTCGAAGCTAGCCGGCGCGGCGGCGATGGTCGCGTTGTTCGACGCCATCGGAGTGGGCCAGTGGTTCCGCTACGTCACCGGATTCATCGAAGTCACGGGGGCCGTCGCGCTTCTGGTGCCGGCGCTGGCGCCTTTCGGAGCGCTGCTCCTCGCACTGACGATGGTTGGCGCCATCACGACCCATCTCTTCATCGTCGGCGGTTCCCCAGTGGTCCCCGTGTTTCTCCTGCTCGGATCGCTAGCGATCCTCTGGGCACGCCGCGACCAGCTGTCTGGCGCGCTGTCGAGACTGCGTCGAGTACGTGTGTAACCACACAACATGTTCTGAAAGAGAGGAACTCGTGACGCGGCAAATCATTCATCGCACGCGTGGATATGGCCATGGTCCGATCGTCCGTCTGATGAGTCCATCGGATCTCGGTAACCGCCTGAAGCCGTTCGTGTTTCTCGACCTGTTCGAGGCTGATATGCGCGGCTTGGCGGGGAGCATGCCAGTGCATCCGCATTCCGGCATCGCGACGGTGACGGTGTTCACCGTGGGCGACGTCACCTTCGACGATCCGCAGGCGGGGCATGGAACGATCGGCTACGGCGGCGTCGAGTGGGTACGTGCTGGACGCGGCGTGTGGCACGGCAAGGAGCTCTCGGCCGGAACGTCGGCGACCGTCCAAGGGTTCCAGCTCTGGATCGCGCTTCCGCCGGACCTGGAGAACGCGGAACCGGAAGCCCAATACAACGGCGCAGAGCAGATGCCCAACATCGGGCCGGCGC
>DASQUP010000156.1:0-5635 GCA_035641235.1 Actinomycetota bacterium
CCGTGGACCTCGTACCAAGCCATGCCGAGCTTGTCCACGAGGAGGCACTCGATCAAGCGATGGCGCCGGAGCATCGTGTGTGCCAGGCGGCGTCCCTCGGGAGTGAGGTTGATGCTCCCGCCCTTTTCCCGAACGAGGTAACCCTCTGAGGCCAGGCGTTTGAGCATCTCCGACGCAGAGGGCAACGACACCTCGAGGATGCCTGCCAGAACCGTCGCCGTGATGCGCTCTTCGTCTTCCTCGAGGCGCTTGATTTCCTCTAGATAGTCCTCGACACCTCTCATCAAGGAAAGCCTATCGGGCTCAGTGACGGTGCCCGATGTGTCCGGGAATCTCCCCCAGGACCGTAAACGAGGGGTGCTTGTGTGCTACCGTCCTCGTCGGTGCGATTCAAACGCCCTCGGGGAGCCCGTGTCCTCATCGCGGCCGGCCTTCTGGCTGTCTCGTCCGCCACCGTCCTCATAGGCAATGCGGCGAGCCAGGAGTCGCTCGACGATTTGAAGTCCCGGATGTCAGATATCCAGGGGCAGCTCGACGCGGCCACTGCCAAAATCGAGGATCTGCGGACACGGGAAGACAAGCTCAAGAGCCGTCTCGGCGAGGTCTCCCAACGGATTGACGACGTGACCAAGGACCAGCGGCGCCTAGAGAAGAGGGTCGTCGAGGCGGCCAAGAACCTCTATAAGAGCGGTGGAGCGGACATGCTCGAGACCCTCCTTACCGCAGAGAGTTTTTCGGAGCTCTCATCGCGCGCTCAGGTCCTGAATCGGATATCTCAGAGAGATACCGAGGCCTTCATCGCGTACGCCCGAAACCAGTCCGAGCTCAAGGACCTGACGGCCGAACTAGAGGAGCGCGAGGGCGAACTCTCATCGACGAGACAGGCACTGAACGAGGAGGCCGACAGGCTGCAGGCGACGTTCGAAGGCGTGTCCGCCGAGTACAACGACCTCAAGAAGAAGCTCGCCGCCCGGGCGGCTGCGCGCGAAGCAGCTGCGGCCGCAGCAGCCCCTGCCCCCACTTCGAGTGCCCCCTCTGATGCCCCCATACACGTGCCGGCGACGAACGGAATGGCCTGTCCCGTCGCGGGGGCCGTGTCGTTTATCGATAGCTGGGGCTATCCGCGCTCCGGCGGCCGGCTCCACCAGGGTGTGGACATGATGGCGGCGTACGGAACGCCGGTCGTTGCCATCACAAGCGGGAACATCACCTACGCAGGTTATGGCGGCTCGGCGGGTAACTGGCTGATCCTCTCCGGAGACGACGGCCACGGGTACTGGTACATGCACAACCAGAGCAACATCGTCACCAGCGGGCACGTTTCGGCGGGTCAGCAGATCGCAACGGTCGGCGACACGGGGAATGCAGTTGGTACTCCGCATCTCCACTTCGAGTACCACCCCGGCGGAGGCGGGGCCGTTAACCCGTATCCGCTTGTGGCGTCGATCTGTTAGACGTCAAATCGGCCCGTGTAGCCAGCGTGTGGGTGAGTGGGGAGTACCCTTAGTCCATGAGCGAAAAGAAACGTCGTCTGGTCGAGCGAATCGTGGAGCCCGACTACACGCGCGATCTCCAAAAGAAGTCCCTCGATGAACTGCGGGCGATGCGGGACGAATGTCGCGAAGGGGAGAACGAGCTGTCGTTCGAGCGCCGGCTGTGTCAGGCCAGGATCGACATCCTCTCGGCCGAGCTGGAACGGCGGACCGGAGACAGCGACACTTCCACGGACATCCTCGAGAAGCTCCCGCAGATCCTGGCCACCGACACGGTGGGGGCGCGCGGCGAATCACACATCCCCGAACGAGCCCCAGATTTCTCCGTCCCGCGCAACGCGGATGTGCCCCGGCGCCGGGTCGAAGAGATCGCCGGCGAGCAGACGCTCGCGCGGCTCTCGAGTATGTCGACCGAGGAGATCCGAGGCCTCATTGCTTCGCTCGGCGAACACGAGGCGGATGTATCAGGGCGCCGGCGCAACGTCCAGACGGTCGTCGACGCGATCCAGGCCGAGATCGTACGCCGCTACGTGAGCGGCGAGGCCGATCCCACCGCAGCCCTCGGCTAACTCTCCGGCGCGCCGGGCGCGCCGAAATGGCAATCGACCACCACCCCTTGGTGGTGATTTGCCATCTCGGGGTTCTAGGAGGGCCTAACCCTTGGACGGTGGAGGCGGAGGAGGCGGCGCGCTTCCGACCCCGACAGGGTCCGGAGGAGGAGGTGGCGGGGGTGGGGGTGCCTTTTCGCCGCCATCGCTGGCAGGAGGAGGCGGGGGTGGCGGCGCCTTCTTCGCGGAGTTCGGTCCGTCGTCGTCATCATCTTCGTTGTCTTCCTGGCCGGGCCGCTCGGTTTTGTCCTGCTGCTTGGCTTTGTCGTTGTTCTTCGGCTTCTTGGTCGGCTTAGGAGCCTTGCTCGTCGGTGCCTTTTTCTTCGACCCGTCCCGTGGCTTCTTGGTGGAGGACTTGGGTTTGGACTGCTCGCGATCCTTTGATCCGGCCTTCGAGGTCTCCGATTTTTTCTTGGACCCTGAGGAGCCGGTCGACGTCTTTCCTGAGCGATCTCCCTTGGATGGTCGATCGGATCCCTTATTGGCCTTGGTCTGATCGGTTTTGTCGCCTCGTTTGCGATCGGACTCGTTCTGCTGCCCGCGCCTCGGTCGTTCGCGCCCGGCATCGTCCGGAGTCCCATTAGCCGGCGGACGGGAAGCAACGCCGCCCGGACGGTAGTTTTTATCCTCTCCAATCTTGCGACCGCGCAGTTGCCCGTCGGAGTCGTCGCGGTCTTCCGAGATCGGCTTCTTGGACCCGGGAGGCTGGGGGTCTCTGGCTTCCGGCGTGCCGGTGGGAGCTCCAAAAGACCGGCCACCCCTCTCCACGATCTTGGCTCCACCGGTGTCGTTCTCGCGCGTCCCGGCGGACGGGCCGGCAGACCCGACAGGCGTTACGCCACTGGAAGGGCTCGGAGAGCTCGGCTCCTCCGTCTCGGAGACCTCAGTCGAGCTGGTCGGAGCCTGAACCTCGTCCCCGTTAAGCGAGCCCTGGTCGGTCAGTGCTGGGAGGGTAAGGGCGCCGCCCGATCCATCGGGACCGACGATGCGGAGGCCGTCACGGACCTGTACGCGCAGGCCGGCGCCGACACCCATGACGGCGAATATGACCATGATGCCTGCGGTCACCGATGCAAGGCAAGCTTGCACCAGAGCCGCCAGCTGGGTCCTCGAGACTTTCTTCATGATCCCCAACCCATCGAAAGATACCTGCCCCTCCAGAACGTATCTACCTCGTTACTCTTTGTAGCTGATATTTCCTTGTTGCTTGCCTCCTATGACTAGTCATCGGCGCGATTTACTCGGAGTTGAACTGGAATTATCTGGTGCTTGCAACTGTTATGCAAACGTGCCATGCTAGCTAGCAGAAGGGATCGAGTGGAGGGCTAGCTCAGAGGCGCAGATGGATACGGGACGCGTGAAACTGGGAGAGCTCGGCTCGTTTATCCGAGAGCAGCGACGAGCGGCCCGACTCTCGCTCCGCAAGCTTTCGGACCTCGCCGGGATATCCAATCCGTACCTCTCTCAGATCGAGCGGGGACTGAGGAAGCCTTCGGCCGAGATTCTGCAGGCCATAGCAAAGGCTCTAAGGATCTCGGCGGAGACCTTGTATGTGCGGGCTGGGATCCTGGACGAGGAACGCGACGCCGATCTCATAGCCGAGATCCTCAAGGATCCGGGGATTTCGGAGCGGCAGAAACAAGTGCTCATTGACATCTACAAATCCTTCAAGGAGTCCGGCCTCGAACCGCATGAGAAGGCCGCGTCCTTGAAGGACGTAGATAACACCTAGAGATGTGACGGGAATCCGGAGCGTGACCCTCTCCACCCCCCACCGGCGTTGGCCTCCGGAGCACGTGCGATGGAGTCCGGCGAGCTCCGATTCCCGTCACTTTTAGTGGATCGGTTCAGGCCTGTTTGCGGCCTCCGATCGAACCCCCGATAGCACGCCGCACGGAGAACGCGGAGTGTTGGAGCTCCCAAAGGAGGTGACAGCAGTGGAAAAGGCTCAGGAGCTGTTCTACGCCGCCGTCGGCGCAGGTGACTTTGCGGTCGAGAAGGCTCGCAAGTTCACCGATCGAAAGACCACTCAGAAGTTCTACAAGGACTTTGTGAAGCGCGGTCGCGCTATCTCCACTCGGGTGCGCGGCTCGGCTACGACGAAGCAGGCGGTCGCCCAGACCAAGGCGGCGCGCAGCCAGGTAAAAGCGGCAGCGACCAGCGTGACGAAGGCAGTTCGCTCAAACGCGAAGGCGACGAAGGAAGCCCCAAAGACGGTTACGAAGTCGTCCGCGCAGTCCCCTTAGGTGGCGTTTCGGCGCCCACAAGCGTTGGGTATGGGCCCGTCGTGACTGCGACGGGCCTGTATCGCGTATCGACCGGCGAGGAACATGATGACCCCCTCCGGCGTTTAACAACTACTGTGAACGCCACCATGACGCTTGAGGTCTCGGTGGTCCGCGACGGGGATCCTTTCCAGCTTCCCGAATGGGAGCAGCTGCTTCATCGCGACGCCGACCGCCACATCTTCGCCACGCAGGAGTGGAATCGACTCTGGTGGGATGAGTTCGGCGCCGGCAAAGAACTCATCGTGCTGGTCGTGCGGCGCGACAGCGACGTGGTGGGAATCGTCCCTCTTTATCGCAAGTCCGATGGCGGAAAGGCCGTCCTGCGCTTCAATGGAGGTATCGACCTCACGGACTATCTCGGACCAGTCTGCTCCAGGTCCGATTGTGGAGATGTGGCCGCCGCGTTGGTGGACTGGCTGATCGGGACAGATATCGCGTGGGACGAGTTCGACGCCCACAACTTGCCTGTACCTCTCGGCTTTGCAGAGTCTTTGGTGGATCACGCGGATCGTCGGGACCTTCAGTTCAAGCTCGACCAAGAGGAGACGTCGGCGGTCCTTCTCCTGCCCGATGATTGGGAGGACTACATGTCCCGTCTCCGGTCGAAGGAGCGCCACGAACTCAAGCGCAAGAGACGCCGAATCGGACGTGAGCACTCGGACGCCCGGCTACGTACGGGAACTGACGAAACACTCGAGATCGATCTCAAGACCTTCGTGGAGATGCATCGTGGAGCCCACGGGCATAAGCGTCATTTCATGAGACCCGACATAGCGGGTTTCTTCGAGCGGGTTGCCAACGTCTTCTCGTCAAAGGGATGGCTTCGACTTGACTTCCTGGAGATAGGTGGGCGAGCCGTCGCGTCGACATTCAGTTTCGAAGTCGATGGGCGCCTCTACCTCTACAACTCAGCATATGAGCCGGAGGCCGCCCGGCTAAGCCCGGGTTTCGTCTTGGTCTCGATGGTGGTGGAGTCGGCCATTGGGCATGGTCTGAAGGTCTTCGACTTCCTCCGAGGACCGGAGCGGTACAAGCATCACCTGGGCGCCGAGCCGGTTCCTCTGAACAACGTCCGCCTACTCCGCGGTGGATCGTGAGAGGGAAAGTGCCTCGACCAGCAATGTCGGTAGGGTTCTGCGGGCGAAAAAGCTGCGCCTGGCTGCGTTCTCGGTCGGGCACGTACGCTCCTGGTACGCACCCTCCCTCAGGCCTTGCCAGGCTTGTTTTTCGCGCCGCAGAACCTCGC
>DASQUP010000157.1:0-3166 GCA_035641235.1 Actinomycetota bacterium
TTGTTCGCGGACCAGCCGCCCGTCCGGCCGCGCCACCGAGGCCAGGGTGTAATGCTTGTGGGCATCGAACGCGATATATTCCATCTGCTGCGTCTCCTCTCGCGGCTGACACCGCCGAGTGTTTCACCCACGCACACGGTACGGTCCGCGCGCGGGAGACGCAGCGCTTTCATGCCATCAAAACCCTCATCCGCCTTGCACTGGAGCATCCGAGATCCGTCCAGAGATCCGAGACGCTGAATCTGGCTGGAGGTAAGGCGGTGGCGCGACGCGTGTCCCTCGTCGGTCGGCCTTACACGGCCAGGTGGGATGACGAGCGCAGAGGGCGCGAGCCGGGAATTGGGCACGCGATCGGTGGCCGCGAGGACGGCAGTCGTGTACTACGCTGCTCGGCGGACGTAGCAATGATGCAGGCCGCCGACCTCGGGCACTTCTACGATTCTGCCCGCCTCGGGGAGCTCCACGGCCCTGACGTCCCGCGCATCCTTGTCGAGCGCGAGATGCGTGCGAGTTCGGTGGTAGTAAACGAAGTAGTGGACCAGAATTCGGCGTAGGTGGCTTTCGCCAAGGACGAGAACGTGATTCAGGCACTCACGCCGGATCGAGCCGACGAACCGTTCTGCGAAGGGGCTTGCCACTGGCTATGAGGCGCGGTCAAGACTTCACAGATCCCCATGCCCTTGACTCTGTCGTGGTCGAGAGCATCAGTGCATCCACGAGCGTGACGTGGAGGCACGCCGTCATTTCATTTCCGATAGCAAGGCGTGATGCGCCGCAATGCGGCCCTCTCAGCCTCACCCGTTGGGCGCGTGAGCTCGGATGAACTCCTGGATGGCCTACGCAGCTTCTTCTGGATGCTTGAGGTAGACGATGTGGCTCTCGCCCCTTACCTCCCGCACTTCGCTCCTTGGCAGACCGATCGACAGTTCCTCGAGACCTTCAGCCGAAGTCGCGATGCTGTCAACTCCTCGCCGCACGAGCGTCGGACACGTCACTCGTGGCAAGCTCGGTCGCAGGTCTCCCGGCTCCCACGTCGCGGCTGAGGTTTCGGCAAAGGACAGGCGCGGCCCGCTACCGCCCGAACAGACGCTCGGCGAGATCGTCTCTGGTCGTGGCGAAGTGCTGCGCCACATCGCCGAGGATGCCAGCGAGTGTCCCAACTCGAAGGGCCGCGTGGCGTGGAATAGTGATGTGATGCTCGCCTCCTTCGGTGGTGGTCAACCGGAGGTGACTTCCCGTCTGACGGGTCACCCGGTAGCCGAGGTCGGCGAGTGCCTTCGCGAGGTCGTCGCCGGAGACGTCCCTCGGAAGCCTCAAGCGCTGATGACTTCCTCGCGGACGAAATGAAGCCGAATGACCTTCGGCAGTACGCTCTCGTCGAAGTGGCAGCGCACTGCGTCGCGGACCTTCGCGTGTAGTTCGGCCAGATCCTCGGCCTCCGTGAAGATTGACTCTCCCAAAGCCCGTGCGGTGAAGCCGCCCTCGGGCGCTTCCTCGACGAGGAAGATCACTTCTGGGAAGCCCTGGTGGCTTGGCGAGTTCATCGTACTCAGAGGATAACACTGGTCTCGATGGTCTCGATGCCCGCGCAGATCCCCTGGAGACCGATCGACACACCGGCCCATGTGCGCAGTATCGTACGCGTGCTGGCTCGGGCGCCGGTACAGATGCCCACAGAAACCGGAGAGGCGAGGATGTCGGCTGGCCTCAATCGAGTCGGGACGCCCCCTGTCCCGGTCAAATACCTCATCCGCGCTTCCGAGGCAATCTCGTCTGACCACTGTACTGTCAGTGTGGAGGGCCGGCGCTTGAGCGGCCGCGAGGCACAGGGCGAAGGCCGACGGGCGGCGAAGGGAAGCAAGGACGGCGACCATCTTTGAAACGTCGTGGCAGGTAACCTCTGAATCTTGCGGCTCAGGCGGCGCGCTGATAGCGGTGATGAAGTCCGCTGACCTGCGGGATCGCACCGATGCGCCCGCCCGCTGACGTTTGTACTTCGCGCGGATAGGGGCTGTCGTTGTGGAGGGACTGATGAGGGCGGGTGGCGTTGTAGTACGCGAGGTAACGACGCAGCAGGCGGCGGAGGTGCCGTTCGTTGAACACGATGACGTGATCGAGGCATTCTCGTCGAATTGAGCCGATGACGCGTTCGGCGAAGGGATTCTGCCAGGGCGCCCGAGGGGCGATGACGATCTCGCTCATCCCCAGGCCTTTCACCCGCCGTACGAAGACGTCGCCGTAGATGGCGTCCCGATCGCGGAGCAGGTACTTGGGCGCGGTCTCTTCTGGGAAGCTCTCGACTAGTTGCTGGGCGGCCCAGGCGGCGGTGGGGTGGTCGGTGACGTCGACATGGACGAGTTCTCGGCGGTCGTGTCGAAGGACCAGGAAGCCGAAGAGTAAGCGGAAGGTGAGGGTAGGGACAACGAAGAAGTCGATGGCGACAATGTCACCGATGTGCACGTCAAGGAAGGTGCGCCAGGTCGAGGATGGCCGCGGCGAGGGGCGCCGCATGTACTTGGCAACGGTGAGCTCCGCGAGCTCATAGCCGAGGAACCGGAGTTCGCCTTGGATCCGGCGCCGCCCCCAGGTCGGGTTCTCTCGGGCCATGCGGCGGATGAGCGTGCGGAGCTCAAGATCGAGCGGCGGGCGACCCATTGAACGGCCCCGCGACTTCCAGCGCCAGTAGAGTCGGAAGCCCTGGCGGTGCCAGGCGAGGACGGTCGCGGGCTGAATAATGACGAGGCTGGACCGCCAGCCCGCCCACAGCCGTGAGAGCCCAACCCAAAAGATCCGGTCTCGCCGGCGGAGCCGGGGCCGAGCGACTGATCGCTGCAGCACCGCCAGTTGATGACGGAGGACGACATTCTCAAGGGAGACGGCGGTAGAGTGGCCGAGAAGGGCGCGGACGAAGGCCCAGACACCGAGGACGAGAATCATCACGGCTCCCGGTCGTGGCGGATGAGGGCTGCGCCTCAACTCTATCCGCGAGCGCGTCGCCGTGTCGTTCAAACTCAGTCACGGGAGGCCGAATGGAGTTCTTGACCGGGACAGGGAACGTGGAGACGCCGCTGGGCGAACGTCGAATGTTCTAGACGGTCGCCCAGCGCAGAAAGACGCTGCCGGCGGTGAACCCCGCACCGAAGGCCGACAAGACGACGCGGTCGCC
>DASQUP010000158.1:0-3814 GCA_035641235.1 Actinomycetota bacterium
TCATTGAATGCTTCGATGGCACTGGCCACGTGATATCGAACCGGCGCATCCAGCCCGGCGCGCCGAAGGTATTCGAGCGCCAGCTTCTCGTTTTCTGGGTCCATGTCCGTGAGGTGCAGCTCCCCGCTCGGACCAACAGCGCGCGAAAACCAATAGGCCGAGTAGCCGTAGCCCGAACCCATCTCGAACACCCGCCGGGCACCGATGGCAAGTGCGAGGAGCTCGAGCACTCGTCCGCACAGCCGCCCGATGATGGGGAAGTGGTTTTCCTCGGCGCGCCGCTCCATCTCGAGGAGGACGGCTTCGTCGTCGCTCGACGCAAGGTCACTCAGATAGCGATTGATTGCCGGATTGAGAATGTCCATGGTGAAACGCTAACCCACCACCAGCTCTCTGAGTTTGTCGTGAAGGACGGGGTTCGCTGCCACGATCCCGAGCCCCTTCCCTTTGGGCGGTGACAGATCGGTGACCTTCGCACCGGCCTCACGCGCGATCAGCTCCCCGGCTGCTCGATCCCACGGATACATGTCGGATTCGTAGAAACCGTCATACCGGCCGCACGCCACCTGGCACATGTCGAGCGCCGCCGATCCCAGCCTTCGGATGTCGCGCACGACCGGCAACAGCCGGTTCACAACGCTCGCCTGGACGGACCGTATTTCAGGGTCGTACGCAAAACCGGTTCCGATTAGTGCGTCGGCCAGGTCGAGCTTCGCGGAGACCGTGATCGGATCTCCGTCGCGGCTAGCGCCATGGCCCCGGACCGCCCAGAACATCTCGTCATTGCTGGGATCGTGGACCACTCCAACAAGGGACCCGTCTTTGTCCTGAACGGCCACGCTCACGGTCCAGATCGGAATGCGGAACAGGAAGTTGACGGTGCCGTCGAGGGGATCGACCACCCAGCGGAGGCCGGACTTCGATTCGCCGCCCGCGCCTTCTTCTCCGAGGAGTCCATCGTCCGGGCGCGCCGAAGTGATGATGTCGACCAACAGACGTTCCGTGTCGCGGTCGGCGTCGCTCACCAGGTCGGTCGATGTGGACTTGGACGTCACCCCGCGCGCCGGCCCTGCGAACCGCTCAAGCAGCAAAGTCCCCGCCCGGCGCGCCGCGTCCTGAGCGATCTCCAGAAGTTCGTTGGTGTCGGTCACGGCGCAGAATCCTAAGGGGCGCGCCGGTACATGAATGTCGCTAGTCGAGAGCTGATCTCACGTTCGTGAGATCACGTACGAACTCCTTGTACGCAATCCGGCGCGCTTCATCGTCGGGCGCGCGCAGGATGGACGAGGGATGGACGGTCGCCGTGACGATCTCAGCGAGCGACGACTCGACGAGTTCACCTCGTTGGGTACTTACCTTGAAACTGCGTCCGATCAGGGCCTGGGCCGCGGTCGAACCGAGGCACACGAGCGCCCGGGGTTTTACCGCTTGGATCTCGGCATCGAGCCACGGTCTGCAGGCGGTTATCTCTTTCATGTTCGGTTTCTTGTGGATCCGGCGTTTGCCGCGCGGCTCCCATTTGAAATGTTTGACAACGTTGGTGAGATAAACGCCGCGGCGCTCAATGTCCGCCTCGATCAGAGCTTTGTCGAGCATCCGGCCGGCCGGGCCCACGAACGGCGCGCCCTCGATGTCCTCGCGATCGCCCGGCTGCTCGCCGACAAGCATCACTTCGGCACTCCTCGTGCCCTCACCGAAAACGGTCTGAGTTCCCGTCTCCCAAAGCCGACATGCCCGGCAAGTGGCGGCCGCCTCTCTCAGTGTGGGCAGGCCGCCACCTGCCGGGACTAATTCGCTTGCGTCGGTTAACTGTCGTCCCACGGAGCGGTCTCGTCCATCTTGTTGTAGTAGCGACCGAGGTGTGACTTGACCCTGTCGATGTCCTTGTGTGGGAGATCCGCGCCGCCGCGGCCGCCCTGCATTACGACCGCCGAGGCAAAGACGCCACGAGGAACGGCCTTCAGCTTGCCCCCGATAATGTCGGCTATCTGGAACTTGTAGGCGCCGAACTTTTCCTTGTTCTCGGCGTCGTACCAAACGAAGGCCTTGCGGTAGCGGTTGTTGGGCTCGTCCTGCGCGTCTGCCCATTCCCGTACGCGTTTGTTCGCCGCGCTTCCGTCCCACTCTCGATCCCGATCGGCCAGGGGGAGGTCCTGAAATTCAACGACGCTCATGGCTTCCCCTCCTTCGTCTCCTCGTTTTCGGCCTTGGATCTTTGTGCGGGGATGTCTGTCACCATCACCGTGTCTGCAGGGGATGATTCGAGGTAGATGACCCTTTTTCGGATCGCTTCTTCGGTTTCCGCTAAGGGCCCCAAACAGACCGGGCACTCTTGTTGGGCACGCCCATTCGTATAGACAAGCCGGTCGCACGCCGAACAGAATGCAATTGCCATCCGCCCCGATCCCCTCACGATCTGCCGGCGCCGGGCTCGCGCCTCGAGCGTGCGGCTCAGTTGTTTTGTCGGTGTGTGTAACTACCCGGGCGGCGCGCCGCCTAAAACGCCGGGCGGCGTGCCCGGGAAGCCTGTTGGGCAATCCGCCGCGCTATTCGCGGTGGATTCACCAAAGACCGAGGTCCGGCTCGGCCGGCGGCCGTCTGTGGCCCGATAATCTGGTGACGCGCCCTCGTAGCTCAGGGGATAGAGCACCGCTCTCCTAAAGCGGGTGTCGCAGGTTCGAATCCTGCCGAAAACACGAAAGCGCGCAGCGCGGACCACCGGCAGGATAAACCCGAGCACGCGCGTCCCGCATGAATCCTGCCGAGGGCACAAGAGCGCGCAGCGCGGGCCATAGCGCCGAGAGCGGGCCAGAGCGCGGAGCGCGGGCGGTCCGCACGGGCGTAAAGAGGCCCGCGTGGAAAACCGCGGCCGCGAGGACCAGGCCAACGGCGCGCGGTCCCTCTTGCCCTACGATGCATTTCGTTCGAGCACGCGTCCTCGCTCCTCGAACTCCTCCTCCGAGATCTCGCCTCGGGCGAAGCGCTCGGCCAGGATCTCTTTGGCGTCGGCCGCGCGCGACTTGCCCTCTCCTTGATACGGGCGCGTACCAAAGCCTCGCGCAGCGAACACCACCAGGGCGATGAGACCACCCCAGAAGATCAGCATCATCAGGCCACCACCGATCCAGCCCCAACCATCACCCATCATCGCGATCATCTCCCTTCTGGAACGGCGGCCACGGCCGCCAGCTCCTCGTCAAGATTGCGCAGGATGCGTGCGTTCTGCTCCCGTATCTCCTCGATGCCGCGCATCATCCGCTTGGGTAGGAACTCCTCGGGCATGTGCTCGAACATCTCCTGGCACTTGCCCATCGCCCACGCTTGCACCGCAGGTCCGAAGCGACGAAGGACGGCTACGGCTGTGACGGCGGCCGCGGCCCCGATGATCAGCTTCGGCAATATCTTGGTCACCTCCCCCGTTTGACGAACGTCGTTACGCCTCGGCGTATCGCTTGTGGACTCAAGCCACAAGGGCCGGACGGCCCCCAACGGACGGGCCGGCGTTCAGTTGCGATCTCGGGGTTCTGCCCCACGCCTGTGGGGCGCGTCGGTTTTGCCCGGGGCGCGCTCTGTTCTCCCGGTACTCTCGCGGAACGCGTCCTTAGGGCCATGGCCACTTCCGTGCATGCCGGCCATCATGAGGGGACAGATAAGGAGGAGGCCGACCAGCAGGACAGTCCCGAGCGGGACGCCGAATAGCCAAACAGCCAGGGCCGCCCCACCGAGGCTCCAGCGGTAGCAGGCCAGAGCGAAGGCCGGGGACCTCCACGATAGGTTCGGTCTCGGGTCGCGCTTGAGGTTCCGGCCGGACAAG
>DASQUP010000159.1:0-2130 GCA_035641235.1 Actinomycetota bacterium
TGCCGCCTCCCAGTCTCACGTCCGCCTAGCTGCAGATTGAGCGGCGGGGGGTGCACCTCCCGCCTTCAAACCCCAGATGCACCGCTCCGCTCTTGCGTACAACCTAGAAATCGACCTTGAAGTTTCCTTAAGGTTGTCTGCAGGACGTGGCGAACTTGGTTGCCGGGAAGTCCCCGGGGCCGGATTCGTCTTGACCCAGGAACAGATCGGAGCCGCGTTTGTGATCCCCGCAGCGACGGGCAAGGTGATCCCTCCATCGCTTCCCGAGTCGTACCTACGCCGTCCCGGGCTCCGTCAGCATCTCGATGGTGTGCTGACGAGGCGTTTGACCTGCGTGGTCGCCGGCGCCGGGTTCGGGAAATCCACCCTTCTCGTGTCGTGGGAACCGGGCGTACGGCTTGCCTGGTACACGCTCGGTCCGGAAGACGCGGCTCTGCGGACGTTCGGCCGCGGGCTCATTGCCGCCCTGAGAATCCGGCTCCCGGGTATGTCGAACGAAGTCGCATCGGTCGTCGCGGGGGTGCACGGTCCCCACGGCGACGAGCACGCTCTGGCGGAGACCCTTGCCGGGCTGCTCTCGCAGGAGCTCCACAATCACATCACCTCCCCTCTCGTCCTCGTCCTCGACGACGTGCAGGAGATCAGCCCCAACAGCGCATCGGCGCGCCTGATCGAGGGGCTGTGCCGGCAGGCACCCGAGGGATTCCACCTCGTGATCGCGTCCCGCCAGGAGGCCCCTTTTGGTATCGACCGTCTCCGGGGGCGTGGCCAGGTCCTGGAGATCGGCGCCGCGGCCCTGGCCTTCTCCGAGGAGGAGACGGCCAGCTTGCTCAACACCGTCTTGGGCGGCGAGGCCACTTCCATCGCTGCGCGTTTGCACGCGATGACCGGCGGATGGCCGGCGGGACTTCGGCTCGCCGTCGAGGTCTTGCGCTCGTCTCCGAGGAGCGAGCGGGAACGCCTTCTGGACGGCCTTCCCCGCCCGGGAGGGCCCCTGTTCGCGTACCTCGCCCGAGAGGTGTTCGCGCAGGAGCCTCCTGAGGTGGGGAGGTTGATCCGAACCGTCGCCCCCCTCCGGAGGTTCAACGCCGAGCTTTGCTACGAGCTGGGCATCGAGGGGGCCGACGACATCCTGGCCGATCTCGAACGGCGCGGCGTCTTCGTGGTAGCCGAGGGTGGCCTCGACAACTGGTTTGCCCTCACCGGCCTCGCCCGCGAATTCGCTCTGCAGCACATCGACTTCTCCGAGGGCGAGCGCATGGAGAGCAACCGGCGCGCTGCGCTGTGGTTCGAGAAGAACGGCCATCTCGGCGAGGCGCTCGCATGCCTCGAGGCGGGTCGCGACGCGACGGGAATAGCTGACCTGTTGCGCGAACGCGGCGCAACGGCGGTTTCGAGCGGAATCGTGGAAGGGGTAATCAGTGCCGCCGCGCTCGTGGCGCCCGATCTGAGGGACGGACGAATCGATCAGGTCGTCGGGGAGGCCCTGCTGATCCGGGGAGACTGGACGGAGGCCCTCGAGTGTTTCCAGCGGGCTGCGGGAGACAACACGCTCGACGTGGGGCTCGCATGGCGTATTGCCCTGATCCACCTGCACAGGGGCGACTTCGCAAAGGCCGTCGAAACCTTTGACCATGCCGGGGTGGCCGGACCCAATCGACGGGACGAAGCGATCCTCCTCGGATGGAAGGCAACTGCACAGTGGTACAAGGGAGACGCGGACGCGTGCAAAGCGACGGCCCTACAGGCGTTGGAGGCCGCGATTGAATCGCGCGCCCCGGAGGCTCTGGCCGCGGCGCACACGGTGCTCTGCATGCATGCGGCTTTTGCGGGAGACCGGCGCGCCAACGAAACGCACTACTTCCATGCTCTGAACGCCGCCGAGCGCGCCGGCGACGTCCTTCAGATGATCCGCATCGGAGCCAATCGCGCCGCCCACTACAACGAAGAGGCCCTCTTCAAGGAAGCACTCGCCGAAGTCGAACGTGTGATGCCACTTGCCGAGAGTGCCGGGTACGCAACGTTCCTGGGGTTGTGCCTGAACAACCGCGGCGATTCGATGCTGGGTCTCGGCCGTCTCGAGGAAGCGATGGCCGACTACGAGGCTGCAAAGATCGTGTACCAGCGCAT
>DASQUP010000160.1:0-6115 GCA_035641235.1 Actinomycetota bacterium
AAGTCCTTCATGCCGGCGCGCCGTGCGAGGCGCTTCATGGGTTTGGGGCCGAGCCGATTCGCGATCTCAGTCGCGGAGTCGTTGTCGGAGCGCCGGATCATCGGGCGGAGCAAGTCCTTGTCGGCGCTCCGCAGGGGACGGTTGCGCACAGACTTCTGGCGGAGGTACGCAGTCATGAACATGACCTTGATGACGCTGGCGGCGGGGACCCTGGTCCTTGCTCGGTGCCGGTAGATGCGTCCCGATGGTGCGACGACCGCGAACGTTACGGAGCCCTCTCGCTTGTCCGAATATTTGACCGCACGTCCGATTCCGGGACGCCAATCCGAAGACTCGGACACGCCAGCCGCAGAGGACATCGTGCGTCGCCCAACGTGCCAAGGGTCCGGGCAGCCCACGATGAGTGCCGCAGCCAACACGAGGCACGCGAGACGTTTTGGCGAGGCTCGCCCAACCTTTACAGCGCGAAAATCTCGCAGCCGCCCGAAGTCTTGGTCACAAGAGTTGCGCCACACGCAACTGTTATGCCACAGACCTCACCGGGCGGCGTTCGATCCGCTCCCGCGGCGCCCACCGCGTAGCGTGCGCTCCCGATCTCTGGTCGAAATCCTGCGCTCAGCGCAGCTTCTCGACCAAAGAACCTGACCCCTGACGATCTCCCATAATGCACATTATGTTAAGTAGCCTGCGCCTAGCACAGGTTGTCTCTTGAAGCGCTCCACTTTTCGGTTCCGGAGTCCGTGCCCGTGACCGGATCCCCACTACGACACAGCGACATCGACGACGGTTTCGTCAATGAAGCACCAGATCCAGTCCTCACCGGGCTCAATGGAGCGCACCAACGGGTGGCCCACGTCATCGGCGTGCTTGTGAGCGTGTTTGTTCTTTGAGGAATCGCAGCACCCTACCTGTCCACAGGTCATGCAAATCCGAAGGTGCACCCAGCTGTCCCCCAGCGCCACGCATTGGTCGCACGCATCTGTGCCGGGCACGACATCTCTTATCCACGACGTGTGGCTACACCCCTCTGTGGAGCCACGCACACGTTGCACGAAAAAACGAACATTAGTGAACCAGCCCAAAGGTGGTCGCCCCCTTAGCTACGAGTTATTTTCCCGACCGGACACAGCGTAGGTGCGGAGGTTTGACTTAGAACACGCTGTGTCTCCGGAAATGTGAGCAACGGTTGACAATTCGGGCTACGTATTTTCTCTTGGCTCCGCGCGGAAAAGAGGGACGGGTTCAGGGACCCCCTTCAGAGTGGCTTTGCCCAGGGGTTTGAAACTAATGCGGGGGTCCGTCTGGGTAGAGAGAACCGAATCAGTGACGAGTACCTCTGTGGGACCGCCCTTGCCGGCGATCCTGGCGGCCACATTTACGGTCCGTCCGAAGAAGTCCCGGTCCCGCTCTATCACCGGGCCGGCGTGGACGCCTGCGTGGGCAGGGAGCCCGACCTCGGCCAGCGAGCGAACCAGCTCCATGGTCGCCGGCACGGCCCGAGACGGGTCGGGGAAGAAGAGCATGGCACCGTCCCCCAAGAGCTTAACCAGCCGGCCTCCATGTCTCCGCGCTACGGTCTCCGCCTCGTCGTGCAAGATCGAGGCGAACCGCACCGCGGACGCGTCTCCACGCTCCTCGGTCATGCGGGTATATCCGGAGAGGTCGACGAAGGCGATGGCCGGGAGGGTCCTCTGGCGTGTGGGGACGAGCCCCAATCTCGCGAGCCCCTCCTCCACGTATTCCACGGCCATAGCGACCTGGGCATGCTCCAGATGTCGCTGCTGGAGCCACACGAACATCCGAGGTCCCAGCATTGCCAGCCTTGTTCCCGGCTCGAGCGTCCGCCCGATAGTCTCGTCTCGTGACTCCTGCTCCCCCGGCGGGAGGCTGAACTTCTCCACGAACAGCCCGAGCCACCCCTCATTGAGCTGCCGCGCTGCCCCGCCGATCAGCCGAGCGGCCCGGATGAACGTCTCTTCGTCTCCGGCCGCCCCCCAAGCCTCGATGAACTCATTGAGGACCGTCTCCTCCTCAGTGCTCAAGCGGGCCGATGCAGCCGGCTCTGGAAGCTCGAACGCCGTGTAGATGGATTCAAGGAGTCCGGCCTTCTCTCCCAGTGAGGACCTCACCTCGGCATACGTTCGCTTCGATCTGGGAGGCGGGTCGAGATAGTACTGATCTATGTACTCGAAGGTGATGATCCGCTCGCGTATGGCCAGCTCGATTTGGTCGAGGCTGATCCCCGCGTGGAGAAAGGCCTGGGCCGTCCTGATCCGCAGGACATCCCCGGGCACGAACTCCTCGGGTGAGGTCGGACTTAGCACACCGATTCTTGTGAGCTCCGTGACCAGATCCACAGTGACTTCTGCCTCCGACGCGAGCGCTTCTGGGGAAAGCGGAGTGCCACGCGCCTTGGCCTGAACAAGAACCTCTTCCTCGCTCATCGTTGACCCCTACCTAACCTTGCGGGCCCAACGGCTCGAGTACTCCGGGCGACGCGAACGCTCCTCCGTTCCGCGCCCAGGGACTCGCTCGCCAAGGAGTAGACGTTGATCGTTGACGCCCGCAGCACCTTTCGCGTTCGTCCCGAACGTACCAGTTGGCATGGCCGGGAAGGCGGCTCCTCGCGGGTCCGGTGCCGACCAACCGGTCCATCCCCCCGCCGAGTCACGGTTGCGTGCGCGGGAAACCTCGTTCCCCCTGGTAGCCGCCGTTACCGCGCCGTATGTTTCCAATGGCTGATTTGCGAGGGAAGTGGGCAAGGCAACTATTCACCTCCTTCCAACGTCGTAATCGGCACAGATCGATTGCGGGACGAAGGAGGATCCGTGAACAGAAGGCTCGTCACCGGGCTGTTAGCCGCGCTCACTTTGGTGACGGGCGTGGCTCCGATATCTCTGGCTGAGGGTGGGGTCGACTCCCCTCGCATGTCGCTCCGTGCGACATCGGACACGGCTTTTGTCTTCCGGTACGGGAAGCGAAAGCCCCGTCTCTATCTCCCCCTTTTCCTGGAGGTCCGCGATGCGCCGCTTGATCTCCGCATCAGGCGACCGGAGTACACCGATCCGATGACTCTGACCCAGGTCCTTCACTCCCCCAGCGGAAACGAGAGCCGAGCTCTGCCGGCCGAGCTTCTCGACGGATGGAAAGGTCTCAAAGACTTCCTGAACATCGAGATCCGCGACCGCGCGGGACGGGTTGTGCTGGACACGACGACGCGGTTCTGTCCCAACGGTTACGAACGTCAGCGCCTGGACGACACCGGGCCACAGGTACCGACCTATCCCTATGATTGTTCTGGCAGGGGACCCGGGTCCGTCTTCCTCAAAGGGATGGTGTGGGGCATCGACGAGGGATGGGCTGTGCGGGTGTCGAACGAACGAGGGACGAAGCTCGATCTCGAACCCGGACGATACGTGGCGACCGTCGGCGTCAATCCGGCGTACCAGGAGATCTTTGGGCTGGACCCGCAGTTGTCGGTGGTCGAGTTCAAGATGAGAGTCCCCAAGCCGCGCGAAGGCTTCTGCTGCCCCGGTCTTATGAAGGCCCAGGAGGAACCCTCTCAATCGCTCGGCGCGCCGACCACGGGTGTCCCCACAATGACCGATCCGGATCCGGCGCTGCTTCCCGATCTGAGGATGATGCCGGCATTTTCGATCGGCATGCGCAATGGAAAAAACGGGGTCAGCCGGATGAGCTTCGCCTCAATGGTCTGGGTGGCCGGTGGATCGTCCGTGGTCGTGGAAGGTTTCCGCCGACCCGGCGAGGACGTCATGGACGCCTATCAGTACTTCTACAGTGGAGGCCAGGTCATTGGCCGAGCCCCCGTCGGGACCTTCGAGTATGACCGTCGCGACGGCCATTTCCATTGGCACATCCAACAGTTCGCCGCCTACCGGGTGGTCGACGCAGAGTCCAACGAGCTCGTTCGCAGCAGCAAGCAGTCCTTCTGTCTCGCACCCACCGATCCGGTGGACCTGAGTATCGACGGCGCAGCCTGGGACGTTTGGAGCACCGGCCTTGGGACGGCTTGCGGTGGTCCCGACGCGCTGTGGATCCGGGAAGTTCTGCCGCTCGGTTGGGGCGACACGTACTACCAGGCGCGGGGTCAGGCCTTCAACGTGACGGACCTGCCCAACGGTCGCTACTACGTGGAGATGGAGGCGAACCCGCTCGGTCTACTAATGGAACAGGACGCAACAAACAACGCCGTTCGACGCGAGATCGTCCTCAAAGGCAAGCCGGGGAAGCGGCACGTCAAGGTCCTGCCATGGAACGGCATCGAAGTGTAAGAAACCGCTAGTTGACCGAAAAGTAGCCCGCGGGTTCGGCGCCGCGGGCTACTTCGGCGTTCGAGAGCCTTCGCCCAGCATTTCGACTGCTTTGGCGATGCGACGGTCGCGCGTCTCCTTCTTCTTGGCCTCTTCGATCCATTGCACGTATTCGCGGCGGTGCGAGTACGAGAGCGAGTCGAAGAATGCGCGCGTTGCTTTCGACATTCTCTCCGCGAAGTCCGGCGGCACCTCGATTGTGCGCTCGGCTTCATCGTGTTCGATGACAACTCTGACCTTGTCGCCCGGCCCCACTCCCCCGGCGGAGGCGCGCACCTTCTTGGTGAAGCCCAAGTAATACTTGCCTCCGTAAACCGCGATCGTCGAACGGTAGGGGGCACCGTTGATCGTTCCGATGACGGGAACCCGCTTTCTTCCGAAGAATGCTTGAACATCGAAAGGGATGTCGATGCCCGCACCCGATCCGAAGTCCATCAGTTCCACTTCGAGCACCTTTTTCTTTCCCATGGCAGGAATCGTAGGTGAGATGAGGCCGTGGACGTCGTAACAGAAGCCAAGCAAGAGGTGAGGACCGAGGTCTGGGACCGGATGCAGAAAGCCGGTGCGGCGCGCTGGCCCGGGGCGAAGGGACGCATCCCCAACTTCCCCGGAGCCGAGGACGCGGCGACCCTCCTGGCGACGACGACCGAATGGAAACGAGCGCAGGTGGTCAAAGTCAATCCCGATGCCCCGCAGCTTCCCGTGAGAGCGACGGCCTTAAAGGAGGGGAAACTCCTCTACATGGCCGTCCCGAAGCTTGCCGATGCAAAGCCCTTCTTTCTCTTGGACCCGGATCACATCGGCGTCGCACCGCGCGCTGCTGCATCGATTCGGGGTGCGTCGCGCAACGCGGCGAAGGTGGTGCCGGCAGACATGCGCTCGATCGACCTGATTGTGTGCGGAAGTGTGGCCGTCAACCGGAAGGGCGCGCGTGTGGGCAAGGGTGGTGGGTTCTCCGATCTCGAGTTCGCGCTGCTGACGGAGCTGGGCCTGATCACCGCCGAAACCACGCTGGTCACCACGGTGCATCCCCTGCAGATAGTCGACGGCGACCTGCCGGAGACCGAACACGACTTTCGAGTGCAACGCATCGTCATGCCCGACGAGGTAATACGGTGTGGGCGATCGCGCCGGCGCCCGCCGGGGATCCTGTGGGACCACCTCGATCCGGACAAGATCTCAGCGATTCCGGTGCTCGAAGATCTGGCGAGCCGGCGCCGAAACTGATCCCGCCCCGACTGAGCAGTTTTCACGGAATGACGATAAAAACCGGGCACGCGGCCCCCGCGAGAGAAACAATAGTGGGGCGTCTCCTAAGGAGCATGTGTGTATGCCGCGACACGATGCGACGACGTGGAAGCTGCCGAAGGGCTATGAAGGTGTGGTCGGCAACTCGAACATCGAGATCGAAGTTCGTCAGAGCCGGTCACAACTCCGAGGTAAGGGCGTTCGAGCGCGCAAGAGTTCGAGTGAGCTGCTCGGCCATCTGCTGATCTCTCGTGGAGGACTCGAGTGGCGTCCACGGGCCGGCAAGTACCACCGGAAGTTGAACTGGGAGCAGTTCGCTCGAATCATGGAGGGTAACGAGTAGGAGCGCGGCTCACTAGCCCGGCGAGGCCCGCGCTCCCCTATCGTCCTGCAACAGGCAGTGAACGGCAAGGTCGACGTCGGTCTCGCCGACGAACTGACCCGGCAGGGTCACATCGGGATCGACGGTGGCGCCGAGGTCTGTGGCCGCAGACTCGATGTCGCCGGTTGGCGGGTCGGTGGCGGGCACCGGTGGA
>DASQUP010000161.1:0-2072 GCA_035641235.1 Actinomycetota bacterium
AACCTGGTCGGCGACGGGCTCCGCGACGCGCTCGACCCGCGGACCGCCAGGTAAAGAAGATGAGAGAGAGGAGGGTCGCCTGGACCAACCGGAAGCACTCGGGTACGTGAGAGAGGGGAAAACGTGAAGCGATATACGAGATTGATCGCACTCGTCGGGGTCCTGGCGCTTGCGGCCGCGGCCTGCGGCGAGGAGGGTGCGCCGCCGGCCGCAGACCAAGGCGAGGAGGCCCAGCGAGGCGGAACGTTCCTGGCGGGTCTCGAGTCCGACGTGGACGCGGCGTTCGACCCCCAGAAGGAGTACTACTCCGTCACCTGGGGCTTCTACCACTGTTGTCTCCTGCGGACGCTGGTGACCACGCCGAGCACAACGGCGGACAACGGTGGAAACGATCTCCAGCCGGACCTGGCGACCGACTTGCCGGAGGTCTCGGAAGACGGGCTCACCTACACGTTCACGATCAAGGACGGGGTGACGTTCGGGCCGCCGTACCAGGATCAGGAGATCACGGCGCAGTCCTTCATCAACGCGTTGGAGCGGGAGGCAACCCCGGCCGTGGGTGCCGGGTACCCGTTCTACTACTCGGTGATCGAGGGTTTCGACGCCTTCTCCGACGGTGAGGCCGACAGCATCACCGGGCTGACGGCGGTCGATGAGAAGACCCTGGAGATCACCCTGAGCCGGCCGGCGGGGGACTTCCCCTTCCGGATGATGATGCCGGCCGCCGCGCCGATCCCGGATGGGGCCGCCGACGGGCACAACAAGGACTACGGGCGGTTCCTGATCTCCTCGGGCCCGTACATGCTCGAGGGGGCGGACCAGGCCACGGCACCACCGGCCGAGCCGTTCCCCGGCTACGAGCCCGGCCAGTCGATCGTCATGGTCCGCAACCCCTCGTGGGATCCGGCCACGGACGAGCTTCGGGAGGCGTACCTCGACCGGATCGAGGTCCAGATCGGGCTCACCGCAGACGACGGCGCCCTCCGGGTGGACTCCGGCGACCTGCACATGATGCTCGACGCTGTGCCGCCGCCCCAGCAGATCCAGGCGTACCAGGGCGACCCGGAGCGCCGAGACCAGCTGTTCTCCAACGTCGGCGACGGCACGTACTACATCTCGATGAACATCGCCGAGCCGCCGCTCGACGACCTGGCCGTCCGGCGGGCCGTGAACTTCGCCCTCGACCGGGCCGGCCTGTTGCAGATTCGGGGCGGGCCTCTCTTCGGCGAGGTGGCGACCCACGCCATCACGGACCCGCTAACGGGCTTCCTGCTGGAGGACTACGATCCGTATCCGTCTCCGGACGGCTCGGGCGACATCGAGGCCGCCCAGGCCGAGATGGCCCAGTCGGCGTACGACTCGGACGGGGACGGCGTCTGCGACGACCCGGTGTGCGAGAACATCGTGTCGGTCACGGACGAGGCCGACCCGTACCCCGACCAGTCCGCGCTGATCACCCAGGGCCTCGAGCCGCTGGGACTCACGCTCGACGTCACCACGCAGGAGCGCACCACGATGTACGACAGCTGCAACGACCCCGGTGCGCACGTGGCGTTCTGCCTCGGCGCGGGCTGGTTCAAGGACTACTCGGACGCCACCACGTTCGGCGAGGCGCTGTTCGGCTCGGTGGCGATCGGTCCGGACTCCTGCTGCAACTACGCCCTGGTCGGTGCTCCCTCGGATGTGCTCGAGGAGCACGGGTACGACGTCACCGAGGTCCCCAGCGTCGACGCCGACTTCCAGGCGTGCGACGAAATGGAGCTCGGGGACGAACGGGTCCAGTGCTGGGCCGACTTCGATCGGAAGGTCACCGAAGAGATCGTGCCGTGGGTCCCGATCAACTTCGCCCGCGATGTGTTCGTCATCGGCGACGCGGTTCGGGGCTACGATTACGACCAGTTCTCGAGTCAGCCCGACCTTGCGGGCATGTCGCTCGCGGGCGGAGGGAGCGCCTAGGACGAACGAGAGGGGGATCGAGTGGGGGCCTCGACGGCCCCCACTCACCCCTTCCCGGAGGGATAATCGGGAGCGGTCATGGGGCGGTACCTGATCCGGCGGTCGCTGTTCATGGT
>DASQUP010000162.1:0-2770 GCA_035641235.1 Actinomycetota bacterium
GGCCACAAGAAGTACGGCGAAAAGTATCACTCGCTGACGATCGTCTCGCCAGAGATTGGAGAGCTCTCGCGACCCGGCCAGTTCATCAACATTCGGCTCCCCGAAGACAGCTCCCACATACTCCGGCGCCCGTTCTCCGTGTATCGCATGCACAAACGTGGCGGTTGGGCTTCGACGATCGAGATCGTCTTCGACATCCGGGGGGCAGGCACCGCCCATCTGGCGTCTCTGAGGAGCCACTCGATAGTCGACGTCATCGGACCCTCGGGCCGGGGTTTCATCCTCCCCAAGCGCCGCGCGCACTGCCTGCTCGTGGGCGGGGGGATCGGCGCAGCTCCTCTTTTCTTTCTTGCCGATGAGCTCCGCAACGAAGGGCACCGCGTGGACTTCATCCTCGGCGCACGGACATCCGGGTTGCTTCTGAATCCCATCGACGTACGACGCCTTGCGTCCGTCTACAAGATCACTACAGAGGACGGCAGCGCCGGAGACCGAGGGCGCGTCACCGACGCGCTGGAGGACACGATGGAACGCTGCGAGTCGGAGGTTGTCTACGCGTGCGGACCCCACCCGATGCTCGCAGCCGTATCCGCGGTATGTGTTGAGCGGAACATCCCGGTCCAAGTTGCGGTCGAGGAACTCATGGCCTGTGGGTATGGCGTGTGCTGGAGCTGCGTAATGCCTGTCCGGCGTGCTCCGAAGAAGGACGAGGCTCCCGAGGACGCAGTCAGCTATTCGCGCACGTGTGTCGAGGGCCCCGTGTTCAACGGCGCAACGATCGTATGGAATGGGACAACTGCTCCCATTGCCGAGGAACAGACCGAACTTTCCCCGGCGGGCGCTCCGGCGCGCAGCACGATGAGCGTTTCTCCCTCTGAGCATCCGCCTCCGGGTAACTGAAGTTATGGGCGAGACTCCCGATCTCACGGTGAAACTCGGCGCTCTCGAGTTGAAGACGCCCGTGCTCGCCGCGTCCGGCACCTATGGAGCGGGGCGCGAGGCCGAGGCGTTCGTCGACCTCTCCCGGATCGGCGGGATCATCGTGAAGTCGATGACACTTGTGCCGTGGAGAGGGAAGCCGACCCCTCGTATGGCAGAGACGCCCTCCGGGATGCTCAACGCCATCGGGATCCAGAACAAGGGTGTCGACTATTTCATCGCCGAGGACCTGCCGTGGCTCGTGAAGAAGAAGGCCACAGTCGTTGCCTCGATCGCCGGCAATACCGTCGACGAATTCGTTCGAGTCGCAGACAAACTGCGCACGGGAGGGCGAGGACTTGCGGCGGTGGAGATCAACATCTCCTGCCCGAACCTCGAGGACCGCAACAACATGTTCGCTCACTCCGCAACGGCAGCGGCGGAGGTGGTGACCGGAGTAAAGGAGGCGCTGCCGAGGTTGCCAGTCTTCCCAAAACTTTCGCCGAACGTGACCTCGATTACCGAGATCGCCGGTGCTGCGATCGAGGCCGGAGCCGATGGCTTGTCGCTCATCAATACCGTGCTCGGGATGGCGATCGATGTCGAGACCCGTACGCCGATGCTTGCGGGAACCGTGGGTGGGCTCTCGGGCCCGGCGATTCGCCCGATCGCAGTGCGTGCCGTCCACGACGTGCACAGAGAGTTTCCACACGTCCCGATCATCGGGCAGGGCGGGATCATGACCGCTCGAGACGCTCTTGAGATGATCATCGCCGGAGCGAGCGCGGTTGCAGTGGGTACAGCGAACTTTGTCGATCCGCGTTCTCCCGTACTGGTGGCCCAGGGTATTCACGACTACCTGACCCAGCACGAGTTGACGGGCATCTCGGAGCTCATCGGCGCTCTGAAACTGGAGGGGTGATGAACAACCCGGTCTGTGTTGCCCTTGATTCACCCGATTACTCCAAGGTCGAACGGCTGGCGTTCATCACCGAGCCGTATGCCGGAATGTTCAAGGTGGGTCTCATGGCGTTTGCGGCCAATGGCCCCGGCCTTGTCCGAACACTGGGTCGTATGAAGCCCGTGTTCGTCGATCTCAAACTCCACGACATCCCCGCGCAGGTTGCCGGAACGGTGGCGGCCGTGGCCGAACTCGGCGCGGAGTTCCTGACGGTTCATGCATCGGGGGGCCCTGAGATGGTGTCCGAAGCCGTCGGGGCTGCAGATGGGCGACTCAAGATCCTCGCCGTGACCGTACTCACGAGCATCGACGATCGGCTGCTCGAGGCGACGGGGGCCCGGGGCTCGGCCACCGAACAAGTTCTTCGGCTCGCATCCCTCGCGCTTGAGGCCGGCGCGCCGGGACTTGTGTGTTCGCCGCTGGAGGTTGCTCGACTGCGAAGTGAATTTGGGCCCGTAGATTCGGGTGGCCCGGTGCTCGTAGTGCCGGGCATCCGGCCGACGGGTTCGGCCCCCGGGGACCAGAGACGCACAATGGGACCCCGAGATGCTATGGAAGGTGGTGCGGACGTCATCGTGGTGGGCCGTCCGATAACGGCGGCGGAAGATCCCGCCGAGGCTGCGCGAAGGATCAAGGAGGAGGTCACGGCCTGAATCCGGCCGAGGTACTCGAGGTGCTCGAACGACGCGGCGCACTGAGGCGCGGCCACTTCAAACTCTCATCCGGGCGCCACTCTGACGTATTCGTCCAAAAGTTCCGCGTCCTCGAGGATCCGAAGCTTACGCAGGCATTCGGTGCGGCCATCGCCGAGCGCTTCCACGGGGCCTTCGACTGCGTGGCGAGCCCGGCCGTCGGGGCGATCGTCCTCGGATTCTCTGTGGCCCTCGCTGC
>DASQUP010000163.1:0-7515 GCA_035641235.1 Actinomycetota bacterium
GGGCGCGCAGTAAGCAAAGGGGTCCACGCTACCGGTACAGGTCGCGCGCGATGACCTCTCGCTGTATCTCGCTCGTGCCCTCGTAGATGCGCGGCGCGCGCACCTCCCTGTAGAGGTGTTCGAGCAGATGGCCCTTCTCGAGCGCCGCCGCCCCGTGGATCTGCACTGCGGCGTCGACCACGAACTGCGCCGTCTCGGTTGCGTGGAGCTTCGCCATGGCCGACGAGCGCGTGACGTGTTCGTCTCCGGAGTCGTATGCCGCGGCGGCCGCATAGACCATGAGGCGCGCCGCCTGCGTGCGCGTCGCCATCTCCGCCAGACGATGTGACACCGCCTGGAAATCACGGAGTTTGCGCCCGAAGGCCTCTCGCCTACCGGCATGGAATACCGACCTCTCAAGCGCCGCCTGCGCCATTCCAACGGCGAAGGCCCCGACGCTCGGACGGAACAGATCTAGGGTGCGCATCGCCACGCGGAACCCCCGATCGACCTCTCCGAGAATGTGATCTCCGGGTACATGGACGCCGTCGAAGACCAGCTCGCCGATCGCGTGCGGAACCATCAGCTCCAACGGACGGCCGGAGAGCCCCGGCAGACCGCCCGGGACCAAGAAGGCCGTCACTCCCCTGGCTCCGGCGCGCGGAGTGGTCCGTGCGAACACGACGTAGAAATCCGCCTCCGGCGCGTTCGAGATCCATTTCTTCGTGCCGGTCAGCACGAATTCGGAACCGCGGCGCTCGGCGCGCAGCTCCAGGGCGGCGGCGTCGGATCCCCCAGTTTCTTCGGTGAGGGCAAAAGCGGCAACGGCCTCTCCGGCGGCCGCCGCAGGTATCCACCTCTTCACGAGTTCCTCGGATCCCGACTGCAGGACGGGATATGAGCCGAGCCCCTGGAGCGCCAGGGCCGATTCGGCCTCCGTCGACTCCGTCGCGATCGCCTCGCGCAGGACGCACAACTCGAGTGCCGAAACATCGTCCTCATGCGTTCCGCCGGCGCCCCGGGGGAACAGCCGAGGAAGCAGGCCGGCATCGGCCAGAGCCCGGAGCAGCGGCCGGTTCACGCGATGGGCCTCACCTGCACCGGCCACCGGCACGAGGTCGGATCGCACAACCTCGCGCGCACGTTGAATCAAGCGCTCATGTTCGTCTGAGAGCTTGAAGGACGACATATCCAGACGGTACCTCAGGAGTTGATCGCGCGGCGGGGCGCGATACTGCTGAGAACAAGGACGAGCCTCCGGGGGGTGCAAATGGCAGAGTCGCCGTATTGGAACCCGCGGCACGAGACCATGCCGCGGGAAGAACTCGAGGCACTGCAACTGAGGAAGCTCCAACGACTCGTCGAATGGACCGAGTCTCAGGTTCCGTACCAGTCGAAGAAACTCCACGACGCCGGGGTTACGGCCGACTCCATCACCTCGCTCGACGATCTGCGCCGCATTCCGTTTTTGACGCGCGACGAATGGATGCAGGGCCAGATCGACGATCCACCCTACGGACCCATACTGGCCGCGCCGCAAGAGACCGCCATCCGTTACCACATGACCTCGGGAACAACGGGCCGCACTCCGATCCGTGTCCTCGACTCGATGAAGGACTGGGAATGGATCGCCGAAATGTGGTGCTACGGGTTCTGGGGATTCGGCATCCGTCCCCAGGACACCGTCTTCTTCGCATTCAGCTACGGGACGTTCGTCGGGTTCTGGGGAGCCCACTACGCGTGCGAAAAAATGGGCTGTCTAGTGCTACCGGGCGGAAACATGACCACCGAGGGACGCGTCAAGCAGATCATTGATATGGGTGCCACCGTCGTGTGTTCGACGCCGACCTATGCGCTGCGGATGGCGCAGGAGGCGCAGGCCCTCGGGGTCGACCTGGCCTCCGGACCGGTCAAACGCCTCATCCTGTCGGGCGAACCCGCCGGATCAATCCCCGCAACCAAACAGCTGATAGAAGAGCAGTGGGGCGCGAAGGCCGGGGATACGGCCGGCATGACCGAGCTCGGCACCATCATGATCTTCGAATGCGAACACCAACCCGGCGGCACACACATCATCGAAGACCATTTCATCGAGGAGGTCATCGACCCAATCACCGCAGAACCCGTGGGCTACGGTGAACGCGGCGAGCGCGTCGTCACGTCGTTCGGGCGCGGCTTCATACCTGTGCTCCGGTACCGGACGCGTGACCTCGTTGTAAAGGTGCCCGGAGACACTTGTGAGTGTGGCCGGACCTTCGATATCTACGACGGCGGTATCCGGGGACGGGTGGACGACATGAAGCTGGTGCGCGGCACGAACGTCTACCCGCGCGCCGTGGAGGCCATCGTTCGAGAGCACCGCGAGGTCGACGAGTTCCAAATCCACCTGTACACGGCGGACGCTATACGCGACGAGATCGAAGTCCTCATTGAGGTGCCCGACAAATCCGTCGACACCGAAAGCCTTACCCAGGAGCTCGGCCGCGCCCTCGCTGAAGCGCACGAGGGCCTCCGCTTCAGCGTGCGGGTCGCCGAAGACAATTCCCTGCCCCGGTTCGAGCTGAAGGCAAAACGTTTGGTCGATGACCGCGAGGTTATCGGCGGCAAAGGCGAGAGGAGGGGTTCGTGAACAACTCACTCGGGGGCGACCTGACCACTGCCGAGGCAAAACTCGTGGAGTGTTACCGATCTCTCGCCGAGATCGTGGCAGAACACGGCGACGAGCTGGCTCCGTACCAGCAGCGAAATGCACTCAAGGCACTCGGCGCGCTGTGGCAAGTGATGAACGGTCTAGACATGGAGCCGGGGCAGGTCTATCACCTCGGCGCCTAGCCCGTACACTGCGGGCATGCTTGCAAAAAAGAAACTGCTAATCACCGGTGTCCTGACCGAGAAGAGCATCGCCTTCGCGGCAGCGCGGATTGCACAGGAGGAGGGCGCAGAGATTCTGCTGACCGGCTTCGGCCGGGGAATGGCAGTAACCAAACGCAGCGCCCGCCGGCTCCCTGACGCCGTCGATGTCCTGGAGATGGACGTCAACGATCCGGGTCAACTGAGTGCGGTCGCGGCCGAGGTGCGGTCGCGCTGGGGTTCGCTGGACGGGTTCCTGCACGCCATCGCGTTCTCGCCGAACGACGCCCTCGGCGGGAACTTCATGACTGCGCCGCTCGAGAGCGTGCAGACCGCGTTCCAGACCAGCGCGTACTCGCTGAAAGCGATGGCCGCCGAATTTCAGCCGTTGATGCCTGACGGCGGCTCCATAGTGAGCCTCGACTTCGATGCCTCGGTGGCATGGCCTGTGTACGACTGGATGGGTGTGTCGAAGGCCGCGCTCGAGGCCGTGACCCGCTACCTGGCGCGATACCTCGGAGAACACAAGATCCGGGTGAACTGCATTTCGGCGGGTCCGCTCCGAACGATGGCCGCGAAGGGCATCCCCGGCTTCGACGGCCTTGCGTCGCAGTGGGGCATCCAGGCGCCGCTGGGATGGGATTCCGAAGATCCCGAACCTGTTGCGCGTGCGGTCGCCTTTCTGCTCTCGGACTGGTCGGCGGGCATCACCGGCGAGATCATCCACGTCGACGGCGGCCACCACGCGATGGGCGCGCCGCTCCCCGAACGCACCGGCGATTAGGCCCAACCGTCTGCTGTCATTCCCGGTATCCGGGAGTCACACCAGACAGTTCAGCGGTGGGGCACCAAAGCCATGGCCCTACAGGGGCTTCCCGACCCATTTACCAACTTGAGCGGCGCAACGATGAGGACGGCGCCGGTGGCGGGAAGCCGTTCGAGGTTCGCTAGCTGGGTAAGCCCGTACTTTCCGGCGCCGAGCAGGAACTGGTGGCATGGGAACGGCGGATCGAACGAATGAGCCGCGCCCGCGTCCGTCCCCACGGTCTCGACACCGACGCCCACGATGGGCGAATCCTCCGCGAGCCAGCGCGCGCACTCGACGTCGATTCCGGGCGTGTGCGGGCCGGTCTCGTTGGCATTGAGGAACTGCGCCTGGTCGTGGGCGCGTTCATCCCAGCCCGTTCGATACAGGAGCCAGGCCCCATCCGGAATCGGGCCGTTGTCGGCCTCAAACGACCGGATCTCGTCGATTGTGAGCAGGTAGTCCGGATCGGCCTGGGCCTGCGCCACCTTGTCGATCACGATCGCCGGGCCGATAAGGCGGTTGAGCGGAATCTGCGACACGTCGTCGGAGTCCTTGCCGGTCACCCAGTGGACCGGCGCGTCGAGGTGCGTGCCGACGTGTTCGCCGCCTTCGAACGAATTCCAGTACCACGCCGGGCCGCGGTCGTCGTAGTGCGACAGCTCGTGCATCTTCCAACCGGGCGTGTTCACGAACGGCTCGGGCAGCTGGATAATGGGCGTGTCCTCCGACAGCGGTTGCGTGAGATCGACCACCTCGACCGCGCCCGAGGACAGCGCCGCCATTAGCGCGCGAAGTGCTTCGGTCGGTGAATTAACGCGGCCTACCGTGAGGCGGTCCTTTTCCTCCACAACAAGATCGTCGTGCTCGGTCATTGCTCCCCCATCATCAACGCGCGCGGAAACTCGAAGCGATTCTCCAGCATGTGAAGGTCCATGGCGAACGCCGTCGGGCCGACTGCTTCCACCTTCGCGACGATGCACCGAAGCTCGGCGGCATCGAGGGCGGCGCCGAACTCCGACCGGAACGCGGCCTGATCGTCCACTTGCGTTGCGTAGGGAACCCCCGCGCCGCGGGCGATCGCCGCAAGATCCGTTCCGGTGGACGTGGCGGTCGGGAACCCTCCGACCGACAGCAGGCTCTCGTTGTCGAAGACGACGTGGGTGAGGTTCGCAGGCGCGTAGCGCGCGAGCGTCGTGAGGCCCCCGAGGTTCATGAGCACCGAGCCGTCCCCGTCGATCACCACGACCCTGCGCTCCGGCTGAGCAAGCGCGATACCGAGGCCTACCGACGAGGCCAAACCCATGGCATGTTCCAGATAGAAGAAGTTGGCGCGGTGGCCGAGCGAATAGAGCTCGACGGCGACGGCGCCCATGATCGTGACGACCGCGCACTCAGCAAGATCTTCGTAGACCGACTCCAGGCAGTCGATCCGCCTCACGCCGGCTCCTCCCACATCAGATCCCTTGTGAGCAGCAGAGCCACGGGCGTGAGCGACGAGTACGCAAGCGACATCCCCTTGTCTACCTTCGCAGCGATCTCCTCCGGATCTCGTAGCTCATCGTGGACGATGCGCAATGAGTCGAGGACGTGCCGCGTGTACCTGCCGCCCTCCGTCTGCCACGGATCGCGCTCACCCATATGTCCGCGGTCACTGATCAGCATCAATAGCGGCATCTTGTAGAGCATTGCGCCCGATACGATCCCGTTGATGGACTGAAGAAAACCGTGGTTCTGCATGAGCATCGCCGACTTCACTCCGGCGAAGTGCGCTCCCATGGAGATGCCGACCCCCTCTTCCTCCTTGGCCAGCCGCACGAGAGTCATCTCCGGGTCGTCTTCGGCCATCCGAATGAGGTGCACAAGCCACGTCTCGGGGAGCGCCGAGCACAGGCGGACACCGGCACCCTTTAGCGCCTCGTAGACGACCTTGGAGTTCTGCTCCGAGACCGGCACCGCGGCTCACCCCCTAGCTCGTGCTTCCTTCCGAGACTGAACACCGCGGCGGTTCCCCCGTCAACCGCGTATCGGCACGGCTATAGTTTGAGCATTCGTCCTGAAGCCGGGGAGGTCGTTATGCCGCGAGATGACATCAACAAGATCGTTCTTGCCGACTCCGAGCTCCCTACCGCCTGGTACAACATCCTCCCCGACCTTCCCGGCGAGGGGAAACCTCCCCTCCACCCGGGAACCGGTGAGCCGATCAGCCCCGCCGACCTGGCGCCGCTGTTCCCCGAATCGCTGATCATGCAGGAGGTATCAAGCGACTCGTGGATCGACATCCCGGGCCCGATCCTCGACGTGTACAGGATATGGAGGCCGACGCCGCTGTACCGGGCGCGCCGCTTGGAAAATGCTCTCGGGCTTACACCCGGAAAACAGCGGATCTACTACAAGTACGAGGGTGTATCCCCCGCCGGATCTCACAAGCCGAACACCGCCGTCGCGCAGGCCTATTACAACAAGGCCGCCGGCATCCGGCGTTTGAGCACAGAGACCGGCGCCGGTCAGTGGGGTTCGGCCCTGGCGATGGCATGCCAGTTCTTCGGACTCGACTGTCTCGTGTTCATGGTCAAGGTTTCCTACGAGCAGAAGCCGTACCGGCGCGTGTTGATGCAGTCGTGGGGCGCCGAGGTGCATCCCTCGCCATCGCAGGAGACTCAGTCCGGACGCAAGATCCTCGAAGAGCACCCGGACTCGACCGGTTCGCTCGGGATAGCCATCTCCGAAGCCGTCGAGATCGCAGCGACCAACCCCGACACCAACTATTCGCTGGGCTCCGTGCTGAACCACGTGTGTTTGCACCAGACGGTCGTCGGCCTCGAGGCGCGCAAGCAGATGGAGGCGTTCGAGGACGTCCCCGACGTCATAGTGGGATGTGTCGGGGGCGGATCGAACTACGCCGGGCTCTCTTATCCGTTCATCATGGACAACCTGAAGAGCGGAGCGAAGACACGCTACCTTGCAGTCGAACCCGAGGCATGCCCGACGCTGACGCGTGGCCAATTCGCATACGACTTTGGCGATACGGCGGGCACGACTCCCCTGCTTCCGATGTACACGCTCGGGCACCAGTTTGTCCCGCCCCCGGTCCATGCGGGCGGCCTGCGTTACCACGGTGACGCGCCGACGCTCTGCGCGCTCGTCCAGTCCGGGATCATGGAGGCAGTTGCTTACCCGCAGATCCCCGTGTTCGAGGCAGCGATCATGTTCGCCCGGGCGGAAGGCCTGCTGCCGGGACCGGAGCCGGCGCACGCGCTCAAGGGAGCGATCGACGAGGCTCTGGCCGCTCGTGAGGCCGACGCGGAGCGCGTGGTGCTGTTCAACCTCTGCGGGCACGGGCACTTCGACATGAGCGCGTACGACTCCTACCTGAACGGGACGATGGAGGACTTCACGCTGCCGGACGAGGCCCTGGAGGCATCACTGGGCAAGCTGCCTCCGCAGCCCCAACCCGTGTAGAGCGAGGCGAGGATCGCTACGTCCGACCGCGACGCCGGAGCGAGAACGGCGCCGTCGTCGAAGGCGACTGTGGGCTTGGAGCCTGAGGCGATGGCGCCGCTCGCAGCGAAGGCTGATCAGCGGCAGCTAGTGTTCGGAGCATAGAGCGTTACCAGTGCGCCACCACCCGGCACGGGCCTCCGGAGCCCTCCTCCCACGGGATCACGCCGACGAAAGCCTCGGCCCCGCGCGGCGGGATCAGGCTCAAGTTGGCGAGACTCTCGATTCCGTATTTGTCGGCGCCGAGGAGCGTGACGTGAACGTCAAAGGTCGTCGAAGCTCCAACGTCGAGACTGAGCGTATCGACTCCGATGCCCGTGATGCTGCGGTTAGCCAGCAGCCACTCGACGGCATCGATTCCAAAGCCGGGAAAGTGGTAC
>DASQUP010000164.1:0-6390 GCA_035641235.1 Actinomycetota bacterium
GACCGGCAGGGGGAACGCGGGGTCGGCCTCGCTCTCCTCGGCGCACGTGGCCTGGAACTCGACGGCGGCCCGCACCGCTTGTGACGGGGACTCGAACACGGCCAGGGCCTCGTCGCCCCGCAGCTCGATGACCCGGCCCCCTCGCGCCTCCACGGCATCGCGGGCCAGATCGGCGAACCGCTTGGCGAGGAGGGCGGCTGCGGCGTCCCCGCGCTCGGCCGTGAAACGCGAGTAGCCTCGGACGTCGGCGATCAGGAAGCTCAAGACGAGCGTGGACCGTCCGGACTCGTCGGTCACCTGCTTGGCCATCGGCCCCCCATTCGTGCAACGAGTATGACGTCGCCGTGGGGACCGGACAAGGTGATGACGAACACACTCCCACGGTGTTGCTCGGCACCAACCCGATCGTCGTCGCCAAGGTGCGCGACCTTCGGACCGCGGGTCGCATGACCGAGCCATGCGCGTCGGCGTTCGAAGGAGTCAGGGATGTACCCGAGGAAGGGAAGACCCAACACATCATGGCTGCCCTCGGGCGCTTGACGCCCGAATCGGGCTCCTTGTCACTCAGCCGACCTGCCAAGACATCCGTCAGACGGACGCCCTGCAACCTCCGCAACGGCCCAGCCGGGAACACACGGCCCACCCGGGGAGAGATCGTGGAGTCATCGATGGCTACCGTGGCATGCAGTTGGAATGGTCGGTCCCGGCCAACATCGACTTCTCCAAGTGCGATGACGTTGATTTCAGGAGCTGGACCGGGGTGGCGGGCTCCTGGGGGGGCAGCGTCCGGTATCAGCTGGGCCCGGGGCAGGCCGACGGTTGTGGATCCTCGATGTCGACGGGGAGCGACTCGTGATCGACGGGCTGTACATGCCCTCGGCCGATGCCAAGGAATCGCGAGGAGCTCTGGCAGGTCATGGAGTCGATCCGCTTCGAGACGTAGCCACAGAGGTTGCATGTGGTGCGCCGGGGCACCCCGTTGGCGAGAGCGGTGCCGATATCCGGCTCGGAGCCGAAGCCAGTACCTCCTGGCCGTCGAACCACTCACCGGTCGGCTTCGAAACCGAGCCCGCGGTTGAAAGGCTGGAGCGAACGCTGATGTCGCTCGCCTACGACCACAGGGTTCCGATGTGTGTTCCTCGTCACGTGCAGGATGTGCCGCTGGGTACCGACGAGCGGACTGGCGCGGACTACCGTTGGCTGGTGGAGCTGGAGACCTCAGGAAGGGGGAGCCATGAGCACCGGAACGATCGCGGTCCAAGCGGGGAGACGGCGTCGGCGGTGGATGGTCTGGATGGTCGGCTCATTCGTAGCAATCGCCATGGCGGTGCTGACCGTTGCGGCCGTCACGAGCGTGATATCCAACGAACCCATCGCCGAGGAGTCCTCGGTGGTCCTGCCGATCTTCGGCGGTGGGCCCATCCATCCGGGCGGCTGGGAGGAGAGGCACGCCGGGTACGGAGACACCTTCCGCGAGTCTGCAGCCGGTCAGTCAGCTTCCGGGTACGGACGCAGCTTTGGGGAGACAGCTCACCAGAGGGGGTAACAGTTCGGCCGGGGTCGTTCTGTCGGCTCGTCACGGGCTCCTGCTTCGAGGGAGCCGCTTGAGAACGGCTCGAGAGAGGTTTCCAGCCGTTCTCAAGCCTCATCCGCCAACCTCGCACCATGGTCCTCATGCGAGCGGCCACCGACGGGGAGAAAAGAGAATGCGCAGCTGGGGAGTAGTGAGAAAAGGAGCAGCAACCTCGTTCGATCGCCGGGTGCTCCTCGCGACCGTGACGAGCCTTGTGCTCGCGGCCGCATGCGCCGGAGAGGCGGGCGTCGACTCAGCAGTCCGGACCGAACCCCTGGTCACCCCGGGCGACAGCCAGGCGGGGACGTCGTCGGAGATCACGCCGGACCCCGCAACTGGGGCGGACCTATTCCTGGTCGACCCGGAGTCCGGGCACGTGACGGAGCTCGTCGTCGCGGAGGGCGACCAAACCGACCCGGAACGCTCGCCGACCGGCAGGCACGTGGTGTACGAGGGCGAAATCGCGGGGAGCAAGCCTCAAATATTCGTGCTGGAGGCCGACGGGACGGAGCGGATGCTGACGCATATGCCGAGCGGTGCCCAGGACCCCACGTGGTCGCCGGACGGACGCCGGATCGCTTTCGCGAGCAGTGGTCCCCATGGCGACATCTTCGTGATGAACGCCGACGGCACGGACATCCGCAGGCTGGCTGGAACCCCGAAGCGCGACGTTGCCCCCGACTGGTTTCCGGATGGAACGCGCATCGTGTTCAACACCTTGTGTGGCGAGTCCCGGGAGTGTCGATCGTGGCCTGTTAAGGGGGAGGGACGCTCGTTCCTGTCCTGGTCGGGGATCTGGATGACCTCAGCGGCCGATGGCTCCCTTACTCAGCTCACCGAGAACAACGAACTCGACGGCGACTACAGCGCGGCGTGGTCGCCCGGCGGCCAGTGGATCGCGTTCATCCGCTGGGAACACCCCGGAGCCCCGCCTCGTGAGTATCCCTTCTTTGGCGAGCGGGGCCTGACGGGTCTGTGGCTCATGCGGCCGGACGGCACCGAGCAGCACCGGCTCGTCGAGTACTGGGGGCACTTGGACTCCCCGACCTGGTCCCCAAACGGGCGCTCGATCGCTTTTCTCGATTGGCATCACGAACGGACGATTCGCGTCGCCGACGTGGCGGAGGAACAAGTCCGCAGCCTCCGGACCGGCGCAATCGTCCACGAATTGAGCTGGGGTACGCACGGAATCCTGGGCTCTGTGGGAGGAGACCCCGCATGACAAGAAAGGTGGTCAAGATTGCTTAGCAAGCAGATCAAGCTCGACAGTGGATCACGTAGGCAGCCGGAGGATCGGGAACGGCCGAACGCCCCTCGCCCGCCATTCGCACTGGTTGCTGCGATAGCCTTGGCTGTCGCGACGGGGGCCATCTCGTGTGCTTCGGAGGATGGAGCGGCCCCACCCGCCCATCGGCAGGGCGGCCTGTCGCCGGGCCTCTCGGACCGCACCCCGATGCCGGCGAGCCAACCGGGGGAAAACGTCGCCGATGTTCACGGCTGGATCGCCTATGGAGATGCATCTGGCATCTGGGCCCTGGACGCGGCGAACCCCGAAGACCGAGTTGAGCTGAATCGGCGCGGGGGACATCCATGGGCGTGGTCGAGCGACGGGTCGAAGCTGCTCATTCAGCGGGATGCGCAGCTGGTCGTACTGAACTCCGATGGGACCGAGACCGTCCTAGCCGATTCTGACGAAGGCTTCATTAGCGGGGGCTCCTTCACTCCCGACGGATCGACGGTGGTCTACGCGACGCTAGGCGGTGACTGGACATCGGCCATCTACGCGGTGAGTTCCGAGGGCGGCTCTCCGAGGATCCTTCTGCTTGGGGGGCGGCGAGTGTACTACCCAGAGGCCGGACGCAGCTTCCGCACGGCTGTGTCTAACCCGAGCTTGTCCCCCGACGGCTCCCAGATCGCGTATTTCGAGGGCATGGGGGACTGGGGTAACAGCCTCTGGGTCATGAACGCCGACGGGACCGGCAGGCGCCAGATCCTCGTTGGAGAGGAGGAGACGCAGTACGGCCACGTGTACACGCTTCAGTGGTCGCCCGATGGCACTCGTCTTTCCTTCGCGTTCCGGGGCGAGCCCGGCGGTATCAACATCGTTAACGCCGACGGCTCGGACCTTTCCCGGCTCGGCCGCGGGAGGAATCCGTATTGGTCGCCGGACGGGTCGTGGATCTCTTACTCATCCCTCTGGATCGCGACTCCTGGCGGGAGTCACGTGCGCGACCTTGGGGATGGCAGATCCGGGCCCTGGATCGACCAGCTCATCGGGTGGGGGGAGAAGTAACACCAGGATCTGGGGTTCCGTCGCGGGCGACCCGATGGCACCGCTGGTGTTGACCAGCGGTGCGCTGCTCTCGCATGAGAACCCTTGCGCACGCGGCGCCGTCCGAACTCGGGGAGGTGATTCCCTCCAGAGGCAGCGCTCGGAACCTGCAACGCCGCGCAGGGCTGAGGGGTTGGGTAGGTGGAGGGTGCGAGATCCGCACGGTGGCCGGCAAGGGAACAGAACCTGGAGTTCACCGAGTTCTTCCAGGCCCAGTTTCCGGACCTGGTCCGGGGCTCATCCTGCTGACCGCGGACCGTCACGAGGCCGAGGAGCTCGCGCAGGAGGCCATGGCCCGGGCCTACGCCTGGTGGGATCGGGTCGGCCGGATGAACTCCCCCGGAGGGTACGTGTACCGGACAGCTGTGAACCTCAATCGCAAACGGCTCCGCCACCCCTGGGTCGAATCCGTCCTGGCTATTCCTGCTCCTGCTTCTCGACGATGAACCGAGCGCGTTCGTACAGCTCGTCGAACGTGATGACCTCTACGTCCAGCTCGCCGCGCCGCCACATCTCGAAGCTGGTCAGCTTCTCGACGTTGACCTCCTCGCCGTCCACGAGCTGACTCAGCTGCCCCGCGACGACGACCTGTCTGGGGCGAATGGTGGACACTTCGAACTCGAACTCGCCGCTGGCTCGGTGCTGCCGATGGAGGTCTCCCAGCTTCTTCACAGCCTTGTGTGCGGTCTTACGAACCTGTGAGATCGCGCCCGTCAGCTCGGCGCTCGGCTGGTATACGTCCGGGTGTCGGTACGGAGCCCCGGCCAGCAGGGGTGCCTCGTGTGGCTTGATCTCGGCGAAGAGCAGCGTCTCGATGAAGCCCTTCGTCTTCATCAACGCGTCCGTCCTCTTTCCGCCTCCACCGAAAACGTTCCGGGCAGTCGTGATCTGCTCCAGCCGCTCGTCCCGGTAGCCGTCGCAGGCGACGAGGATCAGGCCGTACCCGAAGATCCAGGTGTTCTCCTCGAAGAATGCTTGCCACGCACGCTCGGGACCGCCTGCTGCCTCTCGGGCGGCGTCGAAGAAGTCGGCGTCGTACAGGAGTGCCCGGAACCGCTCAAGAGCCTGCCGCCGACCCCGCAACATCTCGACGTCGTCGTCAGTGAGCTCGCCACTGAGATACGTCCGGACGGCGGAGAGGACGGCGGCCTTCCCTTGGCCTTTCATGGCATCGAGGAGGGCGGCTTCGTCTCCGCTGGTCACACGGAAATCGTGTGCGGGAAGGACGACGCCACGATAGGCCCGGAGGAAGTCAATCAGCTTCCAGAAGTTGTCTTGGGCCTCGTCGAGGTCGACTCGTGACTTGACATGGCCGACGCGGTCGTCGGGAGACGCTGCCTCTTCAGTTGGCGTTTCGGGCCTCCCTTCAGTCTTGTCGCGCTTCCAGGGCGTTAGCCGCGGCGTGTATCCCTCGTCCTTCTTGATGAGGACCACATCGCACAGAGTGTCGACTTGCGCCCCCTCGCGGAGCAGGAACCGCTTGATCAGGCGGTTGGGTCGTCGGTCGAAGAAGTAGTGAAACTTGCCATCAGGCCCTTCGCGGATCTCCAGGTCATGAAAGTTGCCGGATGCAACGTCAAACTCGAACTCCTTCTCCACTTGGAGCCACATGTCCTTCAGGCCCTTCTTGAAGACTGCCATCTCGCACCCCTCGGGGGCCACGTCGCCTGTCGAGGGTACATCGGGCACTCTTTCACCGGCACTTGGGCAAAAGTTGGGCAAAAATCGGGGCGGCTCCTCGAACTCCGGAACCGCCCCTTAGGTCATCTTCCTGACGTTTTGCCTAGTTGCGCGGGCTGGATTTGAACCAGCGACCTCTGGGTTATGAGTCCTGCATTTCCAGGTCACCTCAGGCATATCCGCTGCTCACGAGTCATCTGAGCTGCCCTGAGATCACGTCCGATTACGTGAGTGAGACAGGCTCTCCGGATCGGTTCGTCACCGATCGCCGGGGCGCCGAAGGACTCCGCGTTCCATGGCGACGGTGACCGCCGCGGTCCGATCATCCACTCCGAGTTTGGCGAAGATGTGCAGGAGGTGAGTCTTCACTGTGGCCTCACTGAGGTAGAGGTCTCTAGCGACCTCCTTGTTGGCCTTTCCGCGGGCCACCAGGTCCAACACTTCGATCTCGCGAGTCGTGAGCATCTCCTCGGCCGGTCCCCGCATCTTCTCCATGACGCGCCTGGCGACGGCCGGCGAGAGCACCGCCTCTCCCCGAGCCGCGCCGCGGATGGCCCGGAACAGGTCCTCGCGCGGGGCGTCCTTGAGCAGGTAGCCCGTGGCACCGACTTCGAGCGCCCGGAGGATGTCCGCGTCAGTGTCGTAGGTGGTGAGTACGAGGACTCGGGGCGCCTCGGGACGCTCGAGGATCCGGGCGGTGGCCGACACCCCGTCGAGCTCGGGCATCCGCAGGTCCATGAGCACCACGTCGGGTTCGTGTCGCCCGACCAGGGCCACCGCCTCGGCGCCGTCGCGAGCCTCCCCC
>DASQUP010000165.1:0-4453 GCA_035641235.1 Actinomycetota bacterium
CGCTGATCCAGCAGGCCGCCGAGCTGGCCGGGGCCCCAAGCCCCGCCCCCGAGGAGTCCCCCAGTCCCGGGGAGACCCCGGCGTCCTGATCGGTTGTCGGGTTCGGCCGGCGTTGCTACCATGGGTCCGCGCGGTGGAGCAGTCTGGTAGCTCGCTGGGCTCATAACCCAGAGGTCGCTGGTTCAAATCCAGCCCGCGCAACGAGAGAAGTAGCAGTTCAGGAGGGGTGCCGAAAGCGGCGCCCCTCTCCTCTTTCCGTGTGTCTCAAAACCCAGAGGTCCGACGCCACTCGCCGACGACGAAACCGCAGGTCAGCGCCGGTTCGAGAAACATCTCTACCTCCGGGCCGAAAACCCAGCAGCGGCCTATCGCAGCCTCGCAGATCATCGGTGACGTAGGGAAACCGCAGCTCTGAGGCTTGGCTCGCGGCCGCCTCTCTCAAGGGCGTTCTTGTGTCTAATTTGTGTCTAAATTCCTCCGGGGCCCCATGAACGGCAACCCACGACCGTCGTCGCAAGTGCGGCAGGAATCATCACCGGCGGAAGCGCGGGTCCGGGCCGCGGAGGGGATTGCGGCGCTGTCCCTCGCGTCAATCTGAACGCGCTGCGATCACCAGAGGGCCGGCGCAACTGCACTGGTGCACGCGATCTATCGGTTCATCGGCCCTTTCTTCGCGCCGCTTCGCCTCGTCCGGCTCGTCGAGAGTTGACGATCCCCTTGTTCCAGCCGAGATGGGCAAGGGCAAGGGAAAGCGCGAGGCCGAGGGCGCGCGCAACAACTCATCAAGACGGCGAGCGTGGCTACCCCTCCCTGAGCGGGATCCGGTAGAGGACGGCCCGCCACCCCCCGGGCTTCTCGAAATGGCCCGAGATCCAGAGCTGCCCCTCGCTTGCGTGCACGCCGCCGCTGGCCTGCGGCGACCCGATCCGCGCAACGATGCGATCGGTGGCCGGGTCGATCTGTGCAACCATCTCGGAGCTGGCACGGAGCCAGACGAACCCCGCTCCGACGCTGATATCTCCGCCCTGGATGACTTCTGCATCCACCGGGATGGTGGCGACGACCCTGTCGGACGTTGGGTCGACATGGGACACTGATCCGTCGAGCTGATTCATGACCCACACGCCACCTTCACCCACGTCCAAGAAACGGGGGCCGGAACCAACGTCTATCTCTGAGACGACCGCGCCCGTCTCGGGGTCAACGTGGGCGACGCGATCCTTGCCGGAGTAGGTGATCCAGATCCCATTGAGCCCGGCACGCACGGCGGTGCCTCCCTCCGGTACGTCGTATGTCTCGGCGACCTTGACGGTCCTCGGGTCGATCCGAACGAGCATGCACCCGGAACAGTCGTCTCCGTCGGCGATCGCCCAGATGCCGCCTTCGCCGGCACCCACGCTCGACTCTCCCTCGGCCGGAACGTCGACGGCCACCCATCTAATGACGTCGCCGGTCTTGGGGTCGATGCGCGCAACCCCTCGCTTCCCGCACGTCGCCGTCCACACAGCACCGAACCCCGAATCCATCGAGGCGCACGGCGACTGCGGCACAGCGACCGAGCCCTGAAGACGACCGGTCTTCGCCGCGTAGAACCCCACACCCTCGCCCACACCGCTCACCCATGCACGTCCGAAGGCCACGAGGACCCAGTCGGCGCTCGCCGGGGCGCGGATAGCCTCACCGCCCGCCTGCCTCACGCTTGTGATCTCCGGCAGCTCTGGCTCAGGTTGGGGCGAGGGGGTCTGCGCTACCCTTGGGGTGGGACTCGCGCTGCTCGTCTCACCATCCCCGTCGCGGCACGCAACCAGCGGGAAAGCGAGGACCAGCGCCACGCCCAGCAGGGCCATCACGCGCCCTGACGGCCGACTCGGCAGTCTTCTCTGAGAGAACGTCACGGCTCACCTCTCAAGGTTGCTCGAGGTAGATTCCATTGGATCCACCGGTGCTTTTGATCGGTCTCAACCGCGGGCGACGGTCGTGATCACGCCGTCCTCGTCGACCTTGCGGATCCGGTGGTTATCCCCGTCGGCCATGTAGAGGTTTCCCTCTTCGTCGACGGCGAGCCCTGCAACGAAACAACAGTCCGACCCGGACGAGAAGGATCGAGTCCGTCCGGATCGATCCCAGACCATTCAGGCGCACATCAGTACAAACCGGGCCACCTCGTCTCGCAGTCCACCTCGTGCGGAAGGGCAGGAATGGAATGGACGAACGAGCCCCCGCCGCTGAAGCTGAGCAAGCCACGCTGGCTGTCGTAGTCGGTGTCGATACCCGCTTGCGTCAACCCCCGAGCGATCTCCCGTGCTTGGTCGGTCGATATGACCTGACATCCGTCGGGGATCAGCCTCTGTAGGTTCGCGCTCACGACCTCGCGGGCCGGAGACGGCAGCTTGGACCAGTCGGGCGCACCATGGTCGTACACAACCAGGATGCGGGCCGGGACGAACGGCGAGGGCTCAGGTTGCACGTACATGCGGCGCGGCAGCGCCCACGCCGTCGGATCGCGGAAGAACGCCACGAGCTCGACGAGTTCGATCTCCTGCTCAGCGGTTGCAGCCGAGGTCCTCTCCAAGTCGCGATCGAGTGACTTAGTCCACGACCGGATGATGGAAGGATCCTCCCCCCACACGATGATGACGGATCGGTCGCCGCGGCGGACCTCAATGGTTCCATCGCCATGGTCGAGCGTCAGGCCCTGCTCCTGCTCGAAGAGGCCGGTCGACACGGCCGTCGACCGGAGCCGTTCGACGCCCTCAGGCGTGAGCCGCATCTGGAGGTAGCCGGGATCGCCGTCGCCGATCTCCCAGATCACCCGTCCATCGGCGTAGATGCCCACCTCGACGTCGCCTCGGAGACGGAGCACGGTCTCGCCGACCCCGGGATCCGACGGCGGTTCTTCAGCCGTGGGGAGCGGGGTGGGCTCTTCCCCCCCGGTCCGGGACCACACCACTCCGAAGGAGGCGGTGAGGGTGTCGGTGGCTGGGTCGTGGACAAACGTTAGGTTCCGGAGCTGCTCCTGCAGAGGAGGGCCGCTCAGGGCCTCGGGCTCGCTCCCATCGTCGCAGGTCAGCACCGGCGAGGGGATGAGCAGCTCTGCGGCGCCCTGGAGCCGTCCGAGGCCCGTCATCGTCGACGGCGTCCCCGAGCAGACCCCGGCGGACTCGTCGTGCACCCCGATCTCGTAGGCGCCCTCCCCGGTCGCCCGGATCTCCATGATCTGGGAACTCCCGTCGAGGTCGACCGACTCCCAGGTCCCCACGAAGGGGTCGGCGGAGCGGTCGGCCGGGACGAGGTCGCCGCCGCTCCAGGCCCGCACCACCCCCGCGATGCCCGCGGCGGCCACCACCAGGGCCAGCGCCGTGGTCGCGAGCCGCTGGGTGCGGCGCTTGCGCTCCCGGCGGCGGGAGAGATCCTCGAACGTGTACGAGGGGGAGCCGGCCCGGTCCATGTCGCGCTCGACCAGCGTCCGCAGCTCAGTCATGGGTCCCCTCCATCCAGTTCCTCAGCGCCGCGCGCGCCTGGAAGTTGAGCGCCCGGACGGTGGATCCTTTGATCCCGAGCAGCTCGCCCGCCTCCTCGGCGGAATACTCGAGCCCCTCGGTGAGCACGATGGCCGCTCGCTGCCTGGAGGAGAGGGAAGCGAGGACGTCGGTGGCGACCGAGCGCGCCTCGACCGCCTCGTAGGCGTCGGACGCGGCCGTGACCCGGATCGCGCGCCTGATCCCGAGCACGAGACGCCGGTATCGGTCGCGGAAGGCGTTCATCGCCGTGCGATGCAGGTATCCGGCGGGGTCGTCCATCTCGCTGACCCGCTCCCATCTCTCCCAGACGCGCAGGAAGGCATCCTGGGCGATGTCCTCGGCTTCGTGGCGGCTGCGGGTGATGGCGAAGAGGACCTTGTACAGACGCACCCGCTCGGCCTCGAAGAACTCTTCGAAGGACACCCTCGAACCCTCTGCCAACGGCCCCTCGCGGGTGGTCTGCTCGCGCGCTGAGCTGCCCACAACCTCCATCTTGAAGCGTCAACGAATGGCGAGCGTCGTTCGTGTAGGTGTCACGGCTCGGTTGCGGAGACCTCCCTGGCGCTGGTCTTGCTCGCCGGACGCTCGGCCTTCCCTGGGGAACAGGCCACCGGCGCGAAGCTCACCAGCGCGACGACCGCGATCACCACAGCGGCTTCCCGTTCCTCAACAGATTCTTGTGTCCAGAATGTGTCTGGCTCAGGAGATCGGACACGATCTTCTAGGACCTGACAGCACCTGTGACCAGCGGATATGCGTGAGCGGACCCCCTTTCGCTGGACTCATAACCCAGAGGGTCGCTGGTTCAAATCCAGCCCGCGCAACAGCGTAGGTCAGAAGGGGTGCCGGAAGGCGCCCCTTCGCCGTTTCTGCTGGTCAGGATTGCAGGAGGAACTAGCTGCGTTGTCCTCCCGCGGGCGCGTGGTGGTCGC
>DASQUP010000166.1:0-3455 GCA_035641235.1 Actinomycetota bacterium
TCGAGCGAAAGCAGCACGACCGAGGCCGCGCAGAGCGAACGGAGGAACCGCCGACGCGGCATGGCCAGACGATCCGCCGTCGCGAGGCAGTCGATCCGCGCGCGCCGAATCGCCTCGCGCGCGACCTCCGACAGCGGCCGCGGGTCGTACTCCCCATTGGAGGCCGGCCCGAACTCGATCGGCAGACGCAACTCGTCACTCACGGTCTCGATGATGGACCGTACCTCGAGGCGATGGGTTCCGAACGGTCTCAGCCGCCCCTCGGTCGCGAACGGGTTTAAGGCGCGTTGAAGAAGATCGAGCGACGGGCAGGCCAGCTTGCGGCGAGGTGGGTTTGCGCGTCGGACAGCGATTCGACGGATGACGCGTCGGCGTTCACTCCTTGGCCAAACTCACTCGGCGGGAGCTGGAGGTACTCCGCGTCCTGACCGACGGAGTTTCAACAGCCCCGGGCCGCGACCGGACTCAACGTCAGCGTCAGCACGCTCCGGAGCCACATAAAGAGCATCCTTGCCAAGCTCGGCGTGCACTCCCGGACCGAGGCCCTGGCGTTCGCGTTCAGGCACAGCATCATCCCTCTTCATGAGGGCGCCCCTTCGAGAAACGCACCCCTCGCTCGCCGAGTGACCCGATCCGCGTTGGACCCCGAAGCCGGCCTCGGTCCGTGACGTTCCCTGTCGCCCGGGCGCTTCAAGGCACGCGGTCACCTGTTCGTGACGGATTTCACATGCTCGCCCTGGGATCTTTCATCGCTTGTCCACACGCTCTCCCCAATATTGGGGATGACGCGGATTCCGGACCGGACAACGATTCCCCTTCGGGGGCTTCTGTAGGCCAAGCGGCCCACACCATTCGGCGAGAAAGGAGGCCGTTCTCGAGTCGGTGTTGACCCTGCGACGGAGGTGATGCCCATCGCTCATCGATTACTGGGGGTTACAGCTGACGATCGTGAGGAGAAGCGCAACGACACCGCAGCTCCGAGCGGATCGGCAGAAGCCTGGGGAAGAGGTTCCCGCATGGGAGCCGACGTGAGCCGCGCCAAACCGCTGCGTGGCCGAGCATTCTGGAGGTGCTAAAGGATGAAGAAACGCGTTCCATCCGTCGTGGGGGCACTCGTTCTCTTGTTGGGACTGTTCGTGATGCCGGCCTCGGCCGCCCACGTAATCCCTGGGCCACCCACCACAACGCTGAACGAACAGCCGATTGGCGTCCATGGCAACCCCGACTGTGCCGATCTGTTGGGCGCATCCGATTTCCTGTTCGAGCACAAGACGGGCGTCCCAACGGACGAGACCATTCCTCTGTCCTTCAATGGGCTGACCGGCTCGGTGACCGTGGACGTCAAGCCGGGGTCGCTGTTCGACTTCTCGTTCACCGGCGACTTCGCGGCTGCGGCAGTCATCGTCAAGGGCGGCCCCAACGCCAACTTCTATGACTACAGACCGGACGGGGCGGCCGCGGACACCGACCTCCACGCGCCAGTGAACCCGGCGAACAACCAGTTCTACGGGCTCAGCCACATCTCGTTCTGCATCATCGAGGCGCGGGCCGAGCTGCAGATCACCAAGACGGCGGTGGACGACACGATCACCATTGGTGATAAGGCTGCCTTCGATATCACGGTCACCAGCCTCGGTCCGGCCACGGCCCAGAACGTGACCATCGACGACGTGCTGCCGGACACCGGCTTGGACTGGGAGATCGTCTCCGAGACCACCGCCGGAGCCTGCTCGATCGCCGTAGACGGAAACACCCTGCACTGTGACGTCGGCGACCTGGCGGTCGGCGCCTCGTTCACCGTGCGCGTCCGGACGACAACGGCGATGACTGCGGCGGAGTGCGACAGGACTCTAGACAACACGGCCTTCGCCGATGCCGACAACTCGGACCAGGTCTCTGACGACGCCCAGATCCGCGTCCAGTGCGGCGGGATCAAGGTGGTCAAGACCGCGAAGCACGCCGACACCAGCGGTACAACCAGCGCCAACCTGGCTGCCGAGTTCACGATCACTGATTCGCTGGGCAACACGCACATAGTGACGACGGACGCCACCACGGGCGTCGCCTGCGTGGACGACCTCCCGCTGGGCGCTGCCACGGTTGACGAGACCAACGGTCCGGACGGTTACCAGGAGGACCCGGACGTTGAGAACGTCACCGTCACGGACGCCGATTGCCCGGACCCGGGGGCTGGAGCGACCGCGTCCTTCGAGAACGTCCCGCTGACCGATATCACCTGGTCGGTGGACTCTCAGCACAACGGCGCGACGAGCACCGTCGTCGACTGCAAGGACGCCAACGGTGTCAGCCTTCCTGGCTACCCGATGACGGTGAGCGATGGCACCGACACCTTGCCCGACCTACCACCGGGCACCGTGACGTGCGACTTCGTGATCGATCCGTAAGGAGGGATGAGAGGGGAGCCTCTGGGAACGGAGCCGGAAGGGGGGCCGCTTTCAGCGGCCCCCCTTTCCATCACTGTGTGTGAAGTGTTTTTAGGTACCGCGTCGCCGCGCTGATGTCGCTCGCCGCGTACTGATCAACCAGATCGGACGCCTCACCCAGCGGCGCTTTGGAACGAATCCGCCACTACACCGGCATGAGACGCTGCGTCCGAAGCGTCGCGCCTCGCATCGCCGCTCGTCGCCCGCAGACCCGACCGCCGTTCCGACGACGACCGCCACAACGGCACGGCGTCCAACGTCAAGCCTCGGGCGAGCCTCGAGCGTGACGTCTCCATGGTGTTGACATGAGCGCACGCCTTCGCCCTTGGTCAAGAGTCGTTGTCGCCAGTTCGAGCCGCTGGGGCGCCGATCGCGTGGTACCCGCCATCCACGTGGACTAGCTCACCCGTGATGCCTCGTGACAGATCCGACAGCAAGAAGGCGATCGCGTCGGCGACCGGCGTCGCGTCGTTCACGTCCCAGCCGAGCGGGGCACGAGCGCCCCACCCGTTAGCCAGCGCGTCGAACCCGGGGATGCCTTTCCCCGCGATCGTCCGGAGCGGTCCTGCCGAAACCGTGTTCACGCGGATCTTGAACGGACCGAGGTCACGCGCCAGGTACCGCGTGATCGACTCGAGCGATGCCTTGGCCACGCCCATCCAATCGTAGATCGGCCACGCCACTCGCGCGTCGAAGTCCATCGAGACGATCGCGCCGCCGCGCTCACGCATCCGCGGCAGCAGCTCGGTGGCGATCGCCTTCAGCGAGAACGCGCTCGTCCTGATCGCCGTCGCCACGCTCTCCCACTCGGTGTTCAGGAAGTTGCCGCCGAGCGCGTCCTGCGGCGCGAACGCGATCGCGTGGAGGAACCCATCGACGTGCCCCCATCGCGTTCCCAGCTCGTCCGACACGGCACGTATCTGCTGTGTGTCGGTCGCGTCCATCTCGAGGACGTCGACGGGGTTCTGCAACCGTTTGGCCGATCGCTCCGTGAGGCTCATGGCGCGGCCG
>DASQUP010000167.1:0-3175 GCA_035641235.1 Actinomycetota bacterium
TGTATACGGATTTGCGGTCGGGAGATATCTCTTTCTTCGTCTTCCAGTGCCGGACGATCGGAGCATCGACGATCAATTGCTCTTTCGTGTAGATGTGCTCCTCGCGGGTGGAACCCGAGATCTCGTACTCGGTAGTCATCAACAAAGCTTCGGTCGGGCATGCCTCGACGCAAAGGCCGCAGAATATGCAGCGGAGATAGTTGATCTGGTAGATCTGCGCGTACCGCTCGCCGGGAGAGAAGCGCTGTTCCGATGTGTTCTCGGCACCGACGACGTAGATGGCATCCGCCGGGCACGCACCGGCGCACAGTTCACATCCGATGCACTTCTCGAGTCCGTCGGGATGCCGATCCAGGATGTGGCGTCCCTTGAAACGCGGGAACGGCTGGCGCCTGACCTCCGGGTACCCGACGGTCTCTTTCCGCTTGAACACGTTTCTTATGACCACCTTCATCCCCGTCAAGATCTCAGGCAGCGCCACTTCGCACCCCCTTGCTCGGAGTCGTCGCCTGAAGTAGCCGCGGATCTCCGCGCCCCACCCAGATGAGAATGAGCAAGCCGAGAACGCCGAATATCGCAAGGCGCGCGCCACGCGACACCTCGTCGGTGTTGACCACGGCGGTAACCATGATCCACACGAGAGCAGCCGGGATGAGCCGCTTCCAGCCCAGCCACATCAGGCGGTCGTATCGCAGCCGCGGCAATGTAGCGCGGAGCCACACGAACAGGTATACGAAGATCGCCGTCTTGACGAGGAACCAGACCATCGGCCACACCCATGGCAGGAAATCGGGCGCCGGCCCATCCCATCCCCCGAAGAAAAGAGTGACCGCAATTGCCGAGATGGCCACCACGTGGATGTACTCCCCAAGGAAAAAGATCGCGAACCGGATTCCTGAATACTCCGTGTGATAGCCCGCCACGAGTTCGGTCTCGGCCTCGGGCAGGTCGAACGGAGCCCGGTTGGTCTCGGCGATTCCTGCGATCAAAAAGATGAAGAACGCCGGCCACTGAGACCAGATGTTCCAGTTGGGCACGAACTCGAAGAGGTGAGCCACCTGCTCGAGCACCGGGATCCCATCGAAGAAATCGACGTTCTGGATCTGCTCCGATTGAGCGGCGACTATCTCGACGGTGGAGAGACTGTTCGTTGCGATCGCGATGGGCACGAGCGAAAGGCCGAGCGCGATCTCGTACGAGATCATCTGCGCACTCGAACGAATGCTTCCGAGCAGTGGGTACTTCGATCCCGATGCCCATCCGGCCAGCACGACGCCGTACACCCCTAACGAACCCATCGCCAGGAAGTAGAGGATCCCGATGTTCAGATCGCTGATGATGAAATCGACCCGACGATCGCCGATCGTTAAATGGTCGCCGATCGGCACCACAGCGAAGGCAAGGAAAGACGGCACCATCGCCATGATGGGGGCGAGTGCGTACGTCCACCGGTCGGCGGAGCGCGGGCGAAAGTCCTCCTTGAAGAAGAGTTTGATGCCGTCGGCGAGCGTCTGGAGCATTCCATAGGGGCCCCACCGGTTCGGGCCGACGCGGGCCTGCATGTCCGCGAGCACTTTCCGCTCTGCGTAGACGACGAAGATCGTTATCAGCATCAGGGCTAGAAAAACGACGACGACTTTGACGAGCGCGATGACTACCGTCGCGCCGCCGATTGCGTCGATGATTCCGCTCACGCGGGCCTCACCTCGACGACCGGATTCACGCTCCCGATCAGAGTGTTTGCGGGAAAGCCCTCTTGGTCGTACGGAACGAACACCGCGCCCCGTGCGATGTCTGCAACGACAAGCCTGCAGCGGTGTTCGGTTCCGTTTGCTGCAACGACGACCTCGTCGCCATCGGCCAGACCGAGCGCCTTGACGTCTTCATCGTTCATCTCGACGTAGGGCCGCTTTGCGAGAGCGCGCAGAACGGACGTGCGCCGCACCATACTGCCCTCGTCGTAGATCAACCGCCCGGTGAGAAAGTCGAAACGGCCGTCCCGCGCGGACGCTTCGCTCCCCCGCGGATGGGAAGCTTCGGACTCCTCGGTAGACCCCGGCGCATCGGGGATCACGCCGGGGCGCTGCTTCGCCTCGAATGCGCGCAGCTCCCACGACAGTGGCCAGTTTTGCCCGGTCTGGAAGGGAGCCCCCGACCGCCAGCCCTTTGGGTATCCGCCGCCGGGGCCGGCGACGACGGCAGCGGCCACGTAATCTGCCTCGAACCCGGATTCGTACTGCAACGCGGTGGGGGGAACGCTCTGCGTTAGCCGCTCCAACTCGATTCCCGAGTGCGTCGGAACCTCTTTTCGGATGTCGTTCCACACGTCATCGATCGACGACCACCCGAACTCCTGTCCCAGCGCACCGGCAAGCGCCGCCAGCGCCCGCCACGGCTCGCGCGCCGAGCCGGGGGCAGGAACGAGGGGCTCGAGTTTTTGGAGACGCCGTTCGAGGTTGGTGTAGGTACCGTCCCTCTCTGGATTCGCCGCACTCGGAAGCACGACGTCGGCGAGCTGCACACTCTCGGTCGCGAAGAGCTCCACGGCGAGCGTGAAGGGCACCTTCTCAAGGGCGCTCCGCGCCAGAGAGGCGTCCGGGAAGTCAGTGATGGGATCCGCACCGACGAGTACAAGGGCGTCGAGCTCTCCGGCACCGGCCGCCTCGAGCACCGCCCTGGTGTCCATTCCCGAGTTCGCGGCCGGCTTGTAGCCCGCATCGAGAACGGGGTACACGCCCATGTCGATGAGCCCCTGTGAGCCCGCATGCGGCGGACATACGAGGAGCTTCCCGCCACGTGCGCGGGCGAGCTCAATCGAGGTGGCGAAGACCGCGGCTTCGTCTCGGCCGGGTGCCGAGTGCTCCCAGCACACAACCAGGGGATCTCCGATGTCGGTGGCCGCGGGGCAGTCGCCGTCAACCAGTCGCTTGAGTTCGCCGGCCGCGCCACCCGCATCGGAGCGGATCACATGGGACGCGAAGGCGTCGAGGGAGGTCCGGCGCGGCGATACGACGATGAGCTTTGCCTCGTTGTCGAGCACCGCCTTGCGGAGCCTGAGGTAGAGAACCGGCAAAGTCTCCTTGGGATCGGACCCGGCCCACACGATCGTGCCTGCGGACTCCAGATCGTCGAGCGTCGCATTTGATCCGGCTGCACCCGAGAGGCCGATCGCAAG
>DASQUP010000168.1:0-2130 GCA_035641235.1 Actinomycetota bacterium
CGCCCGGGGCCGGTCTACAAGCGCGGCGCCTTTCCCGATGAAGAGGTCTGGATCCAGTTGCACGGCGGACTGTACGTGGGCAAGGCGCGCATCGAGTTGTGCTGGGTCGGAGAGTTCTCTTCGATCGGCGAGGTCCGATCCCGCACCCGCGGCGCGGCGATCTTCGACATGAGAGAGTTCTGGAGGGGTCGGCCGCGCTTCGGATACGCTGCGGTCGCAAGCCTCAAACACGAGAAATGGATCGAGCCGTTCTGGGGCGGCCCGCGCACCTACGGGTACGAGTGGGTGCTGATGGACAGCGACAAGAAACACTCCACGTGGCTAGACAAACGGGAAGCACCCCGCGGTGGCGAGGAGTTAGTAGATCGCTTCCGCGCCCGGTTCCGCAGCTAACCAATCAGCTTTCTGTCTGCCGAGTAGTGCGGTTTCCGAGTCACTCGGCAGACAGAATGTCTGAGAGCGACCGGGACTCCGCTTTGCGCGGCCCGATGTAAAGCATCCACACGATGGTGAGTACGACCAGCAGGTACGCCAGCCGCTCGCGGGTCATCCGACCGAGCCCTCCATCTGCAGCTCGACCAGACGCTGGAGCTCGACCGCGTACTCGAGCGGAAGCTCCTTCGTGATCGGCTCGATGAACCCGCGGACGATCATCTGCATGGCCTCGGTCTCTCCGAGCCCTCGGCTCATGAGATAGAAGAGCTGGTCGTCGGAGATCTTCGACACCGTGGCCTCGTGGCTAACGGCCGAGCTCTCTTCCTCGATCTCGATGTACGGATACGTGTCCGACCGCGACGTGTCGTCAAGGATCAGTGCGTCGCAGATCACGTGCGACTTAGCATGCTCCGCGCCGTCTTCGATCCGGACGAGCCCGCGGTAGCCGGCGCGCCCGCCGTCCTTGCTGATCGACTTCGATGTGATCGACGATGAGGTGTTGGATGCCGCGTGGATCACCTTGCCGCCCGCATCCTGGTGCTGGCCCTCCCCCGCGTATGCGATTGAGAGAACCTCACCCCTCGCCCTCTCACCAAGCAGGTAGATGGAGGGGTACTTCATCGTCACCTTCGAGCCGAGGTTCCCGTCGACCCACTCCATGATGGCGCCCTCGTAGGCTGCGGTTCGCTTGGTCACGAGGTTGTAGACGTTGTTCGACCAGTTCTGGATCGTCGTATACCGCGCCCGTCCATGCGGCTTCACGATGATCTCGACGACCGCCGAGTGCAGCGAGTCGCTCGAGTAGATCGGCGCCGAGCAGCCCTCGACGTAGTGCACGTAACTGTTCTCGTCGACGATGATCAGTGTCCGCTCGAACTGGCCCATGTTCTCCTGGTTGATCCGGAAGTAGGCCTGCAGCGGGATCTCGACCTCGGTGTTGGGCGGCACGTAAATGAAGGAGCCGCCCGACCACACAGCCGAGTTCAGCGCCGAGAACTTGTTGTCTGCCGGCGGGATGATCGTGCCGAAGTACTGCTTCACGAGATCCGGGTGCTCGCGCACCGCGGTGTCCATGTCGCAGAAGATGATGCCGCGCCGCTCGAGCTCTTCCTTGGTCTTGTGGTACACGACTTCCGATTCGTACTGCGCGGTCACTCCGCCGAGATAGTTCTTCTCGGCCTCTGGAATCCCGAGTTTGTCCCACGTCGCCTTGATGTCGTCGGGCATGTCATCCCACGACTTCACCTGGTTCATCGGCTTGATGTAGTAGTAGATGTCCTCGAAGTTGATCCCGGTGAGGTCGGCTCCCCAGCTCGGCATCGGCTTGCGCCGGAAGACGTCGAGCGCCTTGTGCCGGAACTTGCGCATCCAGTCCGGCTCGCCCTTACGGTCGCTCATCATGTCGATGACGTCGTGGGAGAGCCCCTTCTGGGGCACTTCCTCGTAGGCAGTCTTGTCGTGCCACCCGTATTTGTAGGCACCCTTGAGGGCCCGTACCTCTTCGTTTTCCTGCTGAACCTTGAGGTCCCCGGCTTCAGTGGCCAAGATCCAATCCCTCCCAATATGAGGATGGTCGAGCCGAACGTTCATTGTAGCGCGGCCAGTTAGGCGAACCTAACCCCACACCCCAAATAACCTCCTACCCGGTTCTTTTCTTCCTGGAGCGTCTGGTAGACGCCTGGAGAAGAAAAGAAC
>DASQUP010000169.1:0-5477 GCA_035641235.1 Actinomycetota bacterium
ACCGACCTCTCCCAGCGGATCGCCCTCGAGGGTCCCGACGACGAGCTCAAACGGCTGGCGGACACCTTCGACGGGATGCTCGAACGTTTGGACGAGGCATTCCGGTCGCAGCGCCGGTTTGTCTCGGACGCGTCGCACGAGTTGCGTAACCCACTTGCAACGATCCGCACGAACCTCGACGTCGCCATGGCGGACGAGAACGCCACCGAAGAGGAACTCCGTCAGACGGTCGTGGTCGCCCGGCGAGCCACGGATCGCATGAGCACACTCGTTGATGACCTCCTGGCGCTTGCTCGCCTCGAGACTCCACGGCCGCAGTGGGAGACGGTCTCGATCACAACCCTTGTCGGGGAGGCTGTAGAAGAGTTCGCCGGAGTCGCCCTCGACAAACGGATCACCCTCGAGCCAATCGTCGCCATCGGAGTCCACGTTCATGGAGACCCCGACACCCTGAGGCGCGCGGTGGCGAATCTCCTCGACAACGCCATGTCGTTTGCCCCCAACGACTCGCGCGTCCGAGTAGGAGCCGGGCGCCGGGACGATTGGATCTGGGTGGCAGTCGAGGACGAGGGGCCCGGGATCCCGGCCCATCAACAGCGACGCATCTTCGACCGCCTGTGGCGCGCGGACAAATCGAGATCCCGCAGTAGGGGCGGGAGCGGCTTGGGACTCGCAATCGTCCGCCAGGTGGCCGACGCTCATCAGGGTGATGTGCGGGTGTTCTCGACGCCGGGAGCCGGGTCGACCTTCGTGCTGTGGATCCCGCTACGACCCGGCCAGGGGGCCGCCGAGTCGCCCGACGAACTGCCGCTCCCGCGCGCCTCCCTGGTCTGAGGATGGGGAGCTTGGGAATGGTGATGTTCTAGTGGACATGAGGTTCCAGTGGCCGGTCCTGCTGTGGGGAGTTGCACTCATTCCCCTGCTCTCCATCGCGTACCTCGCGGCCGAGCGAAGGCGTGATCGCGTTTCCCGCCGGTTCTCGTCCGAGGCCATGCTTCCGAACGTCGTGCGGGCACGGCCCGGATGGCGCCGCCATGTCCCTCCCCTCCTCATGCTCCTTGCCGTCGCGGCACTCCTGGTCGGTATGGCGCGACCGGAGGCCGCCCTCAGCGTCCCCCGCGAGCGGGCGACCGTCCTGCTGGCGATCGACTCATCGAACTCGATGCTCGCGAGCGACGTGGAGCCCAGTCGCATGGTGGCGGCCCAGACGGCAGGTCGCAACTTCCTCAAGCGGATCCCGGACACATTCCAGGTGGGCGTGGTCACGTTTGCAGGCCGGGCGATCACCCTGAGCGCGCCCACCATCGACCGGCAGGCCGTGCGGGAGGCGCTGAATTCACTCGAGACGACTGCGGGCACAAAAATCGGAGACGGGCTGGCCCTGGCGCTCGAAGCACGCGAGTTGGTTGCGAACGAGCCCGGGCAGGAGCCGGCACCTATGGTCGTCTTGCTTCTCTCCGACGGGAACGACACCGGAAGCGACGTCCCGCCCCTCGAAGCCGCGGGGCAGGCGCGTGAACTGGGCATCAAGGTCCACACGATCGCGCTCGGAGTTGGTGAGGGCTTCGGTCCCAACGGGCGGCGATTTCGCGGTCCCAACATCGAGGAGCTCCGCGCAATCGCGAACACAACCGGGGGACGGTTCTTCGCCACCCCGACGGCGGAGGAGTTGAACCAGGTCTACCGGTCGCTGGGCTCGAGCTTGGGGCGTACTAGGCAGCACCGGGAGATCACGGTTGCATTCGTCGGCGGCGGGGCGCTGCTGCTGGCGCTATCCGGCATCGCTTCCGCAGCCTGGTTCAAGCGCGTTCCGTGATCCGAGTCCGAGCCGCTTTACGACTTCTTTACGGCCCACATTGAAAACGCCCCGCCCGGGGAATAGAGAAACACTTGCCCAGGTTGGTAGAGGGCAACTCGCAATGGTGGAGTCCCGTCGAGCGGGAGGCGGGTTCGGCTCAGGGAGGACCGGATGGCGCCCAGGCGGTGGCCGGGAATCGTCCCGGCGGCAATCGTGGTGGTAGCGATGCTTGTGGTGTGGATGTTGTGGATCGGAGCCCGAGTGGCGCTGCCCGACTCGGTGGGGACCCTGGGCGCGGCCGCCGGCTCCGCCGCAGTAACGGCGCACGAAGAATGCCGGGAGGGCGAATCCCGTCTGTAGGGCAAATCGAGGGCGCGCCGTAGCCCGAACAACTGGATAGCCTTCTGTTCTATGGCCGTAGCCAGAACTCTGGGCGAGTTACGCGATTCCGGATACCCGGTGCGGAGCGTCAAGGAAGAACTCCGGGCGAACCTGCTCGCCCGCCTCCATTCCCGGGACCCGCTGTTCCCGTCGATCGTGGGCTACTCCGATTCCGTGCTCCCCACAATCGAGCGCGCCGTTCTCGCCGAGCACGACGCCATCATCTTGGGCGAGCGGGGTCAGGCGAAAAGTCGCCTTATGAGATACCTGGTTCAGCTTCTCGACGAAACCGTCCCCGTCATCCAGGGCTGCGAGATCAACGATCATCCGTACCATCCGATCTGTGCTCGGTGCCGCTCTCTGGTAGCGGAGATGGGGGACGGCTCCCCCGTCGAATGGATTAACAGGGAGCACCGCTATTCCGAAAAGCTGGCAACTCCAGACGTTTCGGTCGCCGACCTGATCGGGGACGTCGATCCGATCCGTGTTGCGGAGGGTCGCTATCTCGGCGACGAGCTGACGATCCACTACGGACTCGTGCCACGCACACATCGGGGGATCCTTGCGATCAACGAGCTCCCCGACCTTCCCGAACGAATACAGGTTTCCCTGCTCAACATCCTCGAGGAACGCGACATCCAGGTGCGCGGCTACAAGATCCGCTTGCCGCTCGACCTCATGTTGGTCGCGAGCGCAAACCCCGAGGACTACACGCACAGGGGACGGATCATCTCGCCGCTGAAGGATCGTTTCGGATCGCAGGTTCGCACTCACTATCCGCGACACGTCGACCACGAGATTTCGATCATGGAGCAAGAGGCCGCTCCAGCGCCGGAGGGCATTCCCCTCAGGGTCCCGCACCATCTCAAGGAGACGATTGCAGAGCTCGCGGCAGAGCTTCGCAATACACCTCAGGTGAACCAGCGGAGCGGCGTCTCGGTGCGTTTTTCCATCGGCGCCCTGGAATCGCTCGCGGCGAGTGCCCTCCGGCGCGCCGTCCTCAATCGAGAGGACGAGGCCGTACCGCGGCCGGCAGACCTCTACACGATCATGCCGGCGGTGATCGGACGACTCGAATTCGACACATTCGACGAAGGTCGCGAACCCGAGATCCTCGAGCACGCTTTGAAGCTTTCGGTGCTGGAGGTGTGGGACCGATACCTGCGCGGCGAGGACTTCACGGCGCTGATTGAAGCTTTTGATTCGGGGCTTGAGGTTGAGACGTCAGATGCGATGGGATCCGACGAGTTCCTGCGCCAGTTTCCGCTGAACGACGGGCGTATCTCCCAGACCGTCGAACGCTCCGCCTCGCGGCTGCGAATCGACGGGGCCGCGCCGGCATCGCGCGCCGGGGCTCTGGAGTTTGTCCTCGAGGGCCTGCATCTCAACAAGAGGATCAACAAAAGCGGAGCCGGACGTTCCGGCGGGGCAACCTACGGCGGAGCCCGTTAGTGCCTCGAACCCGCTTCCACCGCTGGGACGGATCGCAAGATCCACTGGGCGAGAAAATCGATGTGCGCGCGGTGCTCGACGAGATGTCCGACGAGCTGCTGTCGGGATACGGACCGCGATGGTCGCTCCGCGAGCTGCAGCGGCGCGGCATGACCGGCCGGTCTGGTCTCGACGACATGTTGCGCAGAGTGCGTCGGCAACGACGCCGGGTCGAGGAACAGACCGACCTCTCGGGACCGCTGCGTGAGGTCCGCCAGAAGCTCGACGACATCATCTCCACGGAACGAAGCGCGCTTGCAGAGCGGGGTGACGATGGCGCCCGGATGAAGGAGGCGATGCTCGACGCGCTTCCGCACCATCCTGCGGGAGCGATCCGCGAACTGACGAACTACGAGTTCACTTCGCCAGAGGCCGCGCAGAAGTTCGAATCCTTGATGGAGAGTCTGCGCCAGGAGGTCCTCAACTCCTACTTCCGCAATCTGGCCGGCGCAATGCGCAACGTCACTCCGGAGGATCTACAGCGCCTCAAGGACATGCTGGCCGAGCTGAACGACATGATCGCCGCCGATCGAAGGGGCGACGACTACGACTTCGAAGGATTCATGCAACGCTACGGGGACTTCTTCCCGGAAAACCCTCGGAATCTTCAGGAGCTGCTCGAGGCGATGGCCCGGCGGATGGCTGCGATGAGCCGGCTGCTCGCAAGCATGTCCGAAAGCCAGCGGAGGGAGCTTGCGGAACTAGCGGCATCGGTGATGGAAGACATGGACCTTGCATGGCAGGTCGACCAGCTCAACCAGAACCTGCGAGAACTTATGCCGTCGCTCCCGTGGGACCAAGCGTCGCCCAACTGGGGCGAGGCGGAGATGCCGATGTCGGCCGCCGTCGACGCGCTAGAAAGGATCGGCGAGCTCGAAGAGCTCGAGGAGACGATGTCGGGCGACTACGCGGGAGCGACACTCGACGACATCGACGAGGAGAAGGTCCGGCGCCTAATGGGGGACAAAGCGCTCGATGATCTGCGATGGCTGAAGAAGATCGAGCGCGCGCTGGAGGAGGCGGGCATAATGCGCCGGCGCCGCGGCGAGTTGGAACTCACGCCGCGTGGGGCCCGGATGATCGGCGAACGCTCGCTGACGAAAGTCCTGGAGCGAATCAGGCGGGAGCCGACACACCGGGCCCGCGGCGGGCAGTCCGAGCCGACCGGCGCGACGCGCGCCTGGCAGTTCGGGGACACTGATCCAATCTCGGTTGAACGAACGGTGCACAACGCGGTCGTTCGCGGCGGCCCCGGCAAGAAGCTTCGGCTACTGGCGGAGGATTTCGAAGTAATCGAGACCGAATCGAGGCCCCGAACCGCGACGGCATTGCTCCTTGATCTTTCAATGTCCATGCCTCTGCGCGGTCACTGGCTTCCGGCCAAACGAATGGCGCTCGCGCTTCATGCGCTGATCGACTCGAAGTATCCGCAGGACAGCCTCCATTTGATCGGCTTCTCGGACTACGCCCACCGGATGGAGCCAACGGAACTTGCGGCGTCGGGCTGGCAGGAGGTACAGGGAACCAATATGCAGCATGCATTTCTGCTGGCGCGCCGAGTCCTGGGCGAGGACCCGCGGGCGATTAAGCAAGTCATCATGGTCACCGACGGCGAGCCGACGGCGCATCTCGAAGATGGCTACGCGTGGTTCAACTGGCCGCCGATCCCCGAGACCATCGAGAAGACTCTGAGCGAAGCAATGCGGCTTGCGCGGTCGGACATCTCGATCAACGTGTTCATGCTGGAGCGATCGCCGGGGCTCGAGGCCTTCATGGAGAAACTTGCGCAACTGACCGGCGGAAGCAT
>DASQUP010000170.1:0-3017 GCA_035641235.1 Actinomycetota bacterium
CTCGGGACAGCACCGCCGGTGTTTGCGCCACACCAACCGGGCCGGCCGCCCGAAGCACGGCAGGTCGATCAGCCCGATGACGGGCCGCTCCTTGACCCGGGCCCGGACAGCGCACGCCTCGCACCAGGCCGGCTCGGGCCGGGACTCGATGTGCACCACGATCGTGGCGCCGAGCTGGTCATCGACGGCAAGGACGGTCACATCGGGCAAGCCGACAAGCAGCTCGCACATGCGCGTAGCGTTGGTCTCCACGGGGGCTCCGGAGGCTCGACAGGTGTAGGAACCGCCGATTCTCCGAGCCCCCGTGCCGCGGGCGGTGGACCCCCGCTACGGCATCACACCCCGCTCATCTCCGAAGCGCCAGCAAAGCGCGGATTCACCATTGAGCGCGGCGCTGCGCATGCCGACCAGAGCATCAGAGCCACACGCTGCGATCCGGCGTTCTGGAACGGTTATCGCTTGTCGATGAGCGGTGAGACCACGAGTCTCCCGTCGGCGGCACGTGGCACGTCGTCGGTGGCAACTACGGCGTCGAGTGGAAGCGGTCCGTAAATGTGCGGGAACAGCTCGTCTCCGCCCACCATGTTCTCGACGCAGACAGTCGCAGGCACGCGGGCGGGATCGATCGTCAGCAGCACCACGTCCTCGCGTCCGCGGTAGATGAGGTCGGCGACCGCTTGCACCTGGCCAGCGAACGAGCAGTGAATGAAGCCTTCCTCTTCAAGTTCAAGCGACTTGCCGAGCGTGGAACTCCGATAGGCCTGGCTTGTCTCCATCGCGGCGTGCCACTCGCTCGCGAGCGCCAGGTGAAGATGCGGCTGGGGAGCGAGCCACCGGTCGACATCCTCAGAGCTCGCCCTACCCGTGAGCGCGCCGTCACACCGGCGGTATTCACTACCCCCGCAGGATTTGCGTGTCGCGCGCAAATGTTCGCGTCGAGATCTATGCTCCGCGTGACTGAGCGCTCCGGAACAACTGGCCCTCTGAGCAGCCACAACTAGGGGTGGCAACCCTTTCCAGCGACGTTGTCGCCGAGCATGGAGGCGAGGTCGGGTGCCGATCGTTGGGCACGAAAGGCCCCAGGTCCCTGGCGGCACGCGCCGTCGACGCCTTCATGTGCGCGTGCATCAAACACCGCGAGGCGATTGGTTGCGGCCGAGCGGAGCGCAGCGAGCGAGGCTGCGGTAGGGGACGTACGCACACGGCTTCTACGATCGACGCATGAGTCTTGAGTGGGAGCAAACGATCGTCGACTCTCGCGATCCCGCTGCCCTGGGCGGTTGGTGGTGCGACGCGCTTGGTTGGGTCGTTGTCAACGAGGACCCCGACGAGTTCGAGATTCGACCCAGCCCCGAGCGACTCCCCGGTCTTCTGTTCGTTCCTGTGCCCGAAGCGAAGCTCAGCAAGAACCGGTTACATCTCGACTTCCGACCTGACGATCGAGATGCTGAGGTGGAACGCCTGCTTGCGCTGGGGGCCACTCGCGCCGACGTCGGCCAAGGCGAGCAGTCGTGGGTCGTGCTCGCCGATCCTGAGGGCAACGAATTCTGCGTACTCGGTTCGCGCGCTGCTGCTGTCTGATCCGACGTTGGAGGACACGGGCAGCGGTTCGCTGCGCGGTGCGTTCGGCGACGCTGTTCGGTACTCGAAGATTGCGACCCGAGCGATGCCGATTCGGTGGTGGGTTTGTCAGGGGCATGCGGCCGCTTCACTGACCTTGGCTGTTCGCGTTTGCGCAGGTCAGACTTCCATGGCCTGACGGCCACCCTCGGCGATGTTCGTCGAGCTGGGGCTCGAATGAACGTGTCAGACGTCCATGGCCTGACGGCCACCCTCGGGGATGTTCCTCGAGCTGGGGCTCGAATGAACGTGTCAGAAGGGTTTCTCGTTGACCGTCACTACCCGCTGTTGACGACGATTTCCGATCCCTTGGGGCACGGTTGGGGAACGGAGCCGGAACCGACTGGCCACGTCGTAACGTCAGATCAGCACGTGGCCGCTCCGCGTCATCCTCGGGCTTCTCGTTGCGGCCGGGTTCGCCGCCTGCGGTGACGACGACGACGGAAGCGGAGTGGTCGCCGGCACCGAGTCCGCGTCACCTGATGGGGAGACGCTGGAGGTCGACTGTGGCGGGCGTGTCTTCGACTTCGAGCAACTCGTCGATGCGCCCTCGATCGAAACGCTGGCCGAGGGCCCGTCCAACGCAGTCGATGATGCTGGCGCGCCGGCGTTCGATCCTGAGCAGGCCTGGAAAGTCGTGTTCGAGTCAGATGAACGCGTCGACCTCGTCAGGGAGCTCGAGACGCCATTCGACAACGGCCAAGGGGACATCCGTACACACGAGTCGCGAACCCTGGAGAGGATCAGCGGTGCAAACAACGTCCCGGGCGGAACGTGGCTCCTGACGCGAGTCGGCCGTGAGCACCGCGGCTGATCACCGATACCGACTTGGGACCTGCAGACCTCACACTTCCATCACAACCTCCTGCCGGCGCCACGTCGATCGACCTGCTGGTGCACGAGCGCGCGTGTGCGTCCGGGCAGTCGGCTGAGGGCCGGGTCGAGATCATCGATGTGCAGGAGACGGAGGACCAGGTCCGGCTCCGAATCGGCGTGCGACCTCGCGAAGGTGGCCAGGACTGTCCCGGAAATCCGCCGACGCCATTCACCGTCGACCTGAGCGAGCCGCTCGGCGAACGCAAGATCGTGGATGCTTCGATCGTGCCACCCCGGACGGTGACGGTCGGTTGAGAGGGCCCATATAACGCGCGCCTCATAACGCGCGGCGTCTCCTCGTCGGCGGCATCCCGGAAGTGCCGGTAGGGGCGTAGAACTCGTTCGCCGAGCGCAGCCCTCGCTCAGCCAGCCGCCCGCAAAGGGTGAGGTAGGGGTCGGGCCGGGGCGCGGTGTGTTTCTTTCGAAGCGTCCGTTTCCCCGGCCCGCACCTCCGAACCGGACGTGCGCGTTCCCACGCATCCGGCTCTCCACGAGCCCATGTCTTTGGGCCAACGCCCATT
>DASQUP010000171.1:0-4930 GCA_035641235.1 Actinomycetota bacterium
GCACTCCAAGACTTCAGGAGTGCCCTGTGCTGCCGATTCGACCTTCTTCAGCTGCCCCATCACCGGCCGGATCCGCAGAATCGCGGAGACCGCATAGCCTGCGGCCTTCGGATTGATCGCCGCGTGGTACCCCCCAATTACTCCGGCCTCTTCGAGACGGCGCAGGCGGTCACCCGTCGCGGTGGGCGAAAGTCCGACGCGGCGCGCGAGCTCGCTGCGAGTGAGGCGAGCGTCCTTCTGTAGTTCCTCGAGCAGATTCCGGTCGATCTCGTCGATCGCAGCCTCGATTCCGGTCGATCCCCGAAAAGACCGACGATTCGAAGGTCCTTTCCCCCAAACACAGTCATCATCGCATTCCCGTACCAGACCTCACAAGACACACTGAGGTCATGGCGACGGTAGGGATCCAACCGGCAAGCCGATGGCAACAGCGGGCACTGAGCGTGCCGCCCCACGCCTACTTCGTGGTGAGTGCGGTCTGGCATTATCTCGGACCGGCCTTTGCGGTTCTCCTGTTCGCTCGCGTCGACGTTCTCGGCGTTGCCTGGCTCAGGATCGTGAGCGCCGGGCTGATCTTCGCTCTGTGGCGCAAGCCGTGGCTCGCCTGGAGAGAGCTATCGCACGACCTACGACGGACGGTTGCTTGGTGGGGACTGGTCCTCGCAGTGATGAACTGCTCCTTCTACATCTCGATCGACAGACTTCCCCTAAGCACTGTCGCAGCAATCGAATTCGTGGGACCAATCATGCTTGCCGCCCTGGGAGTGCGGAGCGGACGCAACGGTCTCGCCCTCCTACTCGCCGGCATCGGCGTGTACGTGCTCACGGGGATCAGGCTCGAGGGTGAACCGCTCGGCATGGCGTTCGCCTTCGTAAATGCGGGACTATTCACGCTCTACATCGTGCTCGGACATCGCGTTGCGCAGACGGGCCCTGCTCGTTCGATCGACCTCCTGGGCGCGTCGATGCTCATCGCGGCCGTGGTCGCGGCCCCGATCGGCATCTGGGACGCGGGCGCCGCGTTGCTGGATCCGATCGCACTCCTCGCCGGCGTCGGCGTCGGAATCAGCTCCTCTGTGATTCCCTACGTGTCCGATCAGCTCGCTCTCGGCCGGCTGGCACGCTCCACCTATGCGCTGTTCGTTTCACTGCTTCCCGCGACAGCGACGGTGGTCGGGATAGTGGTCCTCACTCAGATCCCCACGGCCGCGGAGATTGTCGGTGTTGCTCTGGTCGTCGGAGGAGTAGCCGTCCACGAGGAGAAGAGATCAGCCGCCTAGGCGGATCGCGGTGCAGGGATGCGGGCCTCTGCCGTCAGCATCACGACAAGGCAGAGCACAATGGCGATCATCTGCGCGGCCGCTGATAGCGTCGTTCCGAGCGGGATCGTTGCCAGCGCGAGGACCGCGGCCGCGGCCCGATATCCGGCCGGCCTAATGCCCATAACCCGGCGGAAGGCGAGCGCACCTGCAAGGTAAATCGCCACCCCTGCCCCCAGCGAGACAGCCGGGGCGGTAGCAAGCGATTCGGTCACATGACCGACCGATTCCTCTACCCCGGCAGCCGCAACCACTACGCCAAGCAGTATCGGGATGTACGCATAGAAATATGCGTTGATGGCGAGATGGAAACGCCGCTCGGAGGACGCTTGCTGCATAATCCGCTCGGCGTGGTCGGCGTCGCCCACAAAGTAGATCCACCACAGCGCACACGCGAGCGAAAGCCCCAGTACTGCGGCGGCAAATAGCTCAGCGTCGATAGGCACGTGGCCCAATCCAACCCCGATCGCCACGACCGACTCCCCAAGCGCAACGATCAACAAGAGCCCATGACGCTCTACGAAATGAGACGTTCGGATATCGAATCTCGGCGCAACTCGAGCCACTATCGTCGGCGTTACGAACTGAATCATGACGGCGGCGATCCAGAGCGCATAGGCACCGCCCCCCTCGAAGAAGCCCGCTGCGATGATGCTCAACGCGGAGACCACGTTCAGCGGGGCGAATCGGGCGACGACTGCGAAAGAGGAGACCTGCGCATATAGACCCGCGTGGACGATGACGACTATCAGGTACCCGACTCCGAAAGCGAAACCTCCGTCACCGAAAGCCTCTGGAATGGCAAGCGCACATATCAGAAAGCCCGCCATTCCCAACATCAGCAACAGCCGGCGCGCCGACCGATTCGGAGCGGTTCGGTTGGTGAGCCACGCGTATCCGCCGTACATCCAGAAGAGGACGGTGAAGATGAGAACTATCTGCGCGATCCGCTCGGCGGAAGACTCCTCCGCAAGAAGTCCGGTCAGTTGGGTCAGAGTGAAGACGAAGACAAGATCGAAGAACAGCTCCAGCGTCGAGACGCGTATCTCCTCGTCTGTCTGTTCACGCTCTTCGTGAGGCCCTACGTCCGACAGTGTTCCCCCTTCCCCTTACCGGCGAACTGTCTGCACGGGGTCACGGTACACGTGACTGGTTGCAGACAGTTCGGAAGTGGTCGCCAACGGGCCGGGCGTGAGGGAGGGCGGTCATCCGGGTTGCTCACCTCCTACGGTCGATTGCCGGATCACCAACTCCGTAGGCAGGATCACGCGCCGGGGGCCTCCCTCGGGGTCCTCGAGCAGTTGGAACAACGTGTGCGCTGCTTCCGCTCCTTGCTCCCGCACGCGCTGTCGGATCGTTGTCAGTGGAGGATCGAGGTGTGCTGCAAAGTCGAGATCGTCGAATCCGGCCAGGGCGACGTCTGCCGGCACATGTAGCCCGCGCGCGCGAATCGTTTCTAAAGCGCCCTCGGCGGTAGCGTCGTTTGCACAGAAGATGGCGTCGACACCACGATCGATAAGCTCACCTGCGGCCACGGCTCCAGAAGCCCGGTTGAACTCACCCTCGACGATAAGTTCGTCTGCCGGCAATTCCGCACGCCTCAGCGCGCGCTGATAGCCGGCGATCCGATCTTCGCCCGCCACCGTGCCACGACGTCCACTTATGTGACCTATGCGACGGCGGCCTACCGTTATCAAGTGCGACGTGATCGTGTCGGCCGCATGGATGTGATCTACGTCCACATAGCTGGCCGAACGATCGGCCCTGCGATGGCCCACCAGAACGGTAGGAATGGTGGAGGCCAGGAGTCCATCGACCAAAGGATCCTCGAGTTGGTCTGCAGTGACGATCACGCCGTCCAACAGACCCATCCACAAGATCTGTTGGAGGGTTTCCTGTTTCGAGCGGTTCCCGAGCCAGAGCATCAAGCCGGTGGCTTGCTCGGAGAGCGCGTCGCTCATCCCGTGCAACAGCTGACCGAAGTAGGGGTCCTCGAACACCACACCCGGGGGTACGTGCATCACCACGCCGACGGCCCCGGACCGCCCGGAGGCGAGAGCGCGGGCCGCTGCGTTGGGACGGTAGTTGGTTTGTGCCAGGACGGCCATAACGCGATCCCTCGTCGCCGCGGAGACGGGGCCGCCGTTGAGGACCCGCGAGACCGTGGCGCGCGAGACACCGCTCAGTGCTGCCAGCTCATCGAGCGTTCGGGCCACTGAAGTCTCCCCACTTCATGCGCCGTCTGGAAGCGCTCTCACTCCTCGCCCTGCTCCTCGGCCCGGGTACGACCGCTGTAGCCGAGCCGTGCTTGCAGGCTAAACCGGAATAGGCTGTCAAGGGAGTAACAGGGACCTGGATTCTGAGAGCGCTTCCGAAGAGGAGGTGGCCCCTGTGGGCAACCGACGATTCCCGGCCGGCTTCGTGTGGGGAGCCGCGACATCCGCCTATCAGATCGAGGGAGGGGCGGCCGCCGAGGGAAAGGGCGAGGGCATCTGGGACCGTTTCTCTCACACCCCCGGACGCATCAAGAACGGGGATACGGGCGATGTGGCCTGCGACCACTACCACCGCTACCAGGACGACGTGTCGCTACTCGCGGAACTGGGATTGGGTGCGTATCGGTTCTCCGTTTCGTGGCCGCGGATCGTTCCAGCCGGCACGGGGCCGGTCAACGAGTCGGGCCTGGATTTCTACGACCGTCTCGTCGATGAACTCCTCGCGAACGGGATTACGCCCTGGCTAACGCTCTACCACTGGGATCTTCCTCAGGCACTCGAGGACCGCGGTGGATGGCCCGTTCGGTCCACCGCTGAGGCATTCGGCGATTACGCATCCATCGTCGCTCGCCGGCTCGGTGATCGTGTAGCCCACTTCGCTACGTTGAACGAGCCGCATGTCGTGTCGGACCATGGATATCGGATCGGTTCACACGCACCCGGACGCGTCGAACCAGATGCAGCCCTGGCAGCCGCGCACCATCTTCTGGTTGCACATGGGTTGGGGGTACAGGCAATCAGGGTTGAGGCTCCCGAAGCCATCTGCGGCATCGTGCTGAACCTCGAGCCGAGGCATCCGGCATCGGACCACGTGCTCGACCTCGAGGCTGCCGCCATCGCGCACGATCAGGTAAACCGGTGGTTTCTCGATCCGGTTGCCGGACGTGAATATCCGGAGGACGGCGCCCGGGCCTGGGACTGGACGCGCGAAGAGATCCTCGATGGCGACATGGACCTGATTGCAGCACCGACCGATTTCGTGGGGGTGAATTACTACTCGCGGAGGCTGGTGAGATCGCCCCTGCTTCCGCCGCTGGAACCGGCAGAGCCGGAACCAGAGCGCACCGGGATGGGCTGGGAAGTGTTTCCTTCGGGGCTGACGGAGGTGCTGGAGTTCACTGCCTCACGGACCGGCGATCTCCCTCTCTACGTAACCGAGAACGGCGCGGCCTATCCATTGAACGAGGACGATCCCACCGACGACCCTCAGCGTGTGAGCTTCTTTCTTCGTCATCTCGAAGCCGCTCTCACGGCGATCGAACGAGGCGTACCGCTGCGGGGATATTTTGCATGGTCACTGCTCGACAACTTCGAATGGGCGCACGGGTATACACC
>DASQUP010000172.1:0-16800 GCA_035641235.1 Actinomycetota bacterium
ACCTCCGCAGGAGCTCCCTGTACGGCGCGCGCGTCGGCTTCGACGCCGAACTTTGCGGCGTGATCCACCGCCCGCTCGAGAACATCCTCCGCTTCGGTAGCAGCGGCAATCCGCCACCTGAACTCCGATGGAGTATCGGCAACCGTGCGGCTCGCCCCCCACTGAGCGATCGCGTCGCTCTCGTCCGCGCGCAGGGCGTCTCTCTCATTGTCTGCCAGAGGTTCGTACGCGCAGACGACGGCTGGCTTGATTCCCAAAGTCGCCGCGAGGCTACTTGCCGCGTCGAGCGCGCGCATCGAAGTTGGGGAGCCGTCTACGCCGACCAGCAGGGTCGAGTAGAGGCCGGAAAAACGCGGCTCCGCATCGGTCTTCACGATTAGGAGATCTGTGGGCGCGTGATGCGAGACCTTGTTTGGCACGTTCCCCAAAAGGAAGCGCCGCGCCCCAGTCATTCCGACGCTTCCTATCACCAAGAGATCCCCCTCAAGCCTTTGCGTTTCGGAGATGAGAACCTCGACCGGCGGACCGGGGACGGCAACCACTTGCGCTCCATACTCGCTGCCGAGCGCTTCGAGCGGCGCGCCGGGATCCCTGCCTGCGTGCAGCAGGACCAGCTCCGCACCCACCTTCTCCGACAATAAGAAGGCGCGATCGGTCGCACGTTTCGCGGTTGCCGAGAGGTCAGTTCCGGCGACGATTCGCTCGTACATCGGTTTCGTCCTTAGTCGCTGGGCGGCTTTCTGATGGCTAGGGTGCAGCGCGCCACCGCCACGAGTTCGCCCTCCACCGACGTTATGTCCACAGCCCAGACGTGAAGGGAGCGACCTCTGCGAACGGGCACTGCTGTGGCGCGGATCGTCCCCTCCTTTTGCGTCCTCAGGTGGCTAATGTTGAGTTCGACGCCCACCGCATACTCCCTTTCGGGGTCGCAATTGAGCCACGCCCCGACGGAGGCTGCGCTTTCGGCCAGGACGGCCGACGCCCCGCCGTGGAGCATGCCCATCGGCTGATAGACCTTGGGCCCGACCGGCATCTCGAAGACGACGCGTTCCCGACTCGTCTCAACCGATGTGATCCCGAGCACGTCGTGAATGGTGGTGACCGCGTCCATTGCGGGATGGTACAGGCCGCAGGGCTAGTAGGAGCCGCCGACCCCCCAGAGGTCGATCTCAGTGCGTTTACGAGCCAGCTTGCGGGTCTGCTTGTCGCGATACATGCGCTTGTCCGCTGCCTCGAGCAACTCCTCCGCGGACTTCCCGTCCTCCCCGAACAACGCGACCCCCACGCTGACCGATAGCTTCAATTGAGGGGCGGAAACGGAACTCTCCCCGAGGATTTCTCGGATGCGGTTGATCACGATCTGGGCGCCGGCCTGATTCGCTTCTCGGAGGATCACGACGAACTCGTCGCCTCCGTAGCGCGCGAGAGAGTCGGAGCCGCGTACCACCGAGCGCAGGACGTTGGCCACCTCCTGGATGACCTCGGTGCCGACCTGGTGGCCGTGGGTGTCGTTGATCTTCTTGAGGTCGTCGATGTCTAGCAGCATCAAAGCGAAGTCCGAGGGCTGCGCTTCAAGGACCCCCATCTCTTGATAGAAGCTCGCGATGTTCGAAACCTTGGTGAGCGGATCGAGAGTGGCCAGCTCCCTCAGGTTCGATTGGACCGAATAGTGGGCCTCGGCGAACGCTCCGAGAATGCCGGCCGTGATCCCGTAAAGAGCAAACCGCGCCGAGAAGGAACTCAGAATCAGTGTCTGATCGAAACCCGCGCCATTGTTCGCGGAGAAAACGGCGCTGAGCGCCGCGGCGGCGAGGGCTACGAGGAGGCCCTCACCCAACCCGGCCGCAATAGCCGAGATCGACACTGGGATGATGAACATCCATCCGGAGTCCACTCCGAGCGGCATCGGAGCGAGAGTGAACAGGGAGGCCGCGACGAGAAGGACGGCAATGACGCCGACACGAACCGACCGCTGTTCGAGGATCACTCGGATCTGCTCGGTGAGCAGCGAGCGGAACGCTCGTCGGGTGGTGGAAGCCTCGATCACCGTTGCTCCCGTAGCACGCACTGTCTTCTCTTTCTCCGGTCTTTGTCCCGGCCGTCGGTGACTAGTTCTGATTCACTAGTCGGCATATCGGCAGGCGGTCGAAAAACCTGTAGCTGCTCCTTCTGCCTGCTGAGTTAACGGCCCTTTACATTTCGCCATCGCCTCCGAATCGGGCGCGAAATGAAAGGGCCGGCGGATTCCGCGTCACTGAGCAGACAGAAAGGCCGGTGCGCTACTCCTCTTCTGGAGGCGGGGGCTGAGGGGTCGTGTCGACGGGGAACACAGCGTAGACCTCGGCTTTGGAGACCTCTAGGAAGGCCGGAGCGGCCACGAGGTGGCCGCCCTCAATGCTCGTTACGCGGGCGTGGGTGACCGGGAAGAACGACCGGGAATCGCGATGGATCGACTCCCACGCGTCCGAGAAGCGCGCCAGCTCGGGCGGCATATAGATAGTTCCCTCGACGGCGAAACGATCGAAGAGGATCACCACGGCAACCGGCACGAGGTCGATCTGATGGGACTGCAACTCGATGCCGGGCGCGGCGTTGCTCTTTGTTCCCGAGTTCTCCTTGACCATCGTCTTGACTTTGTTCAAGAGCGCGGTCGCAGCGAAGGGTTTCGTCAGGTACGCGCAGTGGAGGGATTTGGCCCGCTCTGCAACCTCGGGCTCCTGCAGGCCGGTCAGCACCACAATCGGGGTCGCGTGGTAGCGCCCGTCGTTGCGGATCTTTTCGATCAAGGTCCATCCGTCCGCCGTCGGCAGAGAAATGTCGGTCACGACTGCATCCGGGTTTTCGCTGACGAGAAGCCGCCAGGCCTCCTCGGCATCGCCCGCGTAGACTCCCTGGAAGCCCTCGTTTTCGAAGTGATAGCGAACTATCTGCATGACGGAAGGCTGATCCTCCACCACCAGGACCTTCGTCATCTGGCTAGAGCCCTTCCGTAGATCGCGAAATGTTCATTGCACCTTTATCCCCTTTTGCCAGGGATGACAAGGACAGTCCGGCGGGATCACACTGGATAGACGTCTATCTCTGTCGCCTTTATCGACGCCCAAACCGTTTCCCCTTTAGCCAACCCCAGATCGGCCGCAGCCGCCGGCGTGACCTCGGCAACTATTCGAACGGGTCCTGAGACCGTCACGCGCATCCGGTCGCCCTCGTCGTCCATGCCGTCGACCCTCCCTTGCCAGACGTTGCGAGGGGTGCCCTCGGGTCTGGATCTGTAGAGCGCGACCGCACGTGGGTGGACGGCGGCATGGACTGCTCCAGTCCGCGCGCCGGGCACCACCAGCTCGGCTCCGCCGTCGAGAAGCACTACGCCGCGGGAGGCACGCCCCCGATAGAGGTTCAGTCCGACCAGAGCGGCGACGTAGTTCGAACGCGGCCGTTCACGAAGCTCCCGGGGGGCGCCGCTCTGCACAACTCGGCCGTGCTCGATAACGATCAGCCGGTCACCGAGCGTCATGGCCTCGACGGGATCGTGGGTCACCAGCAGGCGAGTTCCATCGAACTCGCCCAGGACGTACACCAGTTCGCGACGCATTTCGACTCGAGTCCCCGCATCGAGCGCGGCGAGCGGTTCGTCGAGCAACAACAGGCGCGGCCGCACGGCAAGCGCACGAGCCAAAGCCACCTTTTGGGCCTCACCACCGGAGAGGGCGCTCGGCCGGGTTCCCGCATGGCTAGCAACGCCCAATCGCTCGAGCCACTCGGCTCCCGTCCGGCGCGCCTCGCTCCGCGATGCACCCCGAGCGCGAAGACCGAAGGCGACGTTCTCAAGAACGGACATGTGTGGGAAGAGCAAGTAATCCTGAAAGACGAAGCCGATGGCCCGCTTCTCGGGAGGAATCCATTTCTCGCGCGAATCGAGCAGCCTGCCGTCCAGAACGACGGACCCGTCCTCAAGCGGCAGAAGGCCCGCCACCGCGCGAAGCAGCGAGGTCTTCCCCGCCCCGTTCGGTCCCAGAAGCACGGCGAGCTCTCCTGTGGCCACCTGCAAATCGACCGCTAGGTCGAGGTTCCCTACGCGCGCGCGGATCGATGCGTCGAGGCTCATCCGGCCGGCCACCATCGATCGCGCAACGTGACCAAGACGACGAGCGACACGGCAACGAGCACAATGCTCAAAGCGATCGCCCCTCCGGGTTCTCGCTGCAACTGCGAATAGACGGCCAGTGGGATTGTCTGAGTCGTCCGGGGAAGGTTCCCGGCAAACGTGATCGTTGCCCCAAATTCGCCAAGTGCGCGTGCCCAGGCCAGCACGGCTCCCGCGCCCAGCGATGGCCCGATTATGGGAACTGTGACGCGCCGGAAGATCAACCACTTGCCGGCACCGAGGGTGGACGCCGCATCTTCGTAGCGCCGATCCATCGATCGCAAAGCGGCCTCCACCGTGAGAACGAGGAAGGGCATCGCCACGAACGTCTCGGCGATCACCACGCCTGGCACCGTCCCAAACAGAGTCAGTCCAAAGGCGGAGTCCAGTACCCGGCCGACCAGTCCAGTTCGACCAAGCGCCAGAAGCAGCGCGACGCCGCCGACGACCGGCGGGAGAACTAGAGGCAATATCGCCAGTCCTCGAACTACCGACCGGCCGCGAAACTCCATTCGAGCCAGCACCCACGCGAGTGGCAAGCCGAACGCCACCGAGAGGGCGGTCGCCCACAGAGAACTGATCAACGACAGCTTTAAAGCGGCTCGGATGTCGCGGTCGCCGAGAAGCTCCGGCAGCGACGTCCAGGGCGCGCGCCACAGGAGCCCCGCCAGTGGGAGCACAAAGAACGCAGCTGCGACGGCCCCCAGGGCAATGATGACGGCGGGGGCCCGGGTGCCGCGCGGCCCGGGGGTGGTTGCTCTCACGGCGCGAGGAATCCGAAGTCGCGCAGAGTCGCCTGTCCCTCGCCGGAGACGACGAACTCGAGCCACCGATCGGCGGCCGGATTTTCGTCGGTCAAACGTGCGATCGGATATTCCGCGCTCACCCCGACCCCTTCGGGAATCGGTATGCCCAGGACCTCCCCCGATGCTGCTTTCGTGTCGGTCGCGTACGCGATGCCGACATCCGCCTCACCGAGGGCGACACGCGTCACCACGCCTTTGACCTCGGCTTCGAACGAATCCGGCATTACGGCAAGCCCGGCGGTGTCGAAAATTTCGAGTGCATAGCGCCCGGCCGGGCACTCCGGATTGCAGATGGTCACCACGAGGCTTTCGTCCTCGAGGTCAGACAGTTCGCGGACACTACCGGGATTCTGCCGGGGGACGACGATCTCGAGCTCGTTGCGAGCAAACACCTGCGGTCGGCTGTCTACCAACCCCGCGTCGACGGCGCGAGCCATGCTCACCTGGTCCGCCGATGCAAAGACTCCGCCGCGCGCCCCCTGCTCGAGTTGAGTCGCGAGTTCAGACGACGACCCGAATACGAAGTCAACCTCTATGCCGCGGTTCCGCCGCTCGAACGCGGCGCCCAGGTCGGCGAAGACATCGGTGAGCGAACTCGCGGCAAAGACCGTTAACGATTTCCCGTCGCTGGCGTTCGAACCACCGGTGCAAGCGGCAGCTGCAGCAAAAATCGAAACCACCAGTGTGAGCAGCCTCACGGATGCACGCCTAACCGGCGAGTTCGACGACCACGTTTGTCGCCTTTACCGCAGCAACCGCAAGGACGCCGGGCTCAAGTCCCAGCTCGTCCGCGGCCTCGCGGCTCATCAGCGAGACGACGCGGAATGGTCCGGCCTGCAAATCAACCTGGGCCATCACCTCGTCCTTGAGGACCCTCGTAACGATGCCGGTGAAGCGGTTGCGGGCCGACTGGGCCACGATCGATTCGGGCTCGAGCGCCGCCGGCGATTCGCTCGCAAGCCGCGCCACCGCGCGGCCGTCGACCATGCGGTGGCCTCCCTCGGTGCGGGTTATCTCGAGGCGTCCGGCGTCCGCCCAGCGCCGGATGGTGTCGGGACTAACTCCCAAAAGGGCAGCGGCCTGACCGATCCGAAACTCTGGCATGCAAGGATTCTAAGCATGAATCCTCGCATCCGCCAGAATGTGCTGGCTACTCGGCGCTCCCGTCGAAGAGTTCTGCGTCGCCCGGCGGCGCGATCCCGTGGCCCAGCTCCGAGGAGATGAACCTCGCCAGATCGAGAGCCTCGCCCTCAGGAATCGAGATCACGCAGCGCGCCTCGTTGCCGACCCACACGCTGAAGCGCACATGGTGCCCCGGGATGGTCACGGACCCTTCGTCGGTGGTCAGGGTCTGCTCCCGCAGGTAGCAGCTCACCCTCAGGTAGGCACCTTCCGGATCGCCGTCGCTGACCTTGGTTCCCGCAAAGAAGCGAGCCGCTTTGTTCGGTGTCCCGTGCATCGCCTCGCTTGGGAGGGGTTCGCCACACCTGAAGCAATAGATGTGCACGGCAGGCTGCTGCTGTCTGCACTGAGGACAATAGATGTGATCCACGCCACCCTCCCCGTCCGAAGGTATGTGACCGATCCCAGCCTATGCCGAGTAGGTCCGCACGTAACGGGGGTTGACGCTTCTAACGAGCGCGGAAGCGAACTCTTCGGCCTCGTCCGGCTCGAGAGTCGCTGTGGTCACCCTGATGCCCGGCGCGGCGCGCACCCTGAAGGGCTCTCCGCGGGCCACCGCCCACCCCTCCTCTAGCAGAGCGGCCGCAACGGCTCGCTCATCGGACACCGGGATCCAGACGTTGAGGCCGGATCGGGCAGCAACATGAATCCCGCGCTCGGCAAGCGCGGTGACAAGGGCCTCCCGCCGACGGGCATAGGTCTGCTCGGCGCGCCGGAGCAGTGCCAGAGTGGCCGGATCCCTCCACAGACCCACCACGATGCCCTGCAAGACGTGGCTCACCCACCCCATCCCCAAAAGCTGGCGCCCCTCGACGCGTGCCACCGTTGTCCGGTCCCCCGCCAGGACCGCGAGTCGAAGGTCGGGGCCCAACGTCTTCGACACCGTTCTGACGATCGCCCACCGCGCGCGCCCGGCCGACAGCGTCATACAGGGAGCGCCGCCCGCCTCGCCTGCATGATCGTCCTCTATCAGCAGGACGTCGGGATGAGATCGCAGGCGAGCCGCCAGTTCCACGGCGCGGTCGGGGCTGACGATTGCGCCCGTTGGGTTGTGCGCCCTCGGAGTGAACAAAAAGGCCCGCGCCCCTCGGCGCAGCGCCCGGGTCAGGCCCTCGGGTACGGGTCCGTTTTCGTCGACCGGCACGGGCTCGGGAGTCAGGCCCATTGCTCCGAGGAGATCCAGGACGCGCGGGAAACCCGGGTCCTCGACGGCGACGCGATCCCCCGGTCGAAGCTCGAGCGCGATGACCTTCTCGACACCGTCGAGCGCCCCGGCCACGACGGCCAGGTGCGACGGATCGATCCCGTCGCCGGCGAACTTGTTGCCGGCGCTGCTGAGGAGGTCGGGCAGGTTCATGCGGTCTCCGTACATGGCCGGCCCGGCCACGAAGCGGTTCAGCGCGGCCTTGAGATCGGGGAGCAGGGCGGGGTCCGGGTTGCCCTCGGCGAGATTGCGTGCCCCGGCCGGAACCTCGTCGAGCATCCGAAGAGGAAGGGGCGGACGGTGGCTGACGCGGGTGCCGCGGCGTCCGGCGCCCACCACAAGGCCTCGCTCCCGGAGCCGACGGTACGCGGCGGCGACGGTCGTCGGGCTCACCCCGAGATCCGCCGCCAGGTCCCTGACCGTTGGGAGGGCGGCGTCCGGCCCGGCGGATCCTGCTCGGATCGCCGCCTCGACGCTCGCCGCGATGGACTCCGCCGAAGCCCCCGTGATAGAAAAATGTTCTGCAACGTTCACCGTTTTGTACTGTAACAAAGGAGCGAGATGACTGTCGGGCAATCGACAATCAGTGCGGGACCACCTTCGGTGCGGACAAGGATCCGCAAATCCGACCGGGCCTCTTACGATCGGGCTGCGATCGACGCCATCCTCGACGAAGCTCTGATCTGCCACGTTGGATTCGCCGTCGACGACCAGCCCTTCGTGATCCCGACCGTCCATGCCCGCGCCGACGACCGGCTCTACTTCCACGGAGCCCCGGCCACGCGGCTGCTCCGAGTAATGCGGCGGGGCGCGCCGGTGTGCGTCACCGTCACTTTGCTCGACGGATTAGTTATGGCCCGGAGCGCGTTTCACCACTCCATGAACTACAGATCGGCCGTTGTACTCGGGACGGCGACCGAGGTCACGGATGCCGGCGAGAAGCTCGAGGCTCTCGAGGCGATTGTCGAACACATAGCGCCGGGCCGGCGGGAGCATTGCCGGGCTCCAAACTCGAAGGAGCTCGCCCAGACCCAGGTGCTCCTGGTTCCGATATCCGAGGCCTCGGCCAAGGTGCGAACGGGCCCTCCCGTCGACGATGACGAAGACCATGGGCTGGACGTCTGGGCCGGCGTCGTCCCCCTGCGTCTGGAGGCATCCGCGCCGATCGACGACCCGTTGTTGCGTGCCGGCATTGCGGTGCCGGATTACGCACTCCGCTACGAGAGGAGCCGGTGACCCCAGAGGGAGATCAAGCGCGAGCGTCTGAACCTCGACTTGCGGTCGCGCTCGCGCCGATTGCAGCAGCCATCTTCGTCTTTGGAGCCGTGTACGGAACGGTAGGTGCACGAGTCATGGGCTCCCCGATGACACTGTTGTCCTCGGCCATTGTTTTCTCCGGGGCGCTGCAGTTCACCGTGGCGGGGCTTTTGCTTGCCGGAGCCGGAGCGCCGGCATTGCTGGCGGCCGCAGTGACTCTCAACGTGCGTCACGTTCTACTCGGAGCAGTACTGCGTTCGCGGATCCACTCGTCGCCACTCAAGCGCGCCGGGGCCGCCTGGTTCCTCCTCGACGAAACGGTAGGTCTTGCGCTGACTCGCGAAGGCGATGCGGCGCGCATCTTGTGGCGGGCAGGGCCCGTCTGTTATGTCGCGTGGCTCGGCGGAACCGCCGTCGGGTTGGTGGGCGGGTCTGTCGACGCGCTTCAGTCCGGAGCCGAGGCGGTGTTTCCCGTTCTGTTTATCGGACTGGCGGCCCTCTCCTGCCGCAACCGGAGCGGCGCCGTCCGCGCGGTGGCGGCAGCAGTGGTAACCGGAGTCATTGCGCTCGTGTGGACCGACGTTCGCTCGCTGGCACCGGTCCTCGCGGCGTTGGTTGTGGCCATCCCGGGAGGGGATTCGTGAACGGGGCCCTGCTCGTCGCGCTTGCCGGCATCACCTTCTTGAGCAGAGCCGTCGCGCTTGTTTTTATGCCTTCTCCACCTCCACGGCTCGAGAAGTTTCTGAACCGAATCCCCGCGCCGTTGTTCGCCAGCTTGGCGGCAGTGTCTCTTGTGGACTCGTCCGGCGATTTCGTTCCGGCGCCGGTGCTCCTCGCGGCGGCGGGCGCTCTCGCTATGTCGCCGAGAAGGTCCTTGCTGGCAGCGCTGCTGGGTGGCCTCGCCGGCTACGCCCTGGGCGACATCGTCTTTTGAGCCGACCCGGCGCGCCCTTCGTGCACCGGTGTGAACGATTCAAAAAGCCGCGCCGCCGATTCACGATCGCCATGAATTGCAATCAGCCCATTTTTCTCGGCTTGTGCGAGTGACACGCGCCGAAACACGAGCGATCTAAGAGTCGGAATGTCCGTATCGATAACTGCATCGGCTCCATCCGCAGGTCCACGAACGATGTCCAGGCGTCCTCTGGCGATCTCGATGCGGAACTGCTCCGCTCCCAGGTTCAACTGAAAGCGCCCGCGAAGGCGGCCTGCGGCCTGTGGGTCGAAGACAGTTTTCATCGCAACCACGATGGCGTCGACGCCGAACTCGGTACCAGCCGGCGAGGGCAGCGGACTCCCCCAGCGTCCGAGCGCCAGCAGAGCGGGCTCGAGCTCTCGACCGCGCTCAGTGAGCTGGTACACCCAGGCTGACACAGGCGGTGCGAGCTTGCGTCGCTCGACCACGCCCGCCTCCTCGAGTTCCTTCAGTCGCTGGGACAGCACGTTGGGACTGGCGGAGGGCAGCCCACCAAGGAGGTCGGTGAACCGTTTGGGGCCGAGTAGCAACTCCCTGACGACCAACAGAGACCAGCGTTCACCTATCAGGTCCAGTGCGCGGGCGATTCCGCAAGGGTCTCGATAGGTCCTCACTGCCACATCGTAGCCTCGGTGCTCTTTTGTTACCACGTCATTAGTTTTTAGGAGTATTACCTCCTATAATGGGATTGACGTGCCAGCCGAACAAGGAGGACCCGATGAGGCGCCTCGCTTTTTTGACGGCTTTGTTGTTGGTAGCAGCGGCGTGTGCGGATGACGACGGTGGTGGAGCAGGGGGCGGCGGACAGGAAGCCACCGACGTCTGCAACGAAGACGAATTCGGGTGTGTCGAGATCCCCGAAGGGGACCCGATCGTACTCGGCAGTCTGCTCGCGATCTCCGGCGAGAACGCAAGCTTGGGTCAGGACAGCCAAAACGGCGCAGTAATAGCGACCGACACGCGGAACAATGAAGTCGCCGGCCACCCGATCACCTGGGAGCACCAGGACGACCTCTGCGCGCCGGAGGGTGGCCAGACCGGAGCGCAGGCCCTTGCCGCGAACGATCAGGTGGCGGCAGTCATCGGTACCACTTGCTCGAGTGCCGGGGAACCAGCGTCACAGATCCTGAGTGAGTCGGGCATCGTCTTGATATCGCCGTCGAACACCGCGCCCAGCCTGACCGACCCGGAGACGCACCAGCCCTTCTACCTGCGTACGGCACACAACGACAAGATCCAGGGCGCGGCGATGGGCGACTTCGCCAGCAGCGAACTCGGCGCTACGACTGCAGCGACCATCCATGATGGCAGCCCGTATGCGGAGGGTCTGGCGAACGTATTCGCTGAGAACTTCCAGGCCGCCGGAGGCGAGGTCACCGCCCAGGAGGCAGTACAGGTTGGTGATCGGGACATGCGTCCCGTACTGACGAGCATCGCAGCCGATGCCCCGGATCTCATCTATTACCCCGTTTTCGTTGCAGAGGGCGGCGCGATAACGTCGCAGGCCCGTGAGATCTCGGATCTCAGTGACACCGAATTGGCGGGAGCCGACGGAATGCTGAATCCCGACTGGATCTCAGCGTCCGGAGAACGGAACGCCGAGGGTGTCTACCTGTCGGGTCCGGACCTCGAGTTCTCGGGGAGCTTCTACGAGGAAGAGTTCCTCCCCGCGTACCAGGAAGAGTTTGGCGACACGACGTCCGTGTTTCACGCCCACGCGTTCGATGCAACGAACATGGTGCTAGATGCGATCGAGTCGGTGGCGATCACCGAGGATGGCACCACCTTCATTCCTCGCACGGCTCTGAAGGACGAGCTATTCAGCACCTCCGGATATGAGGGGATCATCGGAGAGCTGACCTGTGACGAGAATGGTGACTGCAATCCCGAAGCAGCGATCTCTGTGAGCGTCGTCGAGAACGGAGAGTTCGAGCGGATCTGGCCGTAGCGTCCGGCGCGCCGTGGTCTCCCGATCGCGGCGCGCCGAAATGTTAGATGAACGCCGGCAGGTGGTGCCTGTTTAACATCTCGGCGCGCCCTAGCCGGCCGCTGCCGCGATGTTCTCCATGTCCTCGTCCGACAGCTGCAGCCCTGCGGCACCGACGTTCTCCTCGAGGTGCTGTATAGACGAGGTACCGGGGATCGGAACCATCACCGGCGACCGATGGAGCAACCACGCCAGCGCGATCTGACCGGGCGTCGCATCGTGTTTACCGGCGATGTCGTCCAGCGTGCCACCTCGCCGAGCGAGATCGCCGACATCAAGCGGGTGCCACGGAAGGAACGCTAATCCCTGCTCCTCGCACACATCGAGAACTCCCTCCGACGCTCGATCCGTGAGGTTGTACCGGTTCTGCACCGACACCACATCGACGATTGATTGCGCCACCCGGAGCTGGTCCTGGTTCACGTTGCTCACGCCGACGTGTTTGATCTTCCCCTCGTCCTGCAACGACTTCAGCGCGCCGATTGACTCTTCGTAGGGGACCCTTCGATCGACAGTGTGAATCTGATAGAGGTCGATCGCCTCGACTTTGAGACGCCGAAGGCTGTCCTCACATGCCTCACGCAGATGCTCCGGCGTGCAGTGCCCCCGCCACCGTCCGGGCCCATCCCGCAACATCCCTCCCTTTGTCGCAACGACCACACCGTTGTACGGATGCAGCGCCTCGCCGATCAACTGTTCGCTGACCTCTGGACCATAGGAATCCGCCGTGTCGATGAAGTCGACGCCGAGCTCCACGGCGCGCCGCAACAATGCCTTGGCCGAATCCCGATCGCGCGGCTCACCCCAGATCCCCTTGCCGGTGAGGCGCATAGCACCGAACGCCATGCGGTTGACCTCGAACCCGCCGATGTTGATCGAGCCCGCACCGGCGGCCGGTCTGCCGCTCAAAGTCATAAAGGGTCCCCCTTCTCGAATCGACGTGAGCGCGAACTCCCCGCTCCGGCCACGTATTCCCACGGGCCCGGGTGGGTAGGTTCGAGGACTGTCGGCTCTGCAAGGAGGGGCCCAACATGGCAGCGAACGTCGCACACAAACTCATCAGTTCCCATCTGGTGTCCGGAGAGATGGAGCCCGGCGCTGAGATCGGCATCCGCATCGACCAGACGCTCACCCAGGATGCGACCGGCACTCTTGTGATGCTCGAACTCGAGGCGATGGATTTGGACCGGGTGAAGACGGAGCTGTCGGCGCAGTACGTTGATCACAACCTGCTGCAGGCCGACGAGAAAAATGCCGACGACCACGTCTTTCTCTACAGTGCCTGTCAGCGATTTGGGATCTGGTACTCGAAGCCCGGCAACGGCGTCAGCCACCCCGTTCACATGCAGCGCTTCGGCGCGCCGGGGAAAACCATGGTTGGGTCCGACAGCCATACGTGTGCGGCCGGATCGCTCGGGATGCTGGCAATCGGGGTCGGCGGTCTCGAGGTCGCGATGGCGATGGCCGGCGAGCCACTCTTCCTCACCATGCCGGAGATCTGGGGCATCGAGCTCACCGGCCGGCTTCCCGACTGGGTCAGTGCGAAAGACGTCATCCTCGAGATGCTCCGGCGGCACGGTGTCAGCGGCGGCCGGGGACGGATTGTCGAGTACTACGGCGATGGACTCAAAGGGCTCAGCGCGATGGACCGTCACGTGATTGGGAACATGGGTGCCGAACTCGGGGCCACGACAACCGTCTTCCCATCCGATGGAGAGGTAAAGAGGTTTCTCGAGTCGGAGGGGCGCGGCGAGGACTGGTCTGAGCTGTTCGCCGATCCCGGCGCCACCTATGACGTCGAGGACCAGATTGACCTATCTACCCTAGAGCCGCTCATTGCGACGCCGTCGAGCCCCGGCAATGTCGTGCCGGTGCGGGAGGTAGCGGGGGACGACATCTATCAAGTCGTGATCGGTTCGTCGGCCAACCCGGGGCTGCGCGACTTCGCCATTGCGGCGATGATCGTCGACGGCCGGCAGACCCATCCCCGCGTGTCCTTCGACATCAACCCGACGTCACGGGCGACGCTCGAAAACCTGGTCTCAATGGGCCACCTCGCGTCGCTAATTCGTGCCGGAGCACGGATTCACCAGTCTGGCTGCATGGGCTGCATCGGAATGGGTCAAGCGCCGGCGACCGGTCAGATCAGCTTGCGCACGATGCCGCGGAACTTTCCCGGACGGTCCGGCACCAAGGAAGACTCGGTGTTTCTCTGTTCTCCCGAGACGGCCGCCGCATCCGCGCTCGCCGGCAAGATCACGGATCCCCGTGATCTTGGCATCGACTACCCGAAATACCGACCTCCCGAGACGCCGGCGATGAACACCGAGATGCTCGTGGAACCCGACGCCGGCTTGGAGGGTGGTGAGCTCATCAAAGGCCCCAACATCTCGACGCTTCCCGACTTCACGCCGCTTCCCGGCGAGATCGAGGCTCCGGTGCTGATCAAGGTGGGAGACGACCTTTCAACCGACGAGATCCTTCCCGCCGGCCAGACCGTGCTCCCCTACCGCAGCAACATCCCGAAGATCTCCGAGTTCACCTTCTGGCAGATCGACGGCGGCTACCCGGAGAAGGCAGCGCGCACAAAGGACGGCACCGGTCACATCATCGTCGGCGGAGACAACTACGGTCAGGGGTCGAGCAGGGAGCATGCCGCCCTTGCGCCGCGTTTTCTCGGTCTGCGGGCGGTCATCGCGAAGAGCTTTGCCCGCATCCACTGGCAGAACCTCGCCAACTTCGGGGTTCTCGCTCTTGAGTTTGCGGACCCGGCGGACTACGAAACGATCGAGCCCGGGGACATCGTGGCTCTGCGGTCACTTCACTCAGCACTGCACGATGGAAACGGGCTGGAGCTGATGAACACGACTAAGGGGCGGACGATTCCCCTCCGCCACAGGCTCTCGCCGCGCCAGGTGGATATGGTGCTTGCCGGAGGACTTATCCCGGTCCTGAGGAACCGGCTGGCCGATTAGGCGCAGCGGGCGAGGCGGCCACTCGCCAGGACTCGAAGCCGGCCAAGACCAGCATGACTACAAGGATGGCTCCAATCGCGGCGACTGCATCTAGTTCTTGCAGCGCCAGGAGCAGGATTATCAGTGCCGCAACGGCTCGCGCCGAAGCCACCACATCGAGGGTGCGAACAGTCACGGCGTGAATGACCGTAATCGCCGAAAGAAAGGCAACGACCCCCAGAGCCAGAATCCAGCGCTCGTCTCCGGCGAAAGCCTCCTCGGCAGCCGCAGCCTCCACCACCAGTTCCACACCGACTGCAGCAGCGGCGATTCCCGAAAACACGAACATGTGCCCATACCCCCATAGGAACCCCGACAGCAGCGATTCCCGCGATAGAGCCGAGGAACCGACAAATTCGAAGTACATCCACCAGATACTTGCCGCTAGGGCGAATCCCGCAGCCGCAGCAAGGACCACAGGGATGGCGCCACCGAGCTCCGCGATTCCCGTGGCAGCGACCACAATCGACTCTCCAAGCACGATGATCGTAAATAGTCCATAACGCTCGGTAATGTGGTCTTGGTTATACGCCATGCCCTTAAACGATCGAACGGCCACAACCGGACCCGTCATTAACACGACCATTCCTAGCGCCCATATCCAGTAGCGGCTGGGACCGGAGACGGCGAGCGACGACAACCACACCGTCGCGCCGATCGCGTTCGATGCGGCATACCGGTCGCAGAAACCCCTCCACTCTGAAGCATGGAGGCGGGCGCGGACGAACAGCGCGGCGAGTACGTACTTCATGGCGGCATACGACAGAACGAATCCCGACGAGTTGCCCTCGTCCACTCCTCCGACATTGGCAGCCAGCACCACGACGGCGAGCATCGCCGCCAGCATGTAGAAACGGTACACGGCGTCGTCGTTGTCAAAAGCAGTGGCGTACCAGGTGAACCCCATCCACGCCCACCAGACCGGCACGAATAAGCCCATGAACTTCCACAGTCCGGCGAAGGAGGGATCGGAGTGCAGCTCCGCGGCCAGGGCCGCTACAGCCGCGACAAAACACAAATCGAAGAAGAGCTCCAACCAGGTTGCGTGTCGCTCCTCGTTGGGGGAACGCAACAGGGCGGGCCGCCGCCAGTAGGAAGAGGTTTTCACCGCCACGAATGTTAGAACGCGCCCTAGCGCGGGTCGATTCCCCGGGGGGCACTACAACACGAAGCGGTAGCCGACCCTCACAACGGTTTGGATGGCCCCCGGAGGGAGGATGCGCCTCAGACGCGAGACGTGGATGTCGATCGTCCGGCCGCTCGCATTTCCGCCCCAAACCTCTCGTTCGATGACTTCTCGACGCAACAGACGGCCGCGGTTTCGGGCGAACAGTGTGAGAAGACCGAACTCCTTCGGTGTGAGGTTTAGATGGTTGCCGTCGAGCGAAGCGATGAACTCGGCTGGGTCGATGCTGAGTGGTCCCGCCAGGAGTGGGGTTGCGTCAACCAGATGAGCCCATTGCTGCCCACCGCCACCGTTGAGTTCACTGTTTGGCCGTCTCACCGCCCGAACGCTAGGAGTGCTCTGTTTCGGCGCGCTTTCGGGATTGTTACAGGCATCGAAAAACCATGTTTCCAACCGGCGGCAGAACCGTCCCATTTGCGTTCTTCTCGTTCACTTTTCCGGCTGAGGAGGAGTCGTTTCGCAGGGTCGTCCCGAGATCGCCGGATACATCTCCTTTACCGGTGCGTAACGGATCGGATACCGCCGCGAAACACCCTCTGACTACCTTCCCAGCCACCGTACTTGACCACGTCCGATCAGCCTCAGAGGAGGTTCTATGGAACAACAAGTGATTCTCGACACGATGTGGACGCTCATTGCAGCGTTCCTCGTGTTCTTGATGCAGGCGGGTTTCGCGATGGTCGAGTCAGGATTCACTCGTCAAAAGAACTCCGCGAACATCGTGATGAAGAACCTCATGGACTTCGGGGTTGCGTCCATCGCGTATTGGGCGATCGGCTTTGCTCTTATGTTCGGCGCCGGGAATGCTCTGGTCGGAACATCGGGATGGTTCCTGGGCGGCGGCGAGGGCACCTTCGACTCGCTCGCTTGGGCGACTCCCCCATTGACCGCCAAGTGGCTGTTCCAAGCGGTATTCGCCGGCACGACGGCAACGATCGTCTCGGGTGCTATGGCCGAGCGGACGAAGTTCCCCGCCTACCTCATCTACAGCGGCCTGATCTCGGGCCTTATCTACCCGATATCTGGACACTGGATCTGGGGTGG
>DASQUP010000173.1:0-2717 GCA_035641235.1 Actinomycetota bacterium
ACCGGTTCGAGGAGCTGTGGCGGGATCGGATAGATCGCGCGGAGCAACTGTTGAAGAGCGAGGGCGGTAAGCAATAGGGGATGGCTGTTATTGACGTGAAGAAGGATTTCGATGCTCTCACTTTGACGATAACGGCCGAGTTTGACGCCGATATCGCTCGGGTTTGGGAGCTGTGGGCCGACCCGCGGAAGCTGGAATGTTGGTGGGGTCCGCCGACGTACCCAGTGACGTTCGTCGACTACCACTTTGTGCCGGGGGGCACGGTTAGTTACTACATGACGAGTCCTGAAGGCAACCGGCACCACGGCTGGTGGCGGGTGCTTTCGCTCGACGCGCCGTCGCGACTCGTGTTCGAGGATGGGTTCGCCGACGAGAACGGCCATCCAAACATGGAGTTACCCGTGACGAGGAACGTAGTGACGCTGACTCAGCTCTCGACGACAAGAACGCGGATGGCGATTGCGACGACGTTTCCCTCCCGCGAGGCGATGGCGCAGATCCTTGAGACGGGCTTTGCAGAGGTGATCAGCGCTGGGGTGGGCCAGATGGACGAGTTGCTTAAGGACGAGCTCGCATCGTAAGCGCCGTGACACGAACACGAGAGAAAGGACGAACCCATGAAACTGACGACCGTCACGAACGTCTCCGTCGACGGAGTGATGCAGGGACTCGGCGGGTCGGATGAGGACCGCAGGGGCGGATTCGAGCGCGGCGGATGGGCCCTGCCACTGTTCAACAACGACGACGAGGCCACGGCGTTTCTCAACCAGGTCTTCCAGCGCGCCGACGCGTTCCTGTTCGGCCGGCGGACCTACGAGATCTTCGCCGCCTCTTGGGGATCATGGGCAGATCCGGGCGACAGCCCCATCTGGACGGCGTTGAACACGCAACCCAAGTACGTTGCATCGACGACGCTCACCGAACCGCGCTGGGCGAACACGACCGTCCTCTCCGGTGACGCCGCGGCGGCCATCGGCGAGCTGAAATCCAAGCCGGGAGGCGAGCTGCAGGTGCACGGCAGCGGCAACCTGGTCCGATGGCTCCTCGACAACCACTTGGTCGACGAGGTCACGCTCCTCACCTATCCCGTGGTCGTCGGCCAGGGTACGCGGCTATTCCCCGACACCGGCCCGGACATTGCGCTTGAACTGGTCGACTCGCAAGCCACGCCGAAGGGGGTAACGACCCAGATCTACCGGCCCACCGGGCGCCCGCAGTATGCGACCTGAAGCACGTGACATAGGACGGTTCGAAAGATCCGGGCCGACGGCCCACACGTCAAACATCAGGCGGACCTTGATAGGCCCCGCTTGAAAGGGTCCAGTCCGCCGATCGCGCGATGTCTAGGACGCGCCGGGTGGCCGGGGCATCCGGCGACGAGAACCCGCTGGGGACCGTTGTTGCCTTGGCTCTAACTCATCCCCGGCAAAGCCAGGAATTCGAGTACCTCGATCGAGGGATCTCCGGGGCCCACCAGATGCGGGTGGTCATCGACGAGTGCCTTTGCGGCGTCGGCCGAGTCGGCCTCGAGGACCGAGAACCCCCCGATGTAGCCGCCGTCGGTCGACCCTCCAACCGTCGCAACCGTCTGCAACGGGGACCCCATGTCGACCATGCTGTTCCCGACTTTTTCCGCCCACTTCATCCAGGCATCCATGCCGGCTTGGGCTTGGTCGGGGGAGGCACCCTCCATTTGCTCGGCTGCCGACACCTTCGAGCGGTACAGCACTAGATACTTAGCCATGCCACCTCCCAGTGGACCCGGTGTTATTAGGTAGGCGCTAAATTAGATGACTGCCGAATAATTGTAAAGGGGATCGCTTGCGGGACATCGACAAGGTGATCGGCGCCCTTAGCTCGTCAATACGGCGCGAGATCTTGGGTCTGATTTGGGATCGAGAATTGCCGGCAGGCGCCATCGCCGAGGCGTTTGAGGTCACGGCGCCGACGATCTCTCAACATCTCGCGGTCCTCCGTGAATCTGGATTGGTGACGATGACGGCCTCAGGGACGTCGCGGCTCTACCGCGCCCGCAAGGAGGCGGTTTCTGGGCTTCACGGAGCTCTCGAAGGTTCGCTCAAGTGGACGCCTGCCGACAAGATCCCAGAGCGAACGCTTGCGGATGCTCGTACCAAGTATGTCGTGGTGGCCCGCGTCGATGTCGAGACGGACCAGGCAACCACCTTTGCTGCTTTCACCGACCCCGGGGTCTACAGCCGATGGCTAGGTGTACCCGTGCACCTGCAGGACGGCAGGTTCGCCGCGTCCATGGAATGGGGTACCGAGGTACGGGGCCGGTACACCCTAGTCGTCCCTCCTTCGTTGATCGTGATGTCTTGGGATTTCGATGACGACAACGTCCCGGTGCCCGGCCGGGAGATGACCGGCTATCTGTGGGTGCAGGCCCTCGATGGTGGTGGTTCGCGGGTTGAGGTCCACCAACTGGTGGATAGTAGCGACCAGGCGCGTTTCATGGAGAGCGCGTGGGCGACCGTGCTGGGCCGACTTCGTGCAGGAGTGGTCGCAGCATCGGATCCGCAAAGCGAGGTAGATCCTCGGTCCCGGAGGCGGAAAAAAACGAAACCCAACTGAGGACTGCTATATAGGGCGCGCTGCTCCAACGGAAGTCACCCCTACGGCTCCCGGCTCGCCGGCTACGGGGCCGGAGGTCCAATGAAGCCCTTAGGCGCAGTACTCGTCCCGACGCGGCCGATCGC
>DASQUP010000174.1:0-3091 GCA_035641235.1 Actinomycetota bacterium
ATCCACTCGGTGATCACGCCGCCGAGGAAGACGCCGGCGGTGCCGCCAGCCGGAGCTGAGGCACCCCAGATTCCCATCGCCTTACCAAGCTCCCGCGGGTCGGTGAAGAGCCCGAGCACGAGCGCCATCGCCGCCGGAGCGATGAGAGCAGCGCCGACGCCTTGCAGGGCTCGTCCAAGGATCAGCACGTCGTCTGACTGAGCGAGGCCCGCGACGAGCGAGGCGCCCGTCAGGACGGCGAAGCCGAAGGTGAGGATCCGCCGCGCCCCGAAGTGGTCGGCGAGCCGGCCGCCCAAGAGGAGTAGGCCGCCGAAGCCAATCACGTAGGCGTTGAACACCCACGAGAGCCCGGAGTCGGTGAAGCTCAGCGCGTCCTGGATCTTCGGCAGAGCGATCCCGATGATCGAGGTGTCGAGGATGACCAGGAACTGCGCCACGCTAAGCAGGGCCAACGCCCACCAGCGCCGCGGATTTGGAGTCTCAGTTGCCATTGCTTCATCTCCCTTTCTGCGGCATCGGCCGCAGGGATCGCTCGGGTTGCTTCGGTCGCAGCCAGGTTGGCCCGAGCGAGATTGGGGTCGCACCGGCAAGACCGCCAGGTTTCGGGCCGCTGCCGAAATCCAGGCGGTTTCGCCGGTACGACGAGCTGGCCGGGAGGTCACTCTGTGGCCGGTCGGACAACTCGAGAGGCGAGGGGGACGGATGCCTTGATACAGCTCGATGGGATTCACCACGTTTCGGCGACGACAGCCGATGCGGCCCGCAGCGTTGACTTCTACGCGCGGTTACTCGGTTTGCGGCTGGCGAAGAAGTCCGTCAACCAGGACGAGCCGACCGCGTACCACCTCCTGTTCGGAGACGAGGCAGGATCACCAGGATCGGCGTTGACGTTCTTCGAGTACCCGAACGCCGCACGTGGTGTGGCGGGCGTTGGAATGGTGCATCGGATCGTTTGGCGCGTGGCGACCTATGACGCGATGTCCTTCTGGTACCAACGCCTCTCCGGCGCGGGCGTCAGGGCCGAAGCTGTAGATCACGGCCTTAGGTTCGCGGACCCTGAAGGACTCGGCCTCGAAATCACGGTCTCCGACCACGGCAACGGTGGCCTACCTGCCAGACATCCGGAGATCCCGCCGGCCTTCGCCCTTCATGGGCTGGCCGGCGTGCGCATCTTCAGCTCGGCTCCGGAGACGAGCGAGACATTCCTGACCGAGACGCTCATGTTCACAAGGTCAGACGATAGGTTCGAGGCTCAAGGGCCAAAACGCAGATCATTCGTCGCCTACGACGAACTGGCGAGCCCCGGTCGCGGCGGCGCAGGGACCGTCCATCACGTTGCCTGGACAAGCGAGGATCAAGACATCAAGGCCTGGCAGCGGCGGATTGCGGCTGTTGCAGCAGCAACCCCCGTCGTCGAGCGTTTCTACTTTCGCTCCGTCTATTTCCGCGAGCCGAGCGATGCGCTTTTCGAGATCGCCACGCGAGGTCCAGGCGTGACCGTCGACGAGCCGCTCGCGACCCTCGGAGATGCGTTGTCGCTGCCACCCATGCTCGAGCATCGAAGGAGAGAGATCGAGGCAACGCTGAGGCCGATCTCGAACCCTCGCGGAGGCTGGGGCCGCTGAGAACTAGCTCAGCGCACTAGGAGATGCACCCGAGAGCACCTACCATGGTTGAATGCTGTACGGGCGCGAGGTTGAACGCAGAACGTTGAGCGCGCTCCTCGAAGGCTCACGCGACGGCGTGAGCGGAGCGGTGATCCTCCTCGGGGGCCCTGGCGCCGGAAAGTCGGCCCTCCTGAGCGATTTGCAGGCAGCCGTCACCGGCACCGTCGTCCTCACTGCCCGTGGAATCGAATCGGAGGCAGAGCTTCCCTACGCCGCGCTCCATCAGTTCACGCGACCACTGCTCGGTTCACTCGAACGCCTCCCGATCGAGCAAGCGGGAGCGCTGCGCGGGGCGTTCGGACTCGGCGAAGGTAGCGAGTCCGATGAGTACCGCGTCGCGCTGGCGGTGCTGACCCTCCTCGCCGACAACTCCGAGGAGCAGCCGGTGATGTGCATCGTCGACGACCTTCACTGGCTCGACGCCTCGTCGGCTCAGGTCCTTCTTTTCGTAGCCCGTCGACTCCATGCCGAGCGGGTTCTGATGGTCTTTGCCGCGCGCGAAGACGAAGTCACCCAGACCGGACTTCAAGAACTGAATCTCGGGCCGCTCGACGTCGCCGCAACGAGCTTCATCCTCGCCGATCGCTCCGGCACGACGGTGGTCGACGACGTCGCCGCGAAGGTCACGGCTGCGACGGGCGGCAACCCGCTCGCGATTGTCGAGCTCGCATCGCTCCTCTCCTACGACCAACTCGCGGGGCGCGAGCCCCTACCGTCCCCGCTCCCGTTGTCAGCGGGGGTAGAGCGGCTGTTCGCTGACCGGGTCGCAACGCTCCCGAACGAGACGCGCACACTCCTACTCGTCGCTGCCGCCGACGACACCGGCGCGGCCGATGTCGTCTTTGGTGCGGCCTCCCGCCTCGGCGTCGACTCCGGAGCGCTCGAAGCAGCCGAGCGAGCGGAGCTCGTCCGAGTCGAAGGCGCCGAGCTACGTTTTCGCCACCCCCTCGTCCGGTCGGCGATCTACGGCACCGCGATGCTGTCGGAGCGACACAGCGCGCACCGAGCTCTAGCCGAAGTCCTCAAGACAAGAGGTGAGGACGACCGATTCGCCTGGCATCTCGCCGCGGCCACGGTCGGACCCGATCCAACCGTCGTTGCCGAGCTCGCACGGGCTGCTGAACGGGCACGCTCGCGTGAGGCGTTTGCCTCGGCGGCCGCAGCGTACGAACGGGCGGCGTTGCTCTCCGAGAAGCGCGAGGACCGCGGCCGTCTGCTCGCCGAAGCAGCAACAGATGCCTGGCAGGCCGGTCTCCTCCCTCGCGCCGGCCGATTGATTCAGGCCGCCGAACCGCTCGTAGACGACGTCCTCCTGCTCGCGAACTGCTACCGGCTTCGCGGCGCGATCGAGCTGGCGGTCGGGACCTCGACGACGACAATGCCATTGCTCATCGAAGCAGCTCGTCGCACCGCGGACGTAGATC
>DASQUP010000175.1:0-5865 GCA_035641235.1 Actinomycetota bacterium
TTCTCACTCGTCTGCTTCCGCCACGAAGGCTCGGACGAAGACAATGAGCGACTGCTGCAGCGAGTAAACGAAACCGGGGAGATCTTCATCTCGCACACGAAGCTGAACGGCCGCTACGTCCTTCGGCTGGCGGTCGGAAACGCCCGCACCGAAGAACGCCACGTCCGGCGCGCTTGGGACGTCATCCGCTCGAGTGCCGAGTGACATCGGTAGGATGCGCGCTGGACGCCAACAGCTGCCGGGGAGGCGCAGTTGATCCTCTCGGATCGAGATATTCGCCAAGCGATAAAAGAGGGACGGATCGGGATAGATCCGTTCGACGACTCCAACGTCCAGCCCTCCTCAGTCGATGTTCATGTTGACCGTTATTTCAGGACCTTCCACAACGCGCGCCATCCGTATATCGACGTCAAGAAGCCGATGGACGGTCTGACGGAAATGGTTGAGGTCAACGCCGAGGAGGCATTCATCCTGCATCCAGGAGAATTCGTCTTGGGGTCCACGAACGAGTACGTACGGCTGCCAGACGACTTGGTGGCGCGCCTCGAAGGCAAGAGTTCATTGGGCCGGTTGGGGCTGCTCATTCATAGCACCGCGGGCTTCGTCGATGCGGGGTTTGAAGGTCATCTCACACTCGAGCTTTCGAACGTGGCGAACCTGCCTATCACCATCTATCCGGGGATGAAGATCGGCCAGATCGGATTTTTCCGGCTCTCATCTCCTGCCGATCATCCCTACGGGTCCAAAGAAGTCGCTTCGAAGTACCAGGGGCAGCGAGGGCCTACGCCCTCCCGTTTTTACGAGAACTTCCGGTAGGCCGCGAGGATTGCGCGATCGAGCCGCTAGCGGCGGCTCAAACGCGCCAACCTCCCCATCCGCAACCCTATCCCAGCAATTTCCACCTTTACAACGTTAATCTATCGTTGATAGCTTAGCGACGTTCAGTTATTCGGTGGGAAGGGGTTAACGATGTTTGAGCGGATGGGGCTCGCACTGGTGCGGAGGCGTCGCTCGGTGCTGATCGCCACGATGGTCCTGGTGGTAGCGGCCGGAGTCTTCGGCGGCGGCGTGGTCGACCGCCTGACCTCCGGAGGCTTCGAGGACGAGAATTCCGAGTCGTTCGAGGCGGCGGAGACCCTGAAGGAGCAGTTCGGCGTCGAGGCTCCCAACCTCGTACTTCTGGTCACGGCCGAATCGGGAACCGTCGATGACCCGGCGGTTGTCGAAGGGGGTCGGACACTCACGGAGGAGCTCGTAGCCGAGGAGGGCATCGAGGGCGTCGCGTCCTACTGGAGCACCGGCGCGCCGACCCTGCGCAGCGATGACTCCTCACAGGGTCTCGTTGTCGCGACGATCACCGGCGACGCCGACCAGGCGCGCGAGCGAATCGAGGAGATCTCACCGAAGTTCAATCGCGACGGCGAAGTCATCGACGTCGAGGTGGGCGGCTTCGAGGAAGTGTTCCGCGCAGTGAGCGTCCAGGTGGAGGAGGATCTCGTAAGGGCCGAAACGATCGCCATCCCGATCACCCTCATCCTGTTGCTGTTTGTGTTCGGCAGCTTGGTGAGTGCGGCCCTCCCGGTGGCCATCGGTGGGATTGCAATCGTGGGCTCCTTCTTCGTACTTCAAGTCCTGACCGGATTCACGGACGTGTCGATCTTCGCCCTGAATCTCATAACGGCTATGGGTCTTGGTCTCGGGATCGACTACAGCTTGTTCGTCGTGTCCCGTTACCGTGAAGAGCTGCGCCACGGTCTCGCTCCCCACGATGCGGTAGTCCAGACTGTGAAGACCGCGGGCCGAACAGTTGCCTTCAGTGGGTTCACCGTTGCTCTGTCGCTTTTGGCGCTGCTCATCTTCCCGCTGACGTTCCTGCGCTCGTTCGCATACGCGGGTGTAGCCGTGGTGCTGCTCGCCGCACTTGCGGCGGTCGTCTTCCTCCCGGCCCTGCTGGCGGTGCTCGGACACCGGGTCGACAAACTCGCTATCTGGCGCCGCAAAGAGCGTGCCGAGGGCGAGGGTTTCTGGCACCGCATGGCAACGACGGTCATGCGGCGGCCACTTCCCATTGCTACGGCCGTCATCGCTTTCCTGCTGTTCCTCGGAGCGCCGTTTCTGGGAGTTGAATTCGGCCGAACCGACCACCGCGTCCTTCCGGCAGAGTCTCAGGTCCGCGGGACGATGGAGGAGATCGGCGCGAACTTCTCCGTCAACAACGCAGAGTCGCTCCAAATCGTGGCAACTGGAGTGACTGGAGCAAACGAACAGGTCGACGCCTACGCATCCGAGCTTTCGACGATCGACGGCGCTGCGTCCGTCGAGGCAGTCACCGGTACGTACGCGGGCGGGCAGCGGGTCGCAGAGCCGAACGAGGCGAGCGCCCGCTTCGCAAACGAGTCGGGAACGTGGCTCTCGGTGATGCCGGGTGGTGACACGATTGCTGATGAACGTGAGCAGCTGGTTCGCGACATCCGGGCGCTGGAGGCTCCCTTCGATGTCGATGTCGCCGGACTGGCCGCAGCCGACATCGATGGGCGCGAGTCGCTCTTCTCCCGACTCCCACTTGCAGGGCTGCTCATCGGTGCAGCGACCTTCGTACTGCTGTTCCTGATGTTCGGAAGCGTCGTCGTACCGCTCAAGGCCATCGTCCTGAACCTCTTGAGCCTGACCGCGACCTTCGGAGCCCTTGTGTGGATCTTCCAGAGCGGCAACCTCTCGGGAGTTCTCGACTTCACGTCCACGGGGGCGCTCGACGTCACGATGCCGATACTCATGTTCTGCATCGCCTTTGGTCTGTCCATGGACTACGAGGTCTTCCTGCTGTCGCGGATCAAAGAGGAGTACGACAGGACCGGCGACAACACAGCATCTGTGGCGCTCGGTCTCGAGCGAACGGGCAAGATCGTGACCGCCGCGGCCCTGCTGCTCAGCATCGTGTTCGTGGCGTTCGCGACTTCAAGCGTCACGTTCATCAAGCTGTTCGGCGTCGGTCTGACGATCGCGGTGCTCGCAGATGCATCGCTCGTGAGGGCGACCCTGGTGCCCGCTTTCATGCGACTTGCCGGCAGGGCGAACTGGTGGGCACCGCGCTGGATGCGGAAGGTCTACGATCGGTTCGGAATCAACGAGGGTGAGTCCGCCCATGCCGTGGCGGCTCGCCCCGCAGAGAGTGGGAGCAACGCCTGACCGAAACCAAGTCCGCCTCGACCCCGGCGCGCCGGACACGGGCGCGCCGGGGTGAGGGCGAGAAGCTAAAGCAGGAGATCCTTGCGGCGGCCGAGAGGCTGCTGGCGGAGACCGGGTCCCAGGACGCGGTATCCATCCGCGCCATCGCCGACGCAGTCGGTTGCACTCCGCCTGCCATATACATGCATTTCGCCGACAAGGAGGTGCTGTTCTTCGAGCTCTGCGAGGGTCGGTTCGCTATCTTCAAGAACTATCTTGCGGACGCTCGTGGCTCGACCGACGACCCCGTCGAGGCTCTGAGGCGCTGCGGGCGCGCGTACATCCGTTTCGCGATGGAGAACCCCACTCAGTACCGCATCCTGTTCATGAGCGGCCCCGCGGTTCCCGAGCGCGAGGACATCCAGAATTCGGTTGGATTCCAATCGTTCATGGCCGTGGTCGAGGCCGTGCAGCACGCGCTGGATGCCGGCGCCATCCGTCAGGTCGACCCGTTCCTCACGGCAATAGCGTTGTGGGCGAATGTCCACGGCCTCGCTTCACTGATGATCGGCGCAACGCGCTTTCCGTGGCCCGAGCGAGAAGCCATCGTCGAGCATCACATCGACATCATGATCAGGGGTTTGCTTCCCTGACCTCCTCGTGAGCGCTCTCCACAGAAGCTAGTAGCAGCTGGGCGACGTCGCGCACGCTCATCTGTTCGTCGGCGTGGCGCTCCTGGACTCCGTCTGTGAGCATGATGTTGCAGTAGGGACATCCCACCGCGAGCGTCTGCGATGCGGACGCCAGGGCCTCGTCGGTCCGCTCGACGTTCATTTTCTTGCCCATGTGTTCTTCCATCCACATTCGGCCGCCGCCCGCGCCGCAGCAGAACGTGGAGTGGCCGTGGCGATGGAGCTCCTGATAGCTGGCTCCGGGGATGGCTTCGATGACCTCGCGCGCTCCTCGCCATACGTCGTTGTGGCGAGCGTTGTAGCAGGGGTCGTGGTAGGTGACCGTCTCGGCGAGCTCCTTGCCCGGTCGGAGCCGTCCTTCCTTCACGAGTCGCGCCAGATATTCGGTGTGGTGCACGACCTCGAAGACTCCGCCGAACTGTGGGTACTCGTTGAAGAGCGTGTTGAAGCAGTGGGGGCACGCCGTGATGATCGTTTTGACGCCGTGCTCCTTGAGGACCTCGATGTTCTGTTCGGCGAGCATCTGGTAGATGTACTCGGCCCCCATCCGGCGCGCCGGATCACCGGTGCACGACTCGTCGCCTCCGAGGATCGCGAAGTTCACTCCGGCGATCTGTAGCAATTTCGCGAAGTCGTATGTGACCCTTTTGTTGCGATCGTCGAAAGCGCCGGCGCACCCCACCCACAACAGCGCCTCGGCGTCGGGGTTCTCGGAGATGTGAGGGATCTCAAGGGGATCCTGCTTCGAGGTCCCCTTCGTCCAGTCAAGGCGAGCCTGCGGAGGCTGTCCCCACGGGTTGCCGGTGTTCTCCATGTTCTGCAGCGCGCTCTGCATCTCGCGCGGGAAGCGCGATTCGGTCATGACGAGGTTCCGGCGCATGTCGACGATGGAGTCGATGTGTTCGATGTTCACCGGGCATGCCTGCACGCATGCGCCACATGTCGTGCAGTCCCAGATGACCTCGTCCTCCACCACCTCGGGGTTGAGCGTCGGGAGATTCTCGAGGAGTTGTTGGTATTCACCGTTCTTCTCGGCCTTCAAGAGCGCGGGCCCCTGCTCGAACAAGGCGTCGCGCAGGTCCATGATCAGGAGCTTCGGCGACAGCGGCTTGCCCGTGTTCCACGCTGGGCACTGCGACTGGCAGCGCCCGCACTCGGTGCACGTCATGCCGTCGAGCAGTTGCTTCCAGGTGAGGTCGGTGATCAGTCCGGCGCCGAAACGATCGTCTTCGGTCATCGCCTCCATGTCGATGTGCATGGGCTTCAGCGCACCCTTGGGGCGTTCGGAGGTGAAGAGAACGTTGAACGTCGACGTGACGATGTGGAGGTGTTTCGAGTACGTGATGTAAACGAGGAAACCCAAGATTATGAGCGAGTGCCACCACAGGAACACCGTTTCGATGGCCTCGCGCGCCTCGAGCGAGAACGGCTCGATCAATGATGCCGCGGCATCGGACACGGGCGTCCAGCGGGTGTCGTACGGGAAGTGGTCGAGCGAGATCTCAGCTCCCCGGGTGAGCAGGATCGTGACCATGATGCCGAGGATCGCCCACAGGATGTATTCGGCTTCCTGGGAGTGAGAGCCTCTGAACCGGCCCGGATGCTGGAGGCGCCGGATGGCGAACGCAGTGAGGATGCCGACGATCACGGCGACGATGAAGAAGTCCTGAAGTGCTCCGAGGATGCCCCATTGGCCGACGATCGGGATGTGGAACCCCTCCTGATAGACGGCGCCGAATCCCTCGACGATCGTGGTGAACAGGATCACAAAGCCCCAGAAGATGAAGAAGTGCATAAGCCCGGGGATCGTCCACTGCAGGAGCTTGCGCTGCCCGAGCACGACGACGATCTGGTCCTTGAGCTTGCGGGCAAGGCTCTGTGGCCGCCTATCGTCCGGCGCGCCGAGCCTCATGAAACCGACCAGCTCCCGGATGCGCCTGGCAAACGCAGCGATCGTCACCACGAGCAGCAGGGACATCATGATCTTCTCGACCACGGCCGAGCCTCC
>DASQUP010000176.1:0-4218 GCA_035641235.1 Actinomycetota bacterium
ATCTTGACGTGACTGCCACGATGGCTACCTGCTCGAAACCGATCTTGCCGAGTGCCTTGACGACCTGCGCTCCCGAAACGACAGGAAGCGAGGGACTCACCCCGACAGTTCGATGGTGGCGATGATTGGCGGCGCGGAGCCATCCGGCAAAGGCATGTCCTCGAAATAGAGCTCGAGCGCCTCTTTTAGATTCGCCAGCGCCTCCTCAACGGTCTCACCCTGACTCGTGACCTCGACCTCGAGGCAGCGAGCGACGTACCAAGGAGGCTCATGACCGATGGCAGCAGTGAATCGCACGTCATGAGTTTAGAGCCACACTCTTCTGGCACCCTGTCAAGCCGCGAATAGGCCGCGAGAGGATGAAAGACAACGAATATCAACAAGTACCAATGAATACGAAAATCCCTGGTCAGAGGCCATTCTTGGATTTTCTCAAGGCGACCGAAAACGTGCTCATGGCATCGCTGTTGCAACACGATTGAGGGGATCGCCGCCTCCCGAGAGCCTTCGTGGTTCAAGCGACAGGGGCTCCACGCCGACCTCTAGTACATGGCGGAGGAAGAATTCGTTTGGGCGGTCAAAGCCGAAGGGCATCTCATTAGGAACAAGGCAGGAGCGAGCGCTCGCGCCCAGGCTGAGCGGCTTCGAGCCGATGAGCCGATCCGCACCCGGCTGGCTCGTCTTCTGAGAGTCCACACCGACGAGCGCGCCTACCGCTTGGGAGCGGTCGGAGAAGAAACGGTTGGGAGCCGTCTCGCGAGACTCGATCGATCGAGCTGGCTCGTGCTTCATGACATCGTCATCAACGAAAGGGGCACGAACATCGATCACATCGTGATCGGGCCACCTGGGGTGTTCTCGCTAAATACGAAGCACCGCCCCAAGGCCAAGATCGTGGTGACGGAGCGGAGCTTCCTTGTCAACGGATATCGGGAGAACTACCTTCCGGTTGCCGTGAGTGAAGCTGCCAAGGTCTCACGCACGCTTGAAGCGTCAGTCGGCTTCACGGTTCCCGTGAATCCTGTGATCGTGGTGATGGGCGCCGAGCTCGAGGTTCGATCAGCACCGGCCGAAGTTTCGGTTGTTCGTCGCAAGGACCTGCTGAAGTGGTTCCTGAGCCTTCCTCCCCGGCTCGCCGAGGACCGCGTGCAGGCTCTGATGCACGCTGCGGGTCGTCCATCCACCTGGACGCCGTTATCTCCGAGCGAACCGGCGCTTTCCCTCAAGCCGTGGAACCGCCACGGCTTGAAACGGCTGTACGTCAACGATCCCAGCGGCAAGTCGCTTGGGTTTCGGGACGAAAAGACGGGCCGGATTCACGCCAACGACCCAGCGGATCTAGATCGGATTACCGCGGCACTCGCCAATCACTAGCTGGTCTGCGCCCCCCACCAGCACGGAAGCGGCGCGCCGCAAGGCGTGTGGGAGCCGGACCTAAACCGGGCCCCCGGTCGCGATAGTCGACTTCTCGGAGTCCCTGATCATCCGCCACCCGGCGGTGTCGAGTCGGTGTGGACGACGATCGCGCGGGCGATTGTCTCCCAGTCGGTTCGATAAACACCGTGACCGGCCCCATCGAGCGGCAGAAGACGTGCACCCGGGATCTCCCGTGCCAGCGCTTCGCCGTGCTCGAAGGGGAACATCGGATCCGCGGTTCCGTGAATCACCAGCGTTGGCGCGGCAATCGATGACAGGGGGTCGCGTGGGCGCTCGTCGTCGGGAATGGCATCGTGGTTCTGCACGGCCGCGATGTTGTGCGCTCGTTCCACCTCGCGCCGGGCGAGCTCGCGAAACGCTCCCTCATCGAAGGGGCGCCGGCCTCCGGCGAGCACGCGGGAGTAGCCGACCAGGTACTCGACCACCGAATCCGGGACCGACCAGTCCACCTCCGCCGCAGCCACGAAATGCATGAACTCGTCGGTCGGCGGTGGGAGGCTGCGGTCACCGGGCGTCGCAGCGGTGGTGCTGATGAGTACGAGCGATAGGACGCGATCGGCGACATCGAGCGCGAGGAGTTGGGCGAGCGCGCCGCCCGCCGAGACGCCCACTATGTGCGCTGTCGGGATGCCGTAGGCGTCGAGCACACCGGCTGCGTCGGCGACCATGTCGGAGCCGCTGTACCCGGGGCGGCCCGGCTCGTAGGTGACCGATCGACCGGTGTCGCGGTGGTCGTAACGGATCACGAACCGTCGGTCGTCGGCGAGCATTCGGCAGAAGTCCTCCTCCCACCAGAGCATCGATCCGCCAATTCCAGTGATGAGAAGGATCGGAGGATCCGCCGGATCGCCGAACGGTTCCGTGCAGAGTTGTACGCCGTTCGCTTCAATCATCATCTCCGCCACGCTCCCTCCTTTCCCATCGCGCTTGTAACAAATCCGTCAAGTCGGCGGCATTGTACGGCTCAAGATGCGCGACGAGGCGAGCATCGATACGCGCATTTCTGCTGAGGCGTGTTACTAAAGCCAATTGCAACCATTCGTCCGCGCCCATGGGCGCCAGCCAGCAGATGGAGAGGTGGTCGATATGCTGGCCGTTAGTTCCAGTGCAGTGCAGGCCATTCGGGGCCTGACCTCCAACCCGGAAGTCCCCGAAGGAGCCGGCCTGAAACTCTCGCCACAGACAACGGCGGAGGGTACATCAATCGAGTTAAGCCTGGTTGAGGGACCGGCACAGTCGGATCAGGTTGTGAAGAAGGAAGACGTCCAGGTCTTCGTCGCGGAACCACTGGCCGAGATGCTCGACGACAAGGTCCTGGATGCCGGCGGCGAGGGAGAGAAGGTTTCCTTCACGTTAAAAGACCAGGGCTCCGAAGGAGCGCCCGGTTAAGCCGAACTAGGCGTTAGGCAATATCGACGACGACCTTCATGGCAATCGCTACCGGCTCAGCGAAGCCGAACGTTCGCCGCGCATTGCTCTCGTGAAGCGCCGAAAGGACTTCATGGGTACGGCCGCGCCGTCGTAGCCGAAATTGGTCCCCGCTCGATCTACAGGAGGCGGATGTCATCCGCCCCCTCAAACGCCGTACCGTCGTAGGTGAGACCGGTGATAGTGGCGGTCGTAGCACCTGTGGGAATCGCGCCGCGCACGTCTTTGATCAGCACCAGAAGATCGTCGATGCCGTCACCGTTGAAGTCGTGGACTAAATACAGGTAGCAACCGAAGAGTCGCGCCACGGGCATCCCCTCGAGTTCGACCGTTGTCGGGTCGATCTGATCGCCGGCGATGCCAGCGTTGCCGAAGATCACCACCGGGATGACGCCGCGCCCGTCGTTGATGATGCAGCACGGAAGGATATCGACCTCTACCGGCACGCGGGCGCCGTTAGCCGGGTTGACGGTCCACTGGAACTCGGTGGTCGCGGCCGCGTCGTCGGGATCCGTGGCCGTCACCTCGACCCCGTAGGGGCTGTCGACCTCGGCGCCGGACTCGATGGTGCCGGTGATCTCGCCGGTGGCGGCGTCGATGTCGAGGCCCGGCGGCAGCCCGTTGGCGGCGTACGTGAGCTCGTCTCCGTCGGGATCGTCGGCCTCGACCTGAAGAGTGACGTCGTCGCCAACAATGTTGTTCTGATCGTCGATGTCGGTGATGGCCGGTGGGTTGTTGGGAGCTTCGTTGACGGTCACGGTGACGGTGGCCTCCGCGGATCCGCCGCGGCCGTCGGCGATCGTGTAGGTGAACGAGTCGGTGCCCGCGAACCCGGTATCCGGTGTGTAGGTGATCTTGGCGCCGTCGATGACCGCGCTGCCGTCGGCAGGCTGTGTCAGCGCGTCGATGAAGAGATCGTCGCCGTCGGGGTCGCTGTCGTTGGCGAGTACGTCGATCGTGACCGGCGCGCCGTGATCGGTCTCGGCAACGTCGTCCTCCGCGACGGGGGCGCCGTTGGGTGGGGGCTCCCGCAGTTCGAACGAGTACACGCCGAAGCTGGTGATATTCAGGCCGTCAACTGTGAGCGTGTACGTGCCGGTCTCGGGCAGCGTGACCTCGTGGTCGACGTAGAGAGCGTCGAAGACCTCGGTTCCGTCAGGTGCGTGCAAGCTCCAGCGGACCTCGTTGGGGCTGCCCGTCAAAGCGTCCAGAATCGCTACCTGTCCGGCCGTCCCCTCGAACAGGTACCTGTCCACAGCGCCCGGTCCTTCCAGGTTCCCCGCGCCGGGTCCAGGCACGCCGTCCGAGACCGTGTCGCCGAACTCGATCGCGAACTCGTCGATTTGCGGCGGC
>DASQUP010000177.1:0-9695 GCA_035641235.1 Actinomycetota bacterium
TCGGCGGTTCGGCGCGCCGTCGTCTCGTCGACGGCCTCCACCATGACTCTCACGAGTGGCTCGGTTCCAGACGCGCGCAGAAGCACGCGACCGTCGTCGCCGAGTGCAGCTTCGGCATCGCGCACTTCCGCCCACACCGGCTCGGCGGACTGCAGAGCGCCGCGCGAGGCGACCGGGACGTTGATCAGCACCTGGGGAAACGTCTCGAACACATCGCTTAGCTCCGAGAGCGCCCGCTCCGAGGTTGCCACAATCTCAGCGAGCTTCATGCCCGTGAGAACACCGTCGCCGGTGGTGGAGTGTTTGCCCCAGATGACGTGCCCCGACTGCTCACCTCCGAGGATCGCCCCTCGATCGGCCATAGCTTCCGCCACGTGTTTGTCTCCGACGGGCGCCGCGGCCACCTCGATTCCCCGTTCCTTGAGAGCGTGGTGGAAACCCAGGTTTGTCATCACGGTGGTAACGACGAGGTTGTTCTTCAGCACTCCCGCCTCGTGCATCCGCAGCGCGGCCATTGCGATGATGCGGTCACCGTCGACCTCGTTCCCCTGCTCGTCCACAGCGAGAACTCTGTCCGCATCACCGTCGAACGCGAGCCCGAGGTCCGCGGATTCCGCCACCACCGTGCGCGCCAGCTCGCCAAGTGAAGTGGAGCCGCAGTCGACGTTGATCCGGTGGCCGTCGGGCTCCGCATGCAGCGCGATGACATCGGCTCCGGCGGCCGCGAGTGCTCGCGGCCCCGCCTCCCATGCGGCGCCGTACGCACAGTCGACGACAACCCGAAGGCCGTCCATCGACGCCTCCATCGCTCCGAGCAGGTGCGCCAGATAACGATCGAGGGCGCCGTGAAGCGTCTGCGCGGTCCCCACTGCGTCTCCCGCCAAAAGATCTTCGAACTCCGCCTCCATCAGTTCCTCGATGGCAAGCTCGGCCTCCGCGGAGATCTTCAGCCCTTCGTAGGAGAAGAATTTGATCCCGTTGTCCGGCACGGGGTTGTGGGAGGCCGAGATAACCCCTCCGGCGGCCGCTCCCTCGTCGATCGTCAGGAAGGCAACGGCGGGAGTCGGGAGGATCCCGGCGAGATGGACCTCGCATCCAGCCGAGCACAATCCGGCGACAAGAGCTCCCTCCAGCATCGGCCCCGAAACACGCGTGTCTCGACCAACGACAACGAGTCCCCCGTTGGGGGCAAGGACGCGGCCGGCGGCTCTGCCCAGCGTGAGGGTCAGGTCCGGCGTGAGCTCGGAGTTCGCCACGCCGCGGACCCCATCGGTTCCGAAAAGCCTGGTCATGACCGCCGATTCTGCCGTATCAGGGACAACCGGAGTACCCGAGGGTCCTAGGTCCGGTCTTCGAGCAGTCCCGACACCTTCGACATGACCTCCTCGGCGTCGGCTCCCGCGCCGACGGCGACACCTACGAGATAGGTCGTGACTGGAGCGGCTCGCCGTTCGATCCCGTGGGCCGCCTCGCGCGAGAGATCGAGCAGGCCGTCGATGTCGACGTCGTTCGGATCGATGCTCAACAACTCGCACAGCTCGTCAATCCACTCCTCGAACACGTTCCTCCTCCTCGATTAGTCTCTTGGCGGCGGTCACATCATCCGGCGTATCACAGTCGCTCGAAGCGGACTCGTCCTCGATGCGAACAAGTTCCAGAGAAGCCACGGCTCTGTGCAGGGGCGCGCCGACCGAGGACGGCAGCTTCTTGAGCGCCGACCTGAGAGCGGCGCGCCGGTAGACCGCCAACAGGTACTGGTCCCGGCCGGAGCCGTCGACGGCAACGGCGCCGTCCGCGCCGCCCACCGAGGCGACAAGCCGCTCGACGACCGCGACGGAAACGAAGGGGAGGTCCGCCGCGAGCACCGCGACGTGCGGCGCCGATCCGGCGCCCAGGCCGGCCAGCAGGGCGTGCACAGGTCCGGATCGAGGGGGATCCTCGAGCAGCCAGGACACGTTTTCGAAGCCGGGGCGCTCGGGACCGACGACAACCGTCGAGCGCGCTCGGCGCGCCGCGGCAAGGGCCCTTTCGAGGAGGGTCTTGCCCCCGACTTCGATAAGCACCTTGTCGACCCCGCCGAACCTCCGGGCCCGCCCTCCCGCAAGCACGATCGCGTCGTATTCCATGAGCCAATTACACAGCCAAACTCCGGTTCGGCGCGCCGTTTATAGGCTTGCCATGTGCGAGCGTGGGAAGTGCGGCGCCCGGGACCGATCGAGTCCGGCCCCCTGGAGTTCGTCGAGCGGCCGGTGCCCGAACCGGAGCCGAAGGAGATAAGGGTGCGCGTCTCGGCGTGCGGGGTATGCCGGACCGACCTCCACGTCGCGGAGGGCGACCTTCCCGTCGTCCGTCCCAATGTGATCCCCGGCCACGAGATCGTGGGGATCGTGGACGCCGCCGGTGCCGGTGCTACACGGTTCCCCGTCGGAGCGCGTGTTGGTGTCGCGTGGCTCCGCAAGACGTGTGGGGGATGTCGTTTCTGCACAGCGGGTCGGGAGAACCTTTGCCTCGATCCGGATTTCACCGGGTGGACCGCAGACGGCGGATACGCACAGTTTGCGATCGTCGACGAGGAATATGCGTACGAAATCCCGGACGCGTTCGACGACGAGCATGCCGCGCCTTTGTTGTGCGCAGGGATCATCGGCTACCGGGCGTTGCGCCGGGCCGACCTCCCTCCCGGGGGCCGACTCGGCATCTATGGATTCGGGGGCTCGGCTCACATCGCCACTCAGGTAGCAGTCTTTGAGGGCGCCGAGGTCTACGTGTTCACCCGCTCGGCTCGGGCGCGCAAACTGGCTGAAGAGCTGGGCGCACGGTGGACGGGTGACGGCTCCGGCCCACCTCCAACTCCCCTCGACGCGAGCATTCTCTTTGCGCCGGCAGGGACACTGGTGCCGGTTGCCCTCGAGCATCTCGACCGGGGGGGCAAGCTCGCGATCGCCGGAATACATCTCAGCACCATCCCGACGTTCGACTACCGGCGCCACCTCTTCGAGGAACGGGAGCTAAGAAGCGTCACCGCAAATACGCGCGCCGACGGACGTGAACTTCTCGAGGTCGCTGCGCGGATTCCGATCCGGACGACGACAACCCCGTTCTCCCTACACGAGGCCGACGTCGCCCTCACCGCTCTGGCGACCGGGGGCGTATCGGGCGCCGCCGTGCTCAGGGTTTCGGACGGATGAGAGACGGCGCCTTTACCCTGTGACCTACATATGAACAAACGTTTCTTGACGGTGTGTCGCGGCGAGGTCTCCGATGTCACACCCGTATGGTTCATGCGCCAGGCCGGTCGCAGCCTTCCCGAATATCGCGCGCTCCGTGCGACGCACGACATCCTCAGTCTCTGCCGGACGCCGGATCTCGCCGCAGAAGTCACACTCCAACCGGTTCGACGATTGGGCGTAGACGCGGCCATCTTGTTCAGCGACATCGTCGTCCCCCTCGAAGCAATGGGGGTCGGCTTGAAGATAGTGCCCGGAGTCGGACCGGTCATCGAGTCGCCTCTGACCGATGAGACCGGAATCGACGCGCTCGCTCCCTTGACGCCCGAGGAGGGTGTCCCGTACGTCCTCGAGACGATCGGCATCCTCCGCGGGGAGCTCGATGTCCCATTGATCGGCTTCGCCGGCGCTCCCTTCACCCTCGCGAGTTACCTGATCGAGGGCGGACCCTCCAAGAACCACGCTCGGGCGAAGGCTCTCATGTACGGCGCGCCGGCGGTCTGGCACCGCCTAATGGATGTACTCGCCGGTGCCATGCTCGAGTACTTGCGCGCCCAGGTGGACGCCGGCTGCCAGGCGATCCAGCTGTTCGATAGTTGGGCCGGCCATCTCGGACCAAAGGAATACGAGGACTTCGTCTTACCGGCAGTAAGGAGAATCCTCGGGGGACTGGAGGCGGCGGGCGTTCCGCGAATCGTCTTCGGGGTCACGACCGGAGAACTGCTGGGGCTGCTCGCGCAGTCGGGTGCCGACGTCGTCGGTGTGGACTGGCGGACGCCGCTGGACGTGGCCCGGACGCGCACCGGAGGATCCGTCATCCTCCAGGGAAACCTCGATCCGGCCGTCTGCCTGGCGCCGTGGGACACGGTGCGCTCACACGCCGGCGAGGTGCTCCAGCGGGGCGGCGGCCGGGGGCACGTCTTCAACCTCGGTCACGGCGTTCTCCCGGAAACCGACCCGGGCACTCTGCAGCGGCTTGTGGACTTCGTACACGAATGGAGGCCGAATGCCTGAGGGAACGCCGCGCGCAGTAGTGATTGGCGCCGGTATAACCGGGCTTGCCGCGGCGCGTGTTCTCGACCGAGACGGCGCCCTGGATGTGGTTGTGCTCGAGGCCACGGACCGGCCCGGAGGAAAGATTCGAACACTTGACGTCGACGGCGCTGCGGTCGAGGCCGGGCCCGACTGGTTCCTCACGACCAACCCTGCGGCCCTGGACCTCTGCCGGGACCTCGGCCTGGCCGACGACCTCGTTCGTCCTGTCACTGCCGGGGCGCGCATCTGGAGCGGTGGCCGGCTTGTTCCCTTCCCGACCGGCTTCGTGCGTGGAGTGCCGGCCTCTCCCCGTGCGCTGCTCAGGTGCCGGGGCCTCTCCCCCGCGGGGCGCCTTCGTGGCCTCGCCGACCTCTTCCTGCCCGGCCCTCTGTCGGGCCCCGATGTTTCCGTTGAGAAGTTCGTGCGCCGGAGGTTCGGGGCGCAGGTGCTGGAACGGATTGCGGATCCGATGTTCGGTGCCTCGCGTTCGGGGCGGACCTCCGAGCTCGGCCTGGCCGCGGCCGCTCCCGAGATCAACGCGGCGGCTCGCTCCTCGCGCAGCGTCATGAGGGGCCTGATGGGGATGCAGGGACAATCCAGGACCCATCCCTTCGTGGGGTTGTCCGGGGGAATGGAGCGGCTCGTCGACCGTCTCACTAACTCTTTCGAGCGGACCACCCTTAGATGTAACGCGCCTGTACGAGCGATCCGGGCACTCGATGGACGCTACGAGGTAACGACCGACGGCGAGACGCTGCACGCCGACGCAGTGATCGTGGCCCTTCCAGCGTATGCAGCACAGGAGGTCCTGAAGCCGCTCGACGGGAGCATGGCCGATGCTCTCTCCCGCATCCGTTACTCGAGCACAGCCGTCGTTTCGTTTCTGTATCCGGGAGGATCCGTCCCCGCTCCACAAGGTGCCAGTGGTTGGCTTGTTCCAAGTTCGGAGAACGGTCTGCTGATTGCGTGCGCCTGGTACTCACGTAAATGGGCGCACGCCAGACCCAGGGGAGGCGGGGCAGTGATGCGCGGCTTCGCCGGCCGGACGGAGGGAGACCCGGCGCTAAGTCTGAGCGACTCGGATCTTTGCGAACGCCTCGCCGCCGAGATAGCTGCTGTGACGGGGACGACTGAATCCCCCATCGGCACATGGGTAACTCGCTGGGATCGGGCGCTACCCGTCTATTCGGTCGGGCACCTCGACTCTGTCAAAGAGATCGAAAGGGCATCAGCTCGCTTCCCCGGACTCGAAACCGCCGGCGCAGGGATTGGGGGGTCCGGTCTGCCGGATTGCATCTCGCAGGGTGAGGCGGCCGCGCGAAAGGCCATTGCCGCGGTCCGCAGGGGTGCGCACTAGGCTCTGTGGCAAAACCCGAGGAAGGATTGTCAAATGAGTGAGGAGACCATCTACGTCGCGTATCCGGTTTTCCGGGCGGACCCCGACCGGCTCGCCTCCGTCGACCGGACCGTCGCCGCCAAGGAGATCGCGGCCCTGCTCGATAGCTTCGGCGGGCGAGTTGAGAACAGGGGCATCTATTCGACCGCCGGCTTCACGGCCCACGCCGACCTCATGTTCTGGTGGATCGGTCCCTCGGCCGACGATCTCCAAGACGTCATGACCGCCTTCCGGCAAACCGAGGTTGGCCGGGCCCTCGAGCACACCGAGGTGTTCCTCGGCCTCGTCCAGCCGGCGGAGTTCGCCCCCGACCACCGGCCGTCCTTCGTAGCCGGAAAGGACCCACTCAAGTACCTGTGCGTGTACCCGTTCGTCCGGACCCCGGAGTGGTACCTGCTCGAGCCGTCGGAGAGGGCGAAGCTCCTCCGCGAGCACGGCGAGGCGGCCCGATCGTTCTCCGATGTGCAGGCCAACACGACGATGGCCTTCGGCCTGGGCGACTGGGAGTGGATCCTGGCTTTCGAGGCAGAGTCCCCCGTTCGGATCGTCGAACTGATCCGCCAGTTGCGGGCCACGGAGGCGCGCCGGTACACGAAGGTCGAGATCCCGTTTGTAACCGGGATCAGAAAGCCCATTGAGGCCGCCATCGCCGATCTCCCCTAGCGGATCGCCGGTACGTAATTCCTCGTATTTCAGGGGCCCCCGCGGCATCCCGAAGTAAACGCATAAGAGTCTCTTCGTCCGGATGAAGGGTCGCGGTGCGAAATTTTGGTCTCCCGACAAAGGTCGGGATACTCAGCATCCTCTTTACGGCCGCGCTCGGAGTGGTCTTATGGAGGACCCTGGGCAATACGGTCAAAGACCACATAGTCACGAGGGCTCGGAGCGAAGCGCGCCTTCTTACGGACGTGGGGATTGCGCCGCATTTAGTCGGCGGATCGCTTGCCGGTGGTTTGGATGCCGCGGAGTCCGCGAACCTCGATCAGGCCCTCGGCAGCCTTCAGGGATCTCCCAGTGATCGCATCGTCCGGATCTGGAGCACCACGTCCGAGCACGTTTACTCCTCTCCCGGCGTAGTCGACACCGGGGCGAAGCAACCCACCAGCGGCCGCCTAAGCTCGGCGATGGCGGGCGAGGAATCCGCACAGATCGTTTCATCTGAGCCCGCCGACCACCTCGAGCCCGGCGATCGGGTTCTGAGCATCTATGTGCCTTTGAAGTCCGAGTCGAACCTCGTTCCGGACGGTTTCGCCGAGATCCGTATTCCCTATGAACCGATCGCCGAGAAGATCAATGAAGACAGCAATCGAATCGCACTGATCATCGCTGCGGGATTCCTAACTCTGGTTTTGATAATTCTCCGGATCGTCGATCGGGCCTCGAAGCGGTTGCGAACCGAGGTTGCGGATCATCAGCGGCAGGCGCTTCACGATCCCCTCACCGGACTGCCGAACAGAACGCTGTTTGCCGACCGCGTTCAGCAATCGATCAAACAGGCCGGACGAAACAAGACCGGCCTGGGTGTAATGCTTCTCGACCTCGACCGGTTCAAGGAGATCAACGACACGCTGGGTCACCACCACGGTGATCTGCTGCTCCAACAGATCGGACCGCGGCTCACAAAGTTGCTGCGCGATACCGACTCCGTGGCGCGCCTGGGCGGGGATGAGTTCGCGGTGCTGATGATCGATGTAACTGATCCCGCGGCAGTGGTGCATGTCGCCGACAAGATCAGGCGCGAGCTCCAGAAGCCGATCCGCGTGCAGGGGCTCAGCCTTCATGTCGACGCGAGCATCGGCATTGCGCTCCATCCGCATCACGGCTCGGACGTCGATACCTTGCTGCAGCGCGCAGACGTTGCGATGTACATGGCCAAATCCGAAGGCACAGGACGGGCGCTGTATACGGCAGATCGTGACGAAAACAGCCCGGGGCGCCTCGCTTTGATGGGCGAACTCCGTCACGCCATCGACAGTGGCGAGCTGTTGCTCCACTACCAGCCCCAGGTTCACCTTCGCACCGGCGAAGTCAAAGGTGTGGAAGCGCTGGTTCGATGGGACCACCCGATGCGCGGCCTGCTGCCCTCCAGCGAGTTCGTGCCCATCGCCGAAAACACCGGCCTGATCGAGCCACTCACGATGGAAACGCTGCGGATGGCCATCAAACAGGCGCGCGTCTGGCTCGACGAAGCCCGGCAGATGACGGTGTCTGTGAACCTCTCAGTCCGTAGCCTTATCGACGTAACGCTGGCACGCGAGGTCGACTCCTTGCTGAATCGCTTCAATGTGCCGGCCCATTTTCTCGAGCTGGAGATCACCGAAAGCAGCATCATGGCCGATCCAATGCGCGCCCGGGCGACGCTGGTTCAACTGTCTTCGATGGGAGTGCGTCTCTCTATCGATGACTTCGGCACCGGCCACTCGTCGCTCGCCTATCTGAAACGCCTTCCGGTGCACGCCCTGAAGATCGACAAGTCATTCGTAATCAACATGGCGTCCGACGAAAACGACCTCGTCATCGTCCAGAGCACCATCGACCTCGCGCACAACCTGGGCCTCGAGGTAGTGGCCGAGGGAGTCGAGTCGGAGGAGGTGTGGAATCGGCTCAGATCGCTGGGTTGCGACCTGGCCCAAGGGTTCTGGCGGGGGCGTCCGGTAAAGGCCGAGGAACTCGCGTTCGCCGTCGACATAATCGAGCTCGCCGCCGGCCAGTAGGGCGCGCCGCGACCATCCCTTGTACACGGAGCGACAATCATTGTCGTCCTGTGTACACACGTTCCTGGGACGCTAAGGGTCTAGAGTCGGTTTGTTGCTCAAACTTTCTCGGAGGTGCATGAATGGCCATCGGCGAACTAGCCTCGGGCGTCCGGCTCCACGTGTACGAGTCCTTCGTCGCGCGCGGGCATCCGCCGACTATGCAGGAGATGGCAGACAAGTCCGGAGCGCCCGCCCATGAGGTCATTAGGGCCTTGGTCCACCTCGAACAAAGCAGAGCCCTGATCCTGAACCCGGCCCGGGACAGAGTGGTCGTCGCCCCGCCCTTCTCTGCGATTCCGACACCGTTTTGGGTCGAGACGTCCGCCGGCTCGTGGTGGGGGAACTGCGCGTGGGAATCGCTCGGCATCGCCGCTCTCTTGGACCAGGACGCGGTCGTACGGACTACCGCAGGGGCGCAGGGTCGGCCACTCGAGATCCGGACCTCCGGCGGCGCGGTCGCCGGCTCGGGCGCCGTGATGCACATACCGGTCCCCGCCGCACACTGGTGGGACGACGTTCGGTTCACGTGCGCCACGATTCTGTTCTTCTCGACCCGGGAGGAGGTCGACGAATGGTCCGCCCGACATGACATCCCGACGGGCAGCGTCCTCGACCTGGGGCAAGCGTGGAGCCTCGCCCAGGACTGGTTCACGGGACGGCTAGATCGAGATTGGCGACGCCTCACCCCAGCCGAAGCAGCCGAGAGCTTCGACAGGGTGGGACTACGGGGCCACTTCTGGACCCTGGGTTGAGTCGCTGAACAGGAACCTCACGGGGTCCGTATGCTTCCTTGGCGGGTCTACCGACCGTGCGTGGGGCAGGGGATGTCCTAGATACGGTCGGTAGACCGCTGAGTAAACCAACCGACCCGAGGGGCCGTGAGCCGCATGGAAGGTGTCCGCCTCGGCAATGAGATGGGCGTCCGGGCCGCCTATGCAGCCCACGGCGGCGAGCTGTACCGGTTCGCCCTGCGTGCTCTTGGCGACGCGGGAGCAGCCGAGGAGGCTGTCCAGGAGACGTTCCTGCGCGCCTGGCGCGCAGGGGAGCGATTTGACCCTTCCATTAGCTCCCTCAGGACGTGGCTGTTCGCGATCGCGCGCAACGTCGTGATCGATATCGGACGCTCCCGTGCGTCACGGCCCCCGCTAACTACGGAGGAGCAGGACACGATCGCTGTAGACGACCCGGTCGATACGGTTCTGGTCGCATGGCAGATAGAAGAGGCGCTCAGGCGTATCAGCCCCGACCACAGGACTGCCATAGTCGAGACCTACTACCGAG
>DASQUP010000178.1:0-2467 GCA_035641235.1 Actinomycetota bacterium
CTCCTCGAACAGATCGCGGACTCGGTGACGTCCGACCACCTGGTGGTGAGCTTCGCGGCGGGCATCCGGACATCCTTCGTGGAGAGGCGTCTCACCGAGGTGGTTCCCGTCGTTCGAGTGATGTCGAACGTCGCCGTTCTCGTCGACGAGGCGATGTCCGTCGTCGCCGCCGGCCAGCACGCGGAGGACAAGCACCTCGCGGTGGCCGAGGAGCTCCTCGGTTACGTGGGCAGGGTGCTGCGCCTGAAGGAGACGCACCTCGACGCGATCACCGCGACGAGCGGCAGCGGTCCGGCGTACTTCTTCCTGCTCGCCGAGGCGATGATCGAGGCCTGCATCCTCCTCGGACTCTCGCGCGACGTGGCGACCGAGCTCATCATCCAGACCATGCTGGGCTCGGCCAAGATGCTTCGCGACACCGGGAAGCACCCGGTCGAGCTTCGCGAGATGGTGACGTCACCCGGCGGAACGACGATCGCCGCGATCCGGCATCTCGAGGAGGCCGGCGTGCGCGCCGCGTTCCTCAACGCGATCGACGCCGCCCGACACCGGAGCGCGGAGCTCGCCAAGGGCGGAGAGGAGGACGAGGGCTGATGGGCCGCGGCGACCGAGCGAAGGTGCGCTGGGCGCACGACCGCGTACGCCGAAAGAAGGAAGCACGCAGGCGCGCCGCCGAGGAGCGGGGCAAGGCGCGCAAGGCAGCGCGCCGAAAGTAGCTCCGCCTTCCGTTAGCGGCGGCCCAGGCGGTTCCGCAGCACGCCGATCCCTTCGCCCTCGACCTCGACCTCGGCGCCCTGCCAGATCCGGTGTTCGAATCCGGGGATCTCCAACGGCGCCGACGCGAACGCGTCGCCCGGGCGCAATCGTTCGTGGCGTGACGCGGCGGCGACCTCCTTCAGCAGCGAGCGCGCCGTACCGTTGAGATTTCCCTTGACCCACTCGGTGCCGTCCACCCGAATGGTGACGAACGTGGTCTGCGGGTCGATCTCGTCCGCCGTCACCACGCACGGGCCGATCGAGACGGGAACGCCCGCGGGCGTGGCGATCGGGTCTCCGGACGCGCTGAGCGCGAACCAGTCCGCCACGAGCGTGTAGCCGAATATCGCGTCCGGCACGTTCTCGGGCCGCAGCGCGTCGTCCACCGGCCGGCGCAGGACGGCGGCGATCTTCGGGTGAAACTCGAGCCAGCCGGCGCCTTCGGGCCACGGGATCTCGTCGTCGGGGCCGAACACGGGGCGGTCGCTCTCGGCGGCGTCCGATGAGCGGAGCGTCGACGGAACGACGGATGCGAGCAGACGCGCTTCGTCGACGACGCAGGCCATCACGTCTGCCTCGTCGCGCTCGAGGGCGGCCCGGGCGGCATCGAGCACCGTCCCCCCGTTTCGCCGGACCAGACGCTCCATCGTGTCGGGGAAGGCGGGGTGTCCGACCAGCTCGGGCAGGTCGACGACCTTCCCCTGGAGAAGCGCTCCCAGTCGCCGGTGCCCCCTCCGGTCGAAGGTCACGAGCCTCACAAAGGGAGGCCGATGGTACGCCCGGCTACCGGGCGATTCCAGGGTATCCGTGGGCTAGTGGGGAGCGTGTGGGGGAATTGGGCCGTTCGCGCGGGACGGCTACGATGGAAGTTCAGCACCCGCACTCCGGGAGGGCAATCCGATGGCAGAGCAGGGTTTCCGGATCACCTACGCCACGATGTCTGAGGACAACGAGGAGATGCACCGGCAGTACGAAAAGGGCATCGAGGTCGCGCGCTCGTGGCTCGGCCAGAAGCACCCTCTGTACGTGAACGGAGAGGCGCGCGAGGGCTCCGGCTACAAGGAGGCCCGCTCGCCGATCGACGGCACGCTGATCGGCCACTTCGCCCAGGGGACCAGGGAGGACGTTCGTGACGCCGTCGCGTCGGCCAAGGCGGCGTTTCACGAGTGGGCCAATCGCCCCTGGCAGGACCGCGTGGCGATCATCCGCAAGGCCGCCGATCTCATGACGGAGCAGCGGAACGAGCTTTCCGCCCTCATGGCCATGGAGGTCGGTAAGAACCGGCTCGAGGCGCTCGGCGACGTCGAGGAGTCCGCCGACCTCCTGCGGTGGAACGCCAACGAGATCGAAGACAATGACGGATTCCGCAAACCGATGCAGTCGCTCGGCTCGCCCGGCGAGTACTACGACGTCCTACGGCCGTACGGCGTGTGGGCGGTCATCAGCCCGTTCAACTTCCCGATGGCACTCGCCGCGGGCCCATCATCGGGCGCGCTCGTCGCCGGCAACACCGTGGTGTTCAAGCCGGCGCACATGGGCGTGTTCACCGGGCTGAAGCTGTACGAGATCTATATGGCGGCCGGTGTTCCGAAGGGCGTCTTCCACTACCTGAGTGGCCCGGGCAGCGTCGTCGGCGACGAGATCGTGAACCACCCCGATGTCGACGGCATCACGTTCACCGGCTCGTACGAGGTCGGCATGGGGATCTACA
>DASQUP010000179.1:0-11714 GCA_035641235.1 Actinomycetota bacterium
TCTGAGATCGCTGGAGTTTTCGTTGTTCTCCACGGACCCAGCACAGCACGGCGCGCCGGGCGGGGCTGTGGTCTAGATCACAGCTGCTATCATTCGCTCAGCCCAAGACCGTCGGTGGAGGGAGACCTCCTTAATGAAGCCGGCGCAGGCGAGTGATACCGCATCAATGCGAGCGGTCGCCTGCCGGGCGGCCGTTTTTTTGTTTGACGAGGGAGTTGATGCGGATGGCGAGACCCGACAAAGTCGCTGCGGTCGACGAGATTCGGGCGCGCTTCGAGGACGCCGACGCGGCGCTGCTCACCGAATATCGCGGGCTGGGTGTCGGGGAGATCGCCGAGGTGCGGGGCGCTCTGCGGGACGCCGGATCCGACTACAAGGTCCTGAAGAACACGCTTACCCGCATCGCCGTGCGGGAGGTGGGACTCGAAGAGCTCGTGGGGATGCTCGAGGGACCCACGGCGATCGCATTCATCAAAGGTGACGCTGCTGCCGCCGCCAAAGCACTCGACGATGCGGCCCGGAAGTTCCCCGTGCTGGTCATCAAGGGCGGCGTTCTCAACGGACGGGTGATCGATGCCTCGCAGGCGGGCCAGCTGGCGAAGCTCGAGCCGCGCGAGGTTCAGCTCGCCAAGATCGCAATGCTGATGAACAGCCCGGCACAGCAGATGGCCAATGTGCTGTCGGCGCTGCTTCGCAACCTCGGCTCGATGCTCGCCCAGGTGGTCGAGAAGAAGGAGGCGGGCGAGATGCCGGCCGGAGCCGCGGCCGAACCCGAAGCCCCCGACTCCGAACCCGAAGCCGCGGCCACAGCCGAAGAACCCGCAAGTACCGAAACCGAAGCCTCAAACGACACCAAGGAGGAGTAGCCCATGGCCACCAAGACCCTCAGCCAGGAGGATGTACTCGACGCCATTTCGAACTGGACCGTCCTCGAGCTGTCCGAGTTCGTTAAGGCCTTCGAGGAGAAGTTCGGCGTGACCGCAGCCGCGCCGGTTGCCGTTGCCGCCGGGCCCGCCGCCGGCGGGGCAGGAGCCGAGGCCGCAGTTGAAGAGGAAAAGGACGAGTTCGACGTCGTCCTCTCGGCCGCCGGCGACAAGAAGATCCAGGTCATCAAGGAGGTCCGGTCGCTCACGAGCCTCGGACTGAAGGAAGCCAAGGACCTGGTCGACAGTGCCCCCAAGCCCGTCCTGGAGAAAGTTGCCAAGGAGCAGGCCGACGAGGCGAAGTCGAAGCTGGAGGCGGCGGGCGCTACCGTCGAACTGAAGTAGCTCCTTTTCCCACAGGCGAGCCGGTGTGGGCGCATTCTGTGAGCGAGGACGGCGGCGTCGCCGAAGGCGACTAAGAAACGGTTTCGAGCCTGAGGTGATGCCGCCGCCCGCAGCGAGCTCCGCGGCCAGTCCGGGGAGCGCGGACGGCGACTCAGAAACGGTTTGGAGCCGGAGGTGGTGCGGCCGCCCGCAGCGACCACGGGCGGCCTCTGCGGGAACGAGCGCTCGCCTCGTGGAGCAAGCGAGTTATCAACACGCTGCGTGGCCGGCGGCCCGTCCGGAGGAATCGGGCCCTGTGCAACACATTCCACCGTATGACCTGGGAATACGCGGCGCCCGCCCGGCGTTGAACACGTCGCACCCCGCGAAATCTCCCTTGACCCGGGGGAAGTGCGGGGCTAGAGTTTTCCACAACTCGATTACGAGGAGCACTCATAGGGGTTTTACCTGCTCAAGCAATCGTGCTTGACGCCAGTGTAGGCTGTCGCCTACACTGGCTCTTTGCTGTGCATAACTCCCGTTCGTTTCTTGTGCCCTGTCGCGCGGCTAAGAACCGCCCATGGTGCAGCGTTCGGGGAACCAGCCGGGGACTTGGGGACCCGGCGTAGTGGGATTGGCGTCGACCACAAAAACACAGGAGGCTCGCTTGTCGTTCAACGCTCTGCGCGAACGCCGCAGTTTTGCCAAGCTCCCTGAAGTCCTCCCCCCGCCCAACCTGATCTCGGTCCAGAAGGAGTCCTTCGACTGGTTCGTTCAGGAGGGCCTGGCCGAGACTCTGAAGGAGATCTCTCCGGTCGAGGACTTCACCGGAAACCTCGCCCTTCAGTTCCTGACCCACGAGTTCAAGGAGCCGAAGTTCGACGAGGACGAATGCAAAGAGAAGGACATGACCTTCTCCCGTCCCCTCTTTGTAACCGCCGCCTTCATTAACAAGGAGACCGGCGAGATCAAAGAGCAGACGGTCTTCATGGGCGACTTCCCCATGATGACCAACAAGGGGACGTTCATCATCAACGGGACCGAGCGCGTCGTCGTATCGCAGCTCGTCCGGTCCCCTGGCGTCTATTTCGATCGGAGCATCGACAAGACGTCGGACAAGGACATCTACTCGTGCCGGATCATCCCGGCGCGCGGCGCATGGCTCGAGTTCGAGACCGACAAGAAGGACATGGTCGGTGTGCGCGTCGATCGCAAGCGCCGTCAGAACGTCACCGTCCTACTGAAGGCCCTCGGTTACGGCGACGACTCGACGATCCTCGAGCTCTTCGACGGCGCCGAGTCGATCCGCGCGACCCTCGAAAAAGATGCGATCGTCACAGAGGAAGACGCGCTGATCGACATCTACCGCAAGCTCCGTCCCGGCGAGCCGCCGACGGTCGAGAGTGCGCGCAGCCTGATCGAGAACCTGTTCTTCAACCCGAAGCGCTACGACCTCGCGCGGGTCGGTCGCTACAAGGTCAACAAGAAGCTCAGCCTCGGCTCCGACGAGAAGGCGATCGATGAGATGGGGACCGTTCTCCGCAAGGAGGACATCCTCGAGACGATCCGTTACCTCGTCCGGCTCCACGCCCGCGACCCCGAGGTCGAGACCGACGATATCGACAACTTTGCCAACCGCCGGATCCGTCCGGTGGGCGAGCTGATCCAGAACCAAATCCGCGTGGGCCTCTCCCGCATGGAGCGGGTCGTGCGCGAGCGGATGACGACGCAGGATGTCGAGGCCATCACCCCGCAGACCCTGATCAACATCCGCCCGGTGGTTGCGGCGATCAAGGAGTTCTTCGGTTCGAGCCAGCTCAGCCAGTTCATGGACCAGACGAACCCGCTGTGCGGCCTCACCCATAAGCGCCGCCTGAGCGCGCTTGGTCCCGGCGGACTGTCGCGCGAGCGAGCCGGATTCGAGGTCCGCGACGTGCACCCCAGCCACTACGGCCGCATGTGCCCGATCGAGACGCCGGAGGGTCCGAACATCGGTCTGATCGGCTCGCTGTCGACCTACGCCCGCCTCAACCGCTACGGCTTCATCGAGACGCCGTATCGCAAGGTCGGGAACGGCAAGGTCACCAAGAAGATCGAATACCTCACCGCCGACGAGGAGGCCCGAGCGGTCATCGCCCAGGCCAACTCCGAGGTCGACGACAACGACAACCTAGTCGGCGATCAGGTCGAGGTGCGAGGACGCAACAACGAATACGAGTTGGTCCCCGCCGCAGAGGTCGACTACATGGACGTGTCGCCGAAGCAGACCGTTTCGGTCTCGGCTGCTTGCATTCCGTTCTTGGAGCACGACGACGCAAACCGTGCCCTGATGGGCGCCAACATGCAGCGTCAGGCGGTGCCGCTTCTCCGTCCCACAGCACCGTACGTCGGCACCGGCCTCGAGTACCGCGCCGCCATCGACGCGGGCGACGTGATCGTGGCGGAAGACGGCGGCACGATCGAGGAAGTCTCCGCGGATCACATCGTGGTCGCCAACGGCAACGACCGCAAGGTCTACCGCTTGGAGAAGTACCGCCGCTCCAACCAATCGACGTGTATCAACCAGCGGCCCCTCGTGCGTGAGGGCCAGAAGGTGAAGCAGGGCGACATCCTTGCGGACGGCCCGTCCACCGACAATGGTGAGCTCGGACTCGGCGCGAACCTTCTAGTCGCGTTCATGAGCTGGGGGGGCTACAACTTCGAGGACGCGATCATCGTCTCGGAGCGCCTCGTCAAGGACGACATGCTCACCTCGATCCACATCGAGGAATACGAGGTCGACGCCCGCGACACCAAGCTCGGCGCCGAGGAGATCACCCGGGACATCCCGAACGTGGCGGAGGACGTGCTCGCCGACCTTGATGAGCGCGGCATCGTCCGCATCGGCGCCGACGTCGGGACCGGCGATGTGCTCGTCGGCAAGGTCACCCCTAAAGGTGAGACTGAGCTGACTCCCGAGGAGCGCCTGCTGCGCGCCATCTTCGGCGAGAAGGCGCGCGAGGTCCGGGACACGTCCCTCAAGATGCCCCACGGCGAAGAAGGGAAAGTCATCGGCGTCCGCGAGTTCAGCCGAGACAACGGCGACGAACTGCCCCCCGGCGTGAACGAGCTGGTCCGCGTGTTCGTGGCGCAGAAGCGCAAGATCTCCGAGGGCGACAAGCTCGCCGGCCGCCACGGGAACAAGGGCGTGATCTCGAAGATCCTGCCCGAGCAGGACATGCCGTTCCTGGCCGACGGGACCCCCGTCGACATCATCCTGAACCCGCTCGGTGTGCCCTCCCGAATGAACCTCGGTCAGGTTCTCGAGACGCACCTCGGGTGGGCGGCAAAGATGCGGTGGGAGGACGGCGCCCAGACCAACGGGAACCCCGGCGAGTGGCGGAAGCAGGAACCACAGTGGGTGTCGACGCCGGTCTTCGACGGCGCCAAGGAGGACGAGATCCTCAGCGCCCTGCAGGACGCGGCGGCCAAGCCCAGCGAGTATCCGCTCGTCAACTCGATCGGAAAGGCGAAGCTGTTCGACGGCCGGAGCGGCGAGCCGTTCGACAACGAGATCACCGTCGGCTTCATGTACACGCTGAAGCTCAGCCACATGGTCGACGACAAAATCCACGCCCGCAGCACGGGTCCCTACTCGATGATCACTCAGCAGCCGCTAGGTGGTAAGGCGCAGTTCGGCGGTCAGCGCTTCGGTGAGATGGAGGTGTGGGCGCTCGAAGCGTATGGCGCCGCCTACTGTCTGCAGGAGCTGCTGACGATCAAGTCCGACGACGTCCTCGGCCGCGTGAAGGTGTACGAGGCGGTCGTCAAGGGCGAGAACATTCCGACTCCTGGAATCCCCGAGTCGTTCAAGGTGCTCATCAAAGAGATGCAGAGCCTTTGCCTGAACGTCGAGGTGCTATCGGCGGAAGGCGAGGAGATCGAGATGAAAGAGATCGACGAAGACATCTTCCGCACTGCGGAGGAGCTGGGCATCGATCTGTCCCGTCGCGAGCCTTCCAGTGTCGAGGAGGTCTGAGTAACTTGCTAGACGTCAACTACTTCGACGAACTCCGTATCGGCCTCGCAACGGGTGATCAGATCCGGGCGTGGTCGAACGGAGAGGTCAAGAAGCCGGAGACCATCAACTACCGGACCCTGAAGCCGGAAAAGGACGGTCTCTTCTGCGAAAAGATCTTCGGTCCCACCAAGGACTGGGAGTGTTACTGCGGTAAGTACAAGCGCGTCCGGTTCAAGGGCATCATCTGTGAGCGCTGCGGCGTCGAGGTAACTCGCGCCAAGGTGCGGCGCGAGCGAATGGGCCACATCGAACTGGCCGCTCCGGTCACACACATCTGGTACTTCAAGGGTGTTCCGTCTCGTCTGGGATACCTTCTGGACCTCGCACCGAAGGAGCTGGAGAAGGTCATCTACTTCGCCGCCTCGATAACCACCTCGGTGGACGAGGCCAAGCGGCACAAGGACCTTCCCGACCTGGAAGCCGAGCTCAGCCAGGAGGTCGCCAAGATCGAGTCCGACCGCGACCAGCGGCTGGACGAGATCTTGCGCGAGACCGAGGCTCGCCTCGAGGAGATGGAGGCGCGCAAGGCCCGCAGCTCCGAGAAGACCGCCGCCAAGAACCAGTCCGAGCGCCAGCAGAAGGAGGTGCGCGAGCGCGCCGCCAAGAAGATCGAAGACCTTCAGCAGGCGTTCGAGACCTTCCGCGATCTCCACGTCAAGAAGATCGTTGACGACGAGATCCTGTGGCGCGACCTGCGCGACTACTACGGCGATTACTTCCGCGGCGGAATGGGTGCGGAGGCCATCAAGGATCTTCTGATGAGCCTCGACCTCCACGCCGAGGAAGAGTTCCTGCGTGACCAGATCAAGAACGCCAAGGGGCAGAAGCGCCAGCGGGCGATCAAGCGCCTGAAGGTGGTGGCTCCGTTCACCGATCCCGCGAAGAAGAACTCGCCTCTCGGCATGGTCCTGGACTGCGTTCCGGTCATTCCGCCTGACCTCCGTCCGATGGTGCAGTTGGACGGTGGACGGTTTGCGACGAGTGACCTAAACGACCTCTATCGCCGAGTGATCAACCGGAACAACCGCCTCAAGAGGCTTCTCGACCTCGGCGCGCCGGAGATCATCGTCAACAACGAGAAGCGCATGCTCCAGGAGGCCGTGGACGCGCTGTTCGACAACGGCCGGCGCGGTCGTCCGGTAACCGGCCCCGGTAACCGGCCGCTGAAGTCGCTCTCGGACATGCTCAAGGGTAAGCAGGGCCGCTTCCGCCAGAACCTGCTCGGAAAGCGAGTCGACTACTCGGGTCGAAGTGTCATCGTCGCGGGTCCCAAGCTCAAGCTGCACCAGTGCGGTCTTCCGAAGGCCATGGCGCTCGAGTTGTTCAAGCCGTTCGTCATGAAGCGGCTGGTCGACCTCGGTCACGCCCAGAACATCAAGAGTGCCAAGCGAATGGTGGAGCGCAGCCGGCCGCACGTGTGGGATGTGCTCGAGGAGATCATCCACGAGCACCCGGTCCTTCTGAACCGCGCGCCGACACTCCACCGCCTCGGAATCCAGGCGTTTGAGCCGATCCTCGTCGAGGGCAAGGCCATCCAGATCCACCCGCTCGTCTGTGTCGCGTTCAACGCCGACTTCGACGGCGACCAGATGGCCGTGCACGTGCCGCTCTCCAGTGAGGCTCAGGCCGAGGCTCGCATTCTCATGCTCAGTGCGCACAATGTGCTGTCTCCGGCACACGGCGACCCGACCGTCACGCCGACTCAGGACATCGTCATCGGCAGTTACTACCTCACCGCGGAGCACTCCGGCGAGCCCGGGGAGGGACGTGTCTTCTCCAGCGCCTCGGAGCTGATGCAGGCGTACGACGCCCGGGTCGTGGGCATCCACGCAAAGGTGCACGTGCGCGGTCTAAAGCGATTCGAGGACGAGCCTGAGGAGGAGTACGAGGCCAACCCGAACCGGCGCAAGGAGACGACGTGCGGGCGGGTGATCCTCAACTCGGCGTTCCCCGAGGACTTTCCGTTCCAGAACGACCCGATGAAGAAGAAGGAGCTTGCGGCGATAGTCGACCGCTGCGCTCGGCTCTACAACAAGAAGGATCTGATGGAGATCCTCGACGCGCTGAAGGACATCGGCTTCAGCTACGCGAGCAGGTCGGGTGTGACGATCGGACTCGAGGACGTCACGACTCCTCCACAGAAGCCGGCGATCCTCGCCGAGCACGACAAGCGCGCCGATCGGGTCGAGAGCCAATACCGAAAGGGTGTCATCACCGAAGACGAACGGCGGCAGGAGCTCATCGAGATCTGGACCGAGGCGACCGAGAAGGTCAAGGACGCCATGGAGGAGAACTTCGACGAGCTCAACCCCATCTTCATGATGGCGAACTCCGGGGCCCGTGGAAACATCCAGCAGATCCGGCAGATCGCCGGTATGCGTGGCCTCGTGGCGAACCCGCGCGGCGAGATCATCCCGCGTCCCATTCGGGCGAATTTCCGCGAGGGCCTAACCGTCCTCGAGTACTTCATTTCGACGCACGGTGCTCGAAAGGGTCTCGCCGACACCGCACTTCGGACGGCAGACTCCGGGTACCTCACCCGGCGTTTGGTTGACGTGAGCCAAGAGGTCATCATTAGGGCGGAGGACTGTGGAACGGATAGGGGTATCCGTCTGGACGTCCCCACGTACCGTGCGCACCTCAAGCAGAAGCTGTTGGGTCGCGTGCTTCTCGAGGACGCGCTGAACAGTAAGGGTGATGTGGTGGTTCCTGCGGGAACTCCCGTCGATGCGGAAGTGCGTTCGCAGATCGATACCGGCGACGTGGCGGAGGTTGTAGTTCGCTCCGTTCTGACGTGCGACGCGCGCTACGGGGTGTGCCAGAAGTGCTACGGAGTGTCCCTGGCCACGGGCAACTTGGTGGAACTGGGAGAGGCAGTCGGCATCATCGCCGCCCAGTCCATCGGAGAGCCGGGCACCCAGCTGACCATGCGTACGTTCCACACAGGTGGAGTTGCCGGTGAGGACATCACGCACGGTCTGCCCAGGGTGGTCGAGCTGTTCGAAGCTCGCACCCCTAAGGGTAAGTCTGAGATCGCACGGGCATCGGGGCGCGTGGAGATCAAAGAGGACGAACGCACTCGCCAGATCGAGCTCGTTCCAGACGACGGCTCCGAGCCGATCACCTACAAGGTGTCCCGCCGTGCGCGCCTCCGTGTTCGAGACGGTGAGGAAGTCCAGGCTGGAGAGGCTCTTACCGAAGGATCGAAGGACCCCGACGAGATCCTGGAGGTGCTTGGAAAGCGCGAGGTGCAGCTGTACCTCGTCGATGAGGTCCAAAGCGTGTACCGGAGCCAGGGTGTGCCGATCCACGACAAGCACATCGAACTGATCGTGCGCCAGATGCTGCGCAAGGTTACCGTCCTGGAGCCGGGCGACACCGAGTTCCTTCCCGGCGAGCTGGTGGAGGAGCGCGTCTTCGCTGAAGCCAACCAGGCCGTCATCGCCGACGGCGGCGAGGCCGCCACCGCGCGGCCGGTGCTGATGGGTATTACTAAGGCATCGCTGGCCACCGAGTCGTGGCTGTCGGCGGCGTCGTTCCAGGAGACGACCCGGGTTCTCACCGAAGCCGCAATCCGCGGCAAATCCGACCCGCTCCTCGGCTTGAAGGAGAACGTCATCATCGGAAAGCTGATCCCGGCCGGGACGGGAATGACCCGCTACCGGGCGATCAGGGTTCAGACCATGGGCGATGCGGCGATCTCCGACGACGAGGCGAGGGCGATGTTCGGACTTCCTCCACGCGAGGAGCCGGAGGAGGACGCGGCCGCAGCGGCCCGCGAGCTGTTAGGCGGAGTCGGTCTGCAGGCCGTCCCCGACGCATCGGGCGACGGCGAAGGCGCCGAAGAGGCCGAGGAGGCGGCGAGCCGAGCCGCCGAGTAAGGCTCAACGAACGCATTACGAGGGCCCCGGGCGACCGGGGCCCTCGTTTATTGAGCTGCTGCTGAGATTGGAATCGGCCGCCACCTGCCTGGGGTGCCAATCAGGTCTTGGTGATCGGCCAGGTCACCTCCGTCAGGTAGTCGCTCGGACTGGCGCATTCGTGCGGATCGTTGAGGTAGACATCGTAGGGCGGTGCCGACGTCGTGTAGCCGCGATCGGCCATCCACTGTTCGATCTCCCGGTACGCCATGCCGAGCTCGTCATACGGTCCCTTGTGCACGGTCACCGCGGCCCGCCCGCCGGGGAAGGTCCGCACTTCGATGCCGTCCCTCGGATCCGGCGCGCCCGCAACTGGGACGCACGCCTCCAGCTTCCACCCGTCTCCGCCCATCGCGTGATACACGAGCCGGGGTGGTGCCGCAGGTGCAACGGCCTCCTGGGTCAAGAATTCGTACAGGCGAACGTAGGCACGCTCCGACTCCGGGCCGATCGACTCCGGCGCCGATTCAAAGCGGATGCCCGCCACCGTCGCCGAAAGGATGTCCTTCACTTCGATTTCGTAGGTCACGATGGCTCCTTTCTGTATTAGCAACTCGACGCGCTCCAGCATTTTGCGATCGCGTTCCAGACGGTCTTCCAGCTTGTCGTAATGGCTTCGAAGGAGCTCCCGCAGCTTGTCCGGGTCGTCTGCAGACAACAGTTCCTTGATATCTACGAGAGGCATGTCCAAAGAGCGGAGCAGTGCGATGGCGCGCGCCACCCCGGCCTGAGCCGGCTCGTAGAAACGGTATCCCGTGTCGGGTGCGACAAAGGCCGCTGGAAGCAAACCCAATTCGTCGTACAGGCGCAACGCCTTGATGCTCAGCCACGTCATCTTCGAGAACTGCCCGATGGTCAGGTGGTCCTTGGTCGGTTGCGATCGCATAACACCACTGTGGGCTCTGCCCCAGGGGGAGAGTCAAGTGCGCATCGGGCCCTAATTCGAATCGAGCGTCGGCAGGTGCTCCGTAAGTCCGGCCTTCTGAGCGGCTCGCGCTGCGGCGATCCGGTTAGAGACGCCGAGTTTCCGCATGATGTTGGAGACATGCACACTTGCTGTTTTGGGACTGATGAAGAGCATCTCGGCGATCTCCCGGTTCGTCCGGCCCAAGCCGAGGTGGGTAAGCACCTCCAACTCTCGATCGGTAAGACCCATTGTTGCGCCGGGTCCGGAGGGCCCGGTCTGTTCCTCATCGACCTGCACACGACCAAGGTCGACGCGGGCCCTTCGGGCCAGCATAGTGATCTCGTGTAGCAACGGCTTTGCCCCGAGGGCACCGGCGATCGACGCCGCGCGGCGCAGAGCGGCTTCCGCCGCCTGCCTTCGCCCCAGCGAGGCGAGGGCCTCGGACTGACGAAAACGTGCGTAGGCTTCGTCATAAGGGCGGTCACATGCGCTCCACCGTGCAGCGCTCTCGGCCCAGACCGACGCGTCCGGATTACCCTCGAGACGTTTGAGTTCCGCGCGGCAACTCAGGGCCGCGGCTTCGGACACTGCTGCCGTTTGTGCTCGTGCCTCCGGCGGTGGCGAGAAAGCGTCCCATCCTTTTACACGCGCCGTCTGTATGAGTGATTCGGCGCGCTTAAGTGCGTCCCGACGAACGGACTCAGACGCTCCTGGAGCGGCAGCGCGATCGGCTTCGATACGGAGGGCGACCAGAACGAGAAGGGCAAGGTCGCGGTTCTCGAAGCCTTGATCCATAAAGGTGAGAGCCCTGGCGACGTGGCTCTGGGCGTCTTCGAACCGTTCCTCCCAGAGCTCCAGCTCTGCGAGATGTATCAGTACGTCGATGGCGAGCATCGGTAAGGAGTCGGGTTCGCGGAACGCAACCCATTCGAAGCACTCCCGTGCGCGATCGAACTCTCCGAGGCCCATCTTCAGACGCCCCATCAGTGCGAGCCAGAAGCCCCTGTTGAAACCCGGCGCCATCCACGGGTCCGCCTCCTCGAGGGTGGTGGTCATTGCTCCCCAATCGCCGATGGAGTACTGGATCTCGGCGACGTTGCACAGGAAGAATCCGCCGATCCTCCTGCGGAGTCCGGCCCGATACGCGTGTTCGAAGCCCTCCAGCCATACCTGGGCGGCCTCTTTCGCCCGGCCGAATTGCCACAATTCCTCGCCGATGTTGATGTAAATCATCGCCTCCTCGTAGTGGTCCCCAAGCTCGGAGGCCATCGCCAGAGACCGGCGGAGGAGGTCGAGCCCGCGTTCGGGCTCACCGCGCGCGGCAAGCGCGACGCCGAGCGGATTCAGAGCCATGCATTCCTCGTGCCGTGCGCCGATCGTCGCAGCGATCTGAAGGGCCTCTTCGGACGTGCTGATGGCATCGTCGTAACGAAAGAACAGCATCTGGAGGCGAGCGTAGGCGGCGAGAATCCGGGCCCGTTCGGCGCTCGGAGGACTCTTTGGTACAAGGTCGAGGGCGCGCTCGTAAGCCGGAAAGGCATCGGCGCGTGGCCCTCCCATGAAGTGGTACCAGCCGAGCT
>DASQUP010000180.1:0-3201 GCA_035641235.1 Actinomycetota bacterium
CGTGCTCTCGACGCGCCAGCGATGGACGAAGTGGTATCGGTGAACTCCCATAAGGAAGCCAAGCATGGCAAACAGACGTCGGCCGGTAAAGCACTCGCTGCACACGCTTTGCTTTGCATCCGGCACTGACGCGCCCGTAACTTCTTTGTGTCTCCAACCACCTATGGCGTGGTTCCCGCACCAAGGAACCTCAGACCCGGCCGCCAGCGCGCCGAAAGGTAGGCTCGAATCCGGAGGGCTACGCTAATTGGCAAGCGGACGGTCTTGAAAACCGTTGCCCGAAAGGGCTTGTGGGTTCGAGTCCCACGCCCTCCGCCAAATGTGCCGCTGACCTGCGCCTTCGCGTTCCGGACCCGTTGGATTCTGCCACTTTGTACTCCGGTCCGGAAAACCGTTGTCGCAGGTCCTGGGCCGTTCGGAGTCGCCCTGACCCGTCCTGAGCGAGCCGCCTGGAAAGTAGAAAACCGCGTGTCTCGCCGAAATTGCCAATCCTTTGCCAATCCCCGAGAGGAGGTCAACGTTGCGTGGGGCTGCGCTGTGGAACCCGATCACTGCAGTGATCTCCCGGACCGCGGCGAACACGGACTTCGTGAGAGCGCTGATCGATAGACGCGCGGCGGGCAACTGGCGGTGCGCTTCCTTAGGAGCGGACCTCCCCGCTGCGCTGGAAGTTCTCGAACGCATCGGAACGGCCGGAGACATCATGACGTTCGCAGCGTTCTTGTTTTCGGACCTCCGCGGCGCGATAAGGGCAGAGTTGTTCGCCTAAAACGAGGTCGACTCCAAATGAGTACTCGACCGTTACCGAAAAGCTTGACTGTCTACATAGCCGGTGTCACGGCACTTCACGGAGCGGGCCCCCGCGGATCGGCTTCTCGACGCGTACCCGCTGCACGTTGTCGGTGACGCGTGGATCGAAGCTGTCGAAGAAGACCTTCCCCACCAGCTCACGCCTGGTGTGCACACCAGTCCTGTCGAAGATGCTCTTCAAGTGCTGCTGGACGGTATGCGGCGACATCCTCAGGACGGTCGCGAGCTCGGCGGTGGAGCGGCCTTTCAGGACGAGTTGGGTGACCTGCTGCTCTCTGGTGGTGAGCCCGTAGATGGCCATCAACAGCGGGGTGATCCGGTCCCGATGGGCTGGCTCGATGATGACGGCGGTCTTCGAGGTTCCCTCGAGGCTGATTGCGGTGCCGTGGACACTGAGCCACTCTCCGTCGACAGAACGGACCCGGGCTGTCGCTTCGTTGCCCGAACCGTCGCCGCGTTCCCCTTCAACCGCTGCGAAGGCGACCGAGGTGACCGACGCCGGCAACGCGTCGCCTATCTGGGGGCCGGGCAACAATGCGATCCAATGCTCCGCTCCGGCGCTGAGAGACTCGATCTCTCCTCGGGCGTCGAGAACCACGAGACCGGGGGCGTCCGGGAGATCGGGGTCCGTTGCCTCACCGACGAGTAGGCCCCGGCGCACACCCCCGGCGAGGTGCGGCGCCACGGTCGCCATGAACTCCATATCGCTGAAATCAAACTCCGGCTGCCCCGGACCACGGTTGAGCCTCAGCGTGCCCCAGAACTCGCCGGTACGGGCGCGCAGAGCGACAAGCATCTCCTGCGCCATGCCGGCTTCAGCCATGTACTCGCGGTAGATGCGGCTGCGCTCTGGCTCGCCGCCTGTCACTTCGTGCAGGGTCTGCACACCGCGCGGGTGTCGCAGGACCTCGGCGTACTTGTTGACATCGTCGTCGAGGTACTCCCAGCGCATCACCGCGGTGGTGTCGAGGCCGCAGCCGTCGCCACCGTAGTCGCTGGTGATCAACTGGGACTGGGGGTCCAACGTGTACCAGTAGGGGTGCTCCATGTAGTCGGTCCCGTTGGGCACCGCGGGAGCCAGGGCCGCGCTTGCCTCGTTGAGGAAGCGGGCCACATCGAGACCCGCGCGCGCCAGTTGCTGGATCCGGTCGTGTGCGCGCTCCTTGATGTGCCCGCTCATACCTCCAGTCTGCGGTATGAGCGGGTGTCTTGCTAGCCTGTCATACCTAGTTGGGCAGCGAGCCCGGTTGCGTCGAAGTAGGCACGCTCCTCGGCAATGAGTCCATCCGCATCCAGTGTCTCGACGACAGCTATGCGTAAGGACACTGCGTTGCCGGTCGGTGGCAGCTCTCCTTCAGGCGTTGGCAGCGTCCCTGAGTTGACGCCGGCTACGTCCACCTCGAATGCGACCCGCTGACCATCGTCGAATACCGGGGCGATGAGCCGCCACTGCATGTCCGGGATCGCCTGCTTGAACGCGGCGAACGTCGCCGCGATGGCGTCCCGTCCCTTCACGGGTTCAGGTGCCAGGGGTTCGTACAGGACGGCATTCGGCGCGAACATCGCGGCCAATCCCTGCAAGTCACCGCGGTTGATGGCGTCGACATACCGCCGTACGAGGTCGTCTGCAGACAATCCCGTCCTCCTTCAACGCTCCGCCTCGGAAGACACGAGTGTCGCCTGCCCCGAGCAACCCTGTCGATACCATAGTTCTGGTAGAGGATTCCGTCGGGTCGCGAATTGGCTAGGCGAGGATCCGGATGGTCCGGACCGTCGTCTAACGGCGCCCCCGGCAGGGCTCGAACCAAGGGGGCGACAGACGTGGCACATCCGGACATCTGGCTACGATCCGGTGGTGGCTGGTGATCGCTAGACTGGCGTGTTCGTGCTCGTCCATTACAGCCGAGTCGGTACGTGCTCTATTCGCTCGGTAGCTGCACGAGGGGGGAAATTGCCAATCCATTGCCAATCCGCGGATCAGGAAGAGATCAGAGAAGCCAGGATGGACCCGGCCCACTCAGGAATTCAGATCGTCGTTCACCTGCTCAAGTAGGCCCAGACAGGAGTAGGCAGTAGGAGCAAGGACGCTGTGTTCATAACTTGAAAACCGTTGTCCGAGAGGACTTGTGGGTTCGAGTCCCACGCCCTCCGCAAAATGTGCCGCTGACCTGCTCTTTCGCGATTCGGACCCGTTGGGTTCTGGCTATTTGCACTCCGGTCCGGAAAACCGTTGTTGCAGGTGAAGGGCACAGAAACCTCCGATCGTGCTCAAGCAGCCAGTTCGTACTCATGGATTAGCCCACCCAGCACGTCGCGCGTTCGGACCCTCGCTCCGTGAGTCGGCCACGGAGGCGGATCCGGTCTCGGCTCGGGCGTGTTCAGATCGAGACC
>DASQUP010000181.1:0-2788 GCA_035641235.1 Actinomycetota bacterium
GAACTCGTCCGGATGTCGGGCGGCGAGCCGGTCGGCATAGGGGCCCTCATCGACCGCGACGATCCGGCCAGGGCGGACCTCGGCGTCCGGCTGGAGGCGCTTGCCAAGCTCGACATTGCATCGTGGGATCCGGACGAATGCCCTCTGTGCAGATCGGGCGCGCCGATCGAGGATCCCGGGAGCCGCCGCCTCAGGCGACAGGAGTTCACGTGAACTGTTGGCACCGGGGGACAGCGATTTGCCGGAGCGCGAGCGCGAAAAACGGCATCTAGCAGGGAAAAGAGGTCGAATCGGATTGCGGGCCTTGAGGGTCACGCCTATAATCCGGCAGGCCTGAGGCCGACCCAGGCAAGCACTCTGACCCACTAATCCACGCATCTCTAGCTAGACGAGAAGGAGGCCTTTGGCATGCCCTTGCCGCCACCCCTCACCGAGGAGCAGCGCCGCCAGGCACTGGAGAAGGCCGCTATCGCGCGGCGAAAGCGCGCCGAGCTCAAGGAACAGCTCAAGAGCGGCCGTACCAGTCTCAAGGAGCTGCTCGACCGCACGAACGACGAGATCGTCGGGAAGATGAAGGTCTCCACCGTCCTCGAGTCGCTGCCGGGTGTCGGGCGCGTTCGGGCACGCAAGCTCATGGAGAGGCTCGACATATCGGAGTCTCGACGTATGCGCGGCCTCGGGGCGAAGCAGAAGGAGAACCTCCTGAGCGAATTCGCTCGCAGGTAGCCGCCTTTGAGCACGTCCTCGAGTTCCGGCCGGGGCCGGCTGTTCGTCGTTTCCGGACCGTCGGGCGCCGGGAAGGGGACGGTGATCAGGGAGGTCATTCGGCGTCGACCCGAAATCGTGCTTTCGGTGTCGGCCACCACCCGGCCCGCCAGGGCCGGGGAACGTCACGGCGTCCACTACACGTTCGTGTCGAGGGAGGAGTTCCTCACCCTGCGGGACCAAGGGGAGTTCCTCGAGTCCGCCGAGGTCTACGGCCACTTCTACGGCACCCCGCGGTCGCAAGTCGAGCGAGCCCTGGCGGCGGGAAGGGACATGATCGTCGAGGTCGACATCCAGGGGGCGATGGCGATCAAGCGGGCGATGCCGGAGGCCATACTGGTCTTCGTCGAGCCGCCCAGCATCGACGACCTCTTGGTTCGGCTGCGGGGGCGGGCTACCGAAGACGTGGAGTCGATGCGCCGGCGGGTCGAGGCCGCCTACGAGGAGATAAAGGTGAAGCGCATATACGACCACATCGTCGTGAACGACGAGATAGGCACAGCAGCCGATGCCCTGGTCCGTATACTGGTCGAGAACCATTCGAGCCCGACGGCCTCGAGAGAGCGGCCGTCCGACCCCGAACAAAAGGACTGATTTCCACGTGATCGAACCGAAGATCGAGTCGCTCCTCGAGGGTGCAGACTCCAAGTACACGCTGGTCATCCTCGCGGCGAAGCGTAGCCGCCAGATAAACGCCTACTTCAGCCAGCTGGGAGAGGGCGTGGCGGAGTTCACGCCGCCGCAGGTGCCGCTCGACCCGGACCGCGCGCCGAAGCCCCTGTCGATCGCGCTCCAGGAGGTCTCCGAGGAAAAGGTGACCTACGAGCGCACTGCCGACGGCATCAAGTAGCAGCTCCGGCCCGGCAATGGCCGCAGACATCTCCTCGGGGGTGCAGGGGCGAAAGATCGTACTGTGCGTCACGGGGGGAATCGCCGCGTACAAGGCCGTTTTTGTCGCCCGGGCCCTGGCGGAAATGGGTGCCGACGTTCGGGTGGCGATGACCGTGTCGGCGCACCACTTCGTCGGGGAGCAGACCTTCGCAGCTCTGAGCGGCAATCCGGTATTGACCGAGATGTTCGGGACCGGTGCCGACGTGCCTCACGTCGAACTGGCGCGCGGCGCCGACCTCGTGGTGGTCGCTCCCGCCACGGCGAACATCCTGGCCAAGATGGTGAGCGGGTTCGCCGACGACTTGGTGTCCGCGACTTTGCTGACCGCGACGTGCCCGATCCTGGCCGCACCGGCCATGCACAGGGAGATGTGGGAGAACGCCGCGACGCGCTCGAACATCGAGCTGTTGTCGTCCAGGGGTGTCGCTTTTGTGGGGCCGTCGTCGGGTCCGTTGTCCTCCGGCGATGAGGGCCCGGGCCGGATGTCGGAGCCAGAGGAAATCGTTGCGGCGATTTCATCTGCGCTGGGGCGTGCTCACGATATGTCGGGGCGAAGGGTCGTCGTTACCGCCGGCGGCACGCAGGAGCCCATCGACCCCGTTCGGTTCATCGGGAACCGGTCGTCGGGACGAATGGGTTATGCGATCGCCCGCGAGGCGGCCGCTCGGGGGGCAAAGGTGGTGTTGGTAAGCGGGCCTACGGAGCTGGCCGCGTCGGCCGGGGTCGAGAAGGTGCCCGTTCAAACCGCAGAGGAGATGCGTCAGGCTGTGCTCGACCACGCTCCGATCGCGGACGTGATCGTGAAGGCGGCGGCGGTGGCGGACTTCAGGCCCGAGTCCTCGACGGGCGTGAAACTCAAGAAGGCGGCGGGCCCGCCCGAGGTGGTTCTGATTCCGAACCGCGACATCCTGTCCGAACTAGGGCACTCGCGCGACCACCGGAAAGAAGGCTCCGTGCTCATCGGTTTCGCGGCGGAGACGGAACCCGATCCCGAGGCCCTCGCGCGGCTGGCCGTTGAGAAGCTGGAGTCGAAGGGCGCGGATCTCATCGTGGCGAACGACGTGTCGAGTCCGGACTCGGGATTCTCAGTACGAACTAATAGGGCGGTAATCGCGAGCCGCTCCGGCACCAC
>DASQUP010000182.1:0-3216 GCA_035641235.1 Actinomycetota bacterium
GATGAGTTGCTCGAGCGCATGAGCCGCTTCACGCTCGCGTGCGTCGAGCCGGGAGATGGCCTCGGCGTGGTCATCGAGCAGGCGAAGCCTGAGCGCTGTCGCGGGATCATGGGCGCGGGCCCGGTCGCGCCGGGCGATCGCAGTGAGGCGCGTACGCACCTTCTTGCTGGCGGGCAACTCGTCACGCACGATGTCGGGCAAGTCGCTGAGCAACGAGTCGGCCTCGCTCAGGAGCTGCTGGCGAAGTTTCACGACCGAGCGCCTTTCCTTGTGCCACAAGGAAAGCAGCTCACCGGTCTCGTCCGGACCGGTGTCGGCGCCGGCGCGCTTGAACGCCCGCGGAAGCTCCCGATGGGCGAGAGTTTCGCGCGCGATGCGCTCGGAGTCGAGCGCGTCTGACTTGCCCTCGCGGCGACGTCGCGCGCGCTCGTTGGTCCGGTTCGGGCACACATCGCGCACGTCATGCCCCCGCAGACACAGGAAGGCCGCGGTGTGGCGTCCGATGCCGCCGGCGCCCTCGACCCCCCAAGCCGCCACCGGTCCGATGGACAGCGCCCACTGCTCGAGCGCGCGATGGCCGTCGCCGGAGACCTTGAAGTGATCGGTCCCGAGCAGCCCGCCGCGCTCGTCCAAGACGGTGGCAGAGAGCGTGCGCTTGTGGGGATCGATGCCGACGGTGTTGCCCTGTGGATCTCGACCTTGGTTGCCGCGTCCTGGTGCTTTCATCCACTGTTCCCTTCCCCTACAGTGAAGGAGGCGCCGGTCGACATTTCCCGGTGGAGAAAACCAAGCTCCTATCAAGTCAGGCCGGCACCTTGAAGGCCACGGGCTGGGGTCGACACCTCAAACCGAAGACAGGCAAGCAGGGTCGTCGAGAATAGTATTGAGTCAGACCTCAGCCCCTTGGCCTTCAACGCTAGAGACCAGATGCTCTCTCTTCTCGGATTTATCCAAACACCGGGAATAGCATCCACTTAGGCCCACTGCCCTTTCAAGCCGTTCGCTTGTATTGGACGGATGTGCACGTAGAGAAGCGAACAGTTCGCCCGAAAGGCCCTTTCGGCTCCCTGCCGCGTCCCTGACAATGGACCTTCCCGATAATGCAGACCGAGGAAGGCGTTGGAAAAGATCACTTCTGAACACCTCCAGGCGGGTCGCGAGGCGGCGCAGCGGTACGCGTGGCGCGAGGTAGTCGAATCGCTGGGTCAGGCCGTCGCGAGCGGCGAGGCCGCAACGGCTCAGGACTTGGAGGTGCTCGGCGAGGCGGCGTGGTGGACCGGCTCTCTCGAGGACTCCATATCCGCACGGGAGCGCGCCTACTCTGCATACCTAAGCGGCGGTGAGAAACGGCGCGCTGCCGTCGTGGGACTAGCACTCGCCAAGGATTACTTCGCCAAAGGATCGGGGGCCGTGGGCAAGGCTTGGATGCAGCGCGCCGAGCGTCTGCTCGAAAACGTGGACGAATGTGTCGAGCACGGATGGATGGCCCGGATGCGCTCCGTGTTCGCTCTGGAAGGCCTGAATGATTCGGCCACGGCGCTCACTGACGCGCAACGCGCCTATGCGATAGCCGAGCGCTTCGGCGACCGCGACCTCTTGGCGATGGCGCTCCACGATCAAGGCCGCGCACTGGTGGAAATGGGCAGGGTCGATGAGGGCTGGGGACTCATGGATGAGGCGACCGTCGGAGCGGTCTCCGGGGAACTATCTCCGTTCTGGACCGCGGCCATCTACTGCAACACGATCACCGTTTGCAAACATCTGGCCGACTTCAAGCGAGCCACAGATTGGTCTGACGCCGCAAAAAGGTGGTGCGAGCGGCAATCGATAGCGGGATTCCCCGGCATGTGTCGCGTCTATCGCGCCGACGTGATGTTCGTCGGAGGGTCGTGGGCCGAAGCGGAGCGTGAGGTCCGTGCGGCGGCCGAAGAGCTCAAGAACTTCAACCGCGAGTACCTGGCGGAGGCCTTCTACGAGCTGGGTGAGATACGAATGCACGTCGGGGACGACGCCGCTGCTGAAGACGCCTTCAAGCAGGCCCACGGGGCCGGGCGGGAACCGCAGCCCGGGCTGGCTCTCCTGCGTCTCCGCCAGGGAAACCTGGAGGCTGCCGTGTCGTGCATAGAGCGAGGTCTCGACGAGGAAAGCACCCAGTTGGGACGAGCGAGGTTGCTGCCCGCCTGCGTTGACATCTCCCTGGAGGTCGGCCGTCACGAGGCCGCGACAAAGGCTTCAGAGGAACTGACGGCGATCGCCGAGAAATTCGGGACCACCGCTTTGCAGGCGGCCGCGGCGTGTGCTCGCGGCCTGATCGCACGATCCTCCGACGCCGCGGCCGCCGCGCGACGAGAGTTCCGCTTCGGATCGAAGGCATGGGGAGAAGCGGGAGCTCCGTACGAGGCGGCTCGGGCGCGACTCGAACTGGCGAGGGTGTACGAGATGACAGGGGATAGGGATGCATCAACCATGGAGGCGCGGGCCGCACTCGCAACCTTCGAGCGTCTGGGAGCGGCTCCGGATGCACGCAAGGCAGCAGGACTGGCGGGGGCCGAGACCGCAGCGGTCGCGGTCCATCGGGGGTCGAAAACATTCATGTTCACAGACATCGTGCGCTCGACCAGTCTGGTCGAGGCAATCGGAGACGACGCCTGGACCGACCTTGTTCGCTGGCACGACCAGACCCTTCGCTCACTCTTCGCGAACTACGACGGGCAAGAAGTCGACCACGCGGGAGACGGCTTTTTCGTGGCCTTCGATGACGCCGACTCGGCGATCGAGTGTTCGGTCGCGATCCAGCGCCGGCTCAGAGATCACCGACGCGAGCACGGATTCGCTCCACAGGTTCGCATCGGTCTTCACGCCACCGAAGCTCTGCGCACTGGGAGCGGCTACAAGGGCAAGGGGGTCCATGAGGCGGCACGCATCGGCGCGCTCGCGCAGGGAGGCGAGATCGTGGTTAGCCGAGTAACTCTGGGGAACGCCGCGTCGCGGCACCAGCTATCGGAACCGCGGAAGGTAGGCCTGAAGGGCGTCTCGCAGGCGGTCGAGATCGTGACGATCGACTGGAGCTAGCGCACCAAACGAAATCTATTCGCCTCGATCTCGCGCCAGTCGTTCCTCGATCTTTTTCTCAATCTCTTCGGCGATGTGAGGCATCTCCGAGCGCATCGCGCTGAAATCCCTGCCGGTCATGACAATCAGTCGCATTGCCGACGT
>DASQUP010000183.1:0-2726 GCA_035641235.1 Actinomycetota bacterium
TGGGAAACGGTTCCCACGCGATCTTTGAACCCGTTGTCCTTATCGGGCTCGCCCTTCAGGTCGTCGTCGCCCTCGCCGCCGCGCTGATCCTGTCCCTGCTGACCAAAACGCTACGCGCTCTTTTGTCGGGTACCTCGCTCACGACCGCCAAGGCGGCACGGATACTGCCGCGGTTTGCTCCCTCGAGGTGGTTGCAGCCGTCGCTCGCTCCGGGAACGGGTGCGGGCACATTGAGAGGTCCTCCGCTCCGACCCTGAACGAGACCGCGCCCTAACCAGTAGGTCATTTCAGGGCGCTTAGTCAGGATCGATAAGGAGGCCAAGTGAGATCTGTTAAGCGCATGATCGCGCTTGCCGGACTGTGTGGCGCCGTTCTGGTCGTTGGCATCTCTCCGGCAAGCGCTCACGAGAGCCGCAAAGTGGGGCCCTACGAGTTCGTCGTCGGATGGTCAGACGAGCCCACGTTCACCGGTGCCAAGAACGCGGTAGGGCTGAACATCTCCGATTTTCAAACCGAGAAGCCGATCACCGAAAAGCTTCCGGTGGAACTTGAGGTCGAGGTGATATTCGAGGATGCGTCCTCGGGGCCGCTGACGATGGAGCCCAGCTTCAGCGACCCGAGCTTCTTCGAGGCGGAGCTTGCTCCCACACGCCCGGGCGAGTACACGTTCCACTTCACGGGAACGGTGGGCGACATGGAGGTCGACGAGGAATTCACGTCGGGACCGGACACCTTCAACTCGCCGCAGGAACTCCGGGAGATCCAGTTCCCCGTGCAGGATCCAACCACTGCCGAACTTGCAGAACGCATAGATCAAGAGGTGCCGCGCGTTCAGGAGGAAGCAGTCGCGGCCGCTCAGGACGCGACTGAGTCCGCGTCCGACGACGCGGCGCGCACAATCGCATTCGTCGCTCTCGGCCTCGGAGTAATCGCCGTCATCCTCGGGATCGTTGCGATTGCGCGGCCGAGGGGACGGCGCGGAGTCGTCTCTACCGCTCCTCCTTCGGAGTCCAAGAGCGAGGAGATCCGTGCGTAAGGTCACGGTCTGCGTTTTGGTTGCGATTCTCGGGCTGGTCCTGACCGGCCCGAGAGCCGTTGCGCACGCGCAGTACAAGGACTCCAACCCGACCAACGGGGAACGGCTCGACGAGGGGCCGGAGGCGGTGACCATCACCTGGACGGAGCCTCCCGAGCTGTCCTTCACGAAGGTCAGCGTCCTCGACAGCTCCGGGCAGGCGTACCAGGCCGGAGGGCCGGAGGTGCTCCCCGACGACCACTTCACGGTGAGGGTCCCGGTGGACGACATGCCGGATGGCGCCTACACCGTCACATGGCGAACCGTGTCGAAGGCCGACGGCCACTCGTCGTCCGGGGCGTTTTCGTTTGGGCTCGGCGTGGAACCGGACGCGGTCGCCGCGTCTTCGGGAGTCAGAGCGACGATTGCGACCCCGTCCGCGTCCGCTCTGGAGATCATCGGCCGCTGGGGACTTTTGCTCGGACTCGTGGCGGTGGTCGGGGCCGGCGCGGTCGGCGCGCTCGTGAACTCCGGCTCGGCGGCGGTCGCGCGGCTGGCCATAGCCGGCGCCCTCGTCGCGGCGGCCGGAGGAATCGTGTTCGCGGAGGCGCAGCGGCGGGCCGCGGAGACTGGGTTCTCTCGGCTGTTCGAGACGGAAATCGGCCGTTCCCTCCAATACCGCGGCGTGCTCATTGCGTTCTGCATTGCGGTCGCCGTAAGCGCATACCGGAACGCGGGACGGCTGCGGGTATGGCTGCTCTGGGCCGCGGCGATTGCGGCTGCAGCGACGATGCTCGTTCATGTCGAAGCGGGACACGCGTCGGCGATTACGTCGTGGACGTGGGTGGCCGTTGGTTCGCAGTGGGTGCACTTCATGGCCGCGGGGATTTGGATCGGAGGACTGGGCGCTTTGCTCCTTGCAATCCGTGGGCTCGAGGGCGACATCCGAGGTCGAGGCGTGAGGCGCTTCTCGGCCATGGCCGGGATAATGCTGGCGGCCGTCGTCGTCACCGGAGTAGTGCGTTCGATCACGGAGATTGATTCGTGGTCGGAGTTGTTCTCGAGTGGGTACGGGCGTGCCATCTTGATAAAGGTGACCTTGTTGGGCGGCCTCGTGGGACTCGGCGCGGTCAACCGGTACCGCAACGTGCCCCAAAGTTCCACGAGCATGTTGGGACTGCAACGTATCTCGCGCATAGAAATCGGTGTGGCCTCCGTGGTCATTGCGGTCGCCGCAGTACTGGCCAGCATCAGCCCGCCCGCCGACGAGGCCGAGAACGGCCGGGAGCCGGCACCGGAACGCGTGGTCGCAACGGGGTCCGACTTCGGCACGTCGGTTCGAGTGCGCCTCGAGCTAGCTCCCGGACTTCCCGGGCCGAACGAATATTCCGTCCGCGTCACCGACTACGACACCGGAGAGCCGGTCGAGGCGACGCGCGTCATGCTGCGGTTCGCGTTTCTGGACGATCCCGGCGTGGGGCAGTCCGAGCTCGAGCTGGAGTCCGGGCGGCCGGGGACCTACGCCGGCGATGGTCCCAACATCTCTCTGGCGGGGAACTGGAGAATCGCAATAACGGTGCAACGGGGAGCGGACTCCGTCGAGGTTCCCCTGGAGCTGGCTACCCGGTGCCGTTCGCAGCGACTGGAGGAACCCGGTCTCGCTCCCGTAGAGGTGGTCGACCTCGGCGGCGGCAACGTCCTTCAGGGCTAC
>DASQUP010000184.1:0-7677 GCA_035641235.1 Actinomycetota bacterium
ACTGCTCACCGTCGAGAGCGATGACGACCTGCTTACCCTCAACTGCTCCCGAGGTGCTCTCCCAGGTGGTGCCCTCCGCGTCGTCGATCAGGTCCCCAAAGTTCGCACCGTCTCCCGACGCAGTTGCACCCTTGGACTGCGAAGCCCAGTTCGTCGGGAAGTGGATCGAGATCGTCCGGCTCTCGTTCGGCGAGAGGTTCCTGACCGCGAAACGAACATGACCGTATCCCGGAGCAACAGCGACGAAGTTGTAGCCACGCTGCGGACCAGGCACGAATGGCTCGGTCGTGTCGATCGCCACGGAGCGAGCCTCGTAGTCACCGACATACACATCGAAGTCGGTGATCGCCGCGCTGCCCTCGTCCTTCGCGAACGCCTCAAACGTCAGCGTTGCCTCGTCGTGGTGCGGCGACTCCCAGCTCGGCACCGGCAGCACGTCCTGCGTCCCTGTAACCGACGCTGCAGACCCGAAGCCGCGGCGTGCGAACCCGAGCCACAGAAGATCCTGGTTAGTGCCGCCGAAACGCATCACGTCGGCCGCGAGTATCGCATTGCGCGCGTCCAGCATCGTGGGCGCTATCGGCTGCATCAGGAACGAGTCGAACATCAGCTGTATCCACCGACGGTTTCCGGGACACGACGTGGCGGGAAGCTCTCCGTCGGCACACTGACGCTGAATGTTCGGATTGCCCGATCCATAGCGCTGGTTCAACAGCGACCGGAGGTCGAAGTTCGTTGCGCTCCAGATCTCCCCCGTTGCGTGTACCTGGGGTCCGACGATGTCGTACCCAATGTCGCTGAAGTTCAACGGGTTGACGTCGTGCTTCCGCGCCTCAGCGGGGAACCGACCCGCTGATTGCCAGCTCATGTTGTAGTTGCGGATTGCCTCGCTACTATTCCCCGTCACGTAGGGACCGACAGCAAACCGCTGATCGCCGTCTGTCACGAATCCGTACTCGTTCAGGTACTCCATCGCTATCAGGTCGGAGACGCTTTCGCCCATCGCCCCGGCGTGGAACCCGGAGCGCCTGTTGCCCTTACCGATCATCCGGTTCTCAACCATGTGGGCGAACTCATGGGCGATAACGGCCATGTCGTAATCACCGTCGACGCACGGAGCGTAGAAACCGCCCGCGATCGGCTGCCACATGAACATGTTCGTACGCGAGGGAGTTCCGTCCGGCTGCGTGCTCATGTTGGCGTTGTCGCGCGATCCCGGCTGAACGGCGCCGGACTGCACGCGCCCATTCAGTGCGTCACCCCCAAGACCGCCCTTGCCGAAGTTGAAGTCCTGGCCGTTCCAGTTCGCCTCCGTGAATCCGAGGTTGTACGTCCAGTCGTGCATGCGGTTGTGCATCACGAAGAGGTTCACGGTGGCGGCGTCGATGTCGTTGCCCGAGCCGATGACGAAAGTGCTTGGGTTACATCCCTCGTTGAACCATTCGTTGGTCCAGTCATAGATGTAGTCGCGCGTCGGGCTCACGGGCCTGTATCCGCTCGGCGGAACCGGGAAGCCACCAGAGATTACCCAGGCCTCGGCCGCATTGTTGTTGTTGCCGACCGTCGTGTTGGTCGGCGTTCCGGTCACTGCATCGGTGTCCCATCCGGCAGGAGACGCCGGGTTGCCGATCGCGCGATTGCATCCCTGCTGCGCCTCCCAGCACCACACCTGACGAATGTCGTTACTGGGGTAGTTCCATGGAAACGCGTTCAGACGCGTCGTATTGGGCCAGGACGGGAACACCTTCCACTCTGGATTGTCTTCATCGAGAGCCTGATGAACGGTGTTCGCCCGGAACAGAACCTCTCCCGTTTGCGCGTCGATTATGTGTTGGAAACCCTCATCCGCTCCGTCGTAGTAGCTCGTCTCGAACGCGCGAACGAGTCCTCGATCCATCGTGGGGAATGCAATGCTTCGGACGAGTTGAATCTCGTCGCTGCCGTCGAGGTCCAGAGCCGTCCATGCGCCCCGCCGGCCGTCCCTGTCGAGATCGCCGGCTGCGATGCCCGCGTCCACGTCGCGCGCCGCCGACACGAATGCGCTGGTAGCTGAGAGCCTCGGGGTTCCCTTTACACCTGCAGCATCGGAGACAACGGATGATGAGACGTAGGCGACCTTCCAACCGTGCCTTGCCGATCCCTTAACGCCGACCGAAAGGGAGCCCTCCGGCGAGACAACCAGACCGTCCACCACCTGGCTGTAGTTCACCACGTAGCCATTCGTTCCCTTTAGCCGCGACGAACTCGCTAGCTCAAGCGAATCCGACGAGCCGAGGCGGAACAGCGCCGCGTTTGCATCCACCCATGCGCGTGCCGCCGCTTCCGCACTCTTCGCCGAGATCCCCGACGCCAGGAAGCCGCCGTACTTAATCAGTGAGCTCGGCGTGCCAAAGCGATTCCACTGCACCTCTGCACCGAGCTGCGCCACAGCCGCTTGCTGCGCAGAACTCGGAGCTACAGAACCAGAACGAGTGTCGAATTGCTCTTCGTGCGCTGAATCCTCGTTCTGGAAATCAACAATGAGCTCATCGGTGGCACTCTGCGCGGAGCCCGCAGCCGAAAGGCCACTACCTATAAGGCTGAGGACAACCGCCAGCATAATGAGCAAGATCGCCGGGCGCCGCGCGCCCGCACTAGATCGGAACATCAACCCCCCTTATTGTCCGCGAGCTACGCGAACCACCGCCCAGGTCGGCCCCGCAGCCCACACCCAGTCCGTCCGGCCCAAGTTGGGCCAAAGGTGACAATACAAACGTTTGGTAAAACTCGCCACCCTCCGATTGAGTGCTGTTGAGGGCCCTATTGGGTTAGGGAAAAACCCTAGCTGGGCACCGGCTCCGGCTCGGCCTCCGCAACTTCAACCACGTCGGCCTGCGCGTTCTGTCGCCTCGACAGTGCGAGGAACGGGACGGCGAATGCCGTGATCCCGGCGCCCAGGAGGTAGGAGGGTGCGTATCCCCAGACGTCCGCAGCGCGCCCGAGAAGCGGCTGAGCCCAAACCCCTCCGGTCGAGCTCATCATTGAGTCGAACGATAGGATCGTGGCTCGCTGCCGCGAGGGGATCAGACCGTTGAGGTACGTCTGTCGGATCGGCATCGAGGCCGCGAACAACAGAGCCCAGACGGAGATCAGACCAATGACGGGCCAGAAGCTCTCGATGAGCCCGATGAGTGCCAGCGCTACCACGCCCACAACGGCCATCATGATCAACGCAGATGTGCGGCGCCGGAACAGCGTCCTGAACTTGGGCGCCGTGATGCCGCCAAGGATCTGCGCGCCGGCCACGATCGCGGCCACCAAACCTGCGATCTGATATGCCTCCGGGTCGCCGTACAGCTCGAGCAGGTAAGGCTGCAGGGCGTAGAAGGCATAGATGCCCACTCCACCCGTGAACAGCGCCTCAACCATCAGCCATTTGACGGCCGGCACACGCCATCCGTAGTCGATCGAAGCCGATGTGATCTTGCGCATCTCCGCCAGCGGCCGGCTGCCTTTGTCCGCCTCGAACCCGATGTCGTGCATCATGCGGAAGGCGAGCCCAAACATCGCAACGAGGATGACGCCGCGCAGCACGAAGGGCACTCCAAGGTTCGTCTGCGAGGCAATGAACCCGCCGGCGACCGACCCTGTGAGCATTGCGACCCCCATGACGATTTGGCCGCGCCCGAAAACGGACTCCATCGGGCCCGTGTACCCCGTGGCGGTGAGTGCATCCACCAGCCACGCCTCGACGGCGCCGGAGAAGAACGTGAAGCCGAGTCCGATGAGCATAGATACGACCGCCCACAAGACGAACGGCGCGCCGACCTGCCACAGCAGTACATAGAGGAGAGTTGACGCCGCAAGCGTCACCGTACCGAGCAGATAGGAGGCGCGGCGGCCGACTGTGTCCGCCACGACGCCCGTGGGTACCTCGAACAGCACCATTCCCGCTGTGAAGAACGCGTTCGCCGCGAACGCCTCTAGGTTGGAGAGGCCTGCGTCGAGGAGGAAGATCGTGTTGATCCCCCAAATCAGCGACGCGGCCAGCGTATTCCCGAGGAGAAGTACCAGGTACGTCCGCTGGATGGTGCGGGGCGTTTGCTCTGGCGGCACGGTCCTCCCTTGCGAAGATTTATCTTTTATGACGGATCGAAAGACCAGAACTCATCGGGAGCCGCGGAGATTCCCGGTTCCCACTGGAACATCCTTTTCTCCCAGCTAAGCTTGTAACAACGCCTGCCAACAATAGACAAGAGGTGTCACACGAATGTCACAACCAGAACCCCTGATCGAGAGGCACCGCGCTGTGATGCCCTCGTGGCTAACGCTTATGTACGAAGAACCGATCTCACTGGTCCGTGGGAAGGACCGCCGGGTGTGGGACTCGGACGGCAATGAGTACCTCGACTTCTTCGGTGGGATCCTGACGACGATTTCGGGCCACGGCATCGACGAGGTCATTGAAGCAATCCGGGACCAGGCCGGCAAGATCCTTCACACATCTACGCTGTACCTGATCGAGTCACAGATCCGGCTGGCGGAGAGGATCGCCGAGCTGGCACCCGTCCCCGACGCCAAGGTCTTCTTCTGCACCTCTGGCTCCGAAGCGAACGAGGCTGCGCTGCTGCTGGCCGCCAGCGCACGCGGCTCCAACCAGGTCCTCGCCCTGCGCAACAGCTATCACGGACGCTCGTTCGCAACCGTCGCCGTTACCGGCAACCGCAGCTGGTCGCCGTCGGCGTTCTCACCACTGGCCGTGAGTTATGTCCACGGGGGCTACATGTACCGCAGTCCACTCGGTCACCTGGCCAACTCGGAGTACATCGAGGCCGGCGCCGAGGATCTGCGGAACATCATTGAGACCACGACGTCCGGGACGGTCGCCTGCATGATCGCCGAGCCGATCCAGGGTGTCGGCGGGTTTGCAACGCCTCCCGATGGCTATTTCGGGGCAATGAAGGAGGTGCTCGATGAGTACGGAATCCTCTTCATCTCGGACGAGGTACAGACGGGTTGGGGCCGTACTGGGGAGCACTTCTGGGGAATCGAGGCGCACGGCGTGGTTCCCGATGCCATCACTTTCGCAAAGGGCATCGGCAACGGCCTGACCATCGCCGGGGTCGTAGCGCGCGCCGAGATCATGGATTCGCTCACCGCCAACTCGATTTCGACCTTCGGAGGCAATCCGCTTTCCACGACGGCGGCCCTGGCGAACCTCGAATACCTGATCGCCAACGATCTGCAGGGCAACGCGTTGAGGGTGGGCACCCATCTGAAGGACGTGCTTCGGTCGGCGACCGGGAACATTCCGTCCGTGGGGGACGTGAGGGGCAAGGGGCTCATGATCGGAATGGAGCTCATTCGACCGCCGGGCAAGTCCCCGGCGCCCGACGCTGCGAGCCAGCTGCTCGAGGAGTGCCGTGCCCGCGGACTGCTCATCGGGCGGGGAGGGCTCTACGGGAACGTCCTGCGGATCGCGCCGCCCCTGAGCGTCACGATGGAGGAGGCCGACGACGCCGCCGAGATAATCACAAAGGCCCTCGCCGCCGTCGTCTCCGCCTAGTGCCTCGGCCAGTGATGTTTGCGAGGTTATGCGGCGCGAAAAACAAGCCTGGCAAGGCCGCAGGGAGGGTGCGTACCAGCAGCGTACGTGCCCGACCGAGAACGCAGCCAGGCGCAGCTTTTTCGCCCGCAGAACCCTACCGACATTGCTGGTCGAGGCACTGGCTGCCCGGCGAACTGTTCGCTGTCATCTACGTATTCCGTAGACCAGTGCTTGGTTTGCTAATTTCAAGTTTGTAATTTCCCAGTTTTTCCCGATCTCCCTCAATCGGCCCGCGAAAAACACCGATGCCTACCGGGACAGGCCACAGGAATCGGGGACAAATGACGGGAACAACGCTCGCTTACAGCGGCTCTCAAGTTGTTGGTTCGCTCATCGAATCGACGCGGCGCCACGACGGCTACACGGCCGAACACTCGCTCCGCACTGCAACGGTCGCCCACGACATCGCACTCACCATTGGCCTCGCACCCGGAGTTGTCGAGCAGGTCCGGCTCGCCGCCCTCCTGCACGACATCGGCAAGATTGGCATCCCCCGGTCGGTCCTTAACAAGGATGGTGGACTCGATGAGGCAGAGGCATCCCTCGTGCGGCTCCACCCGATCCTCGGCGCCACGATCCTGTCGACGATCGCCGAACTCCGTGGCCTGGCTCCCCTCGTGATGCACCACCACGAGCATTACGACGGCCATGGATACCCCAACGGACTGAGCGGCGCCGAGATCCCGATCGAGTCGCGCATCATCCTCGTCGCGGATGCATTCGACGCCATCACGACCGACCGCCACTACAGCGCCGCGCTTACCGAGGAAGCAGCTGTGACCGAAATGCTCATGTGGTCGGGACGGCAGTTTGATCCGATGGCCATCGACGCACTCATAGCCGTCCGGCGCGCCGCCCTGTAGAAGCTCCTACAGCAACTGGCGTAGAGACCCTACGTAGCCCGGCTCTGCCGAGCGGAACATTCCCCGGCTACCCTCAGCGCAAGCCGGACAAGGGGGAGCCTTGGCAGATTCCAATGCGGATCTGGATGTAATCATCATCGGCGGTGGCCCTGGAGGGGCCACCCTCGCGTCGTTGCTTGCGATGGGTGGCTATCGCGCGCTTGTGGTCGAGAAGGACATTCACCCGCGCGATCACGTCGGTGAGTCGATTACCCCGTCGACAAACCCGATCTTCAAGCGGATCGGGTTCCTCGAGAAGATGGAGGACGCCGGGTTCGTGCACAAACCCGGCGCATGCTGGACGGCCGCTCGCTCCCCCGCCGGCAAGTTCGTGGCGATCAGGTTGGGCGAGTTCCCTCCCCCGGACGCCACCCAGCTGTACACGTACAACGTCGAACGAGATGTGTTCGACGCCATGCTCCTGCGCCACGCCCACGAACTCGGAGCCAAGGTCCTCCAGGGAGTCACTGCCCAGCATGTGATCTTCGAGGAGGGCCGCGCCGTCGGCGTGCGCGTAAAGGTCACCGACGGCTGGGAGCGTGACCTGCGCGCGAAGTTTGTGATCGACGCTTCGGGACGGCGGTGCCTCATCGCCAACCAGCTTCACCTCAAGCGCAAGGACCCAATCTTCAATCAGTTCGGGATCTATTCGTGGTTCAAAGGCGTCGAGCCGAACCCTCCCGGCTACGAGGGCTTCCTCTTCCTTCACTTCCTGGGCCTCGAGCGGTGTTGGGCGTGGCAGATCCCGATGCGAAACGGCATCTGCTCGGTCGGAGTCGTCACCGACAAGGCGGACTTCAAGAAGTCGGGCCGCACCGAGGAAGAGTTCTTCGACTCGCTGGTTCGGCGCAGCAAACCTCTGTCGCACAACATGCGCAACGCAGAACGAATCCGTCCCTGGTGGATCGAGGGCGACTACTCGTACAAGATCGACCAGCTCGCAGGTCCGGGATGGATGCTGATCGGCGATGCCCTTAGGTTTGTAGACCCGATCTTCTCGACCGGCGTCGACGTTGCAGCTTATTCGGCAACCTTTGCATACGAGGCAATCGAAGCGACCCTAAACGGCGCGCCGGAGCATGAAGTGCTGGACGCATATTCACGGCGTGTAGGCGAGGGAGTGGATGCGTGGTACGACCTCATCGCGCTGTTCTACAAGCTTCAGAACCTGTTCACGATCTTCGCCGT
>DASQUP010000185.1:0-14028 GCA_035641235.1 Actinomycetota bacterium
CCGCCAGTACCCGGCTATCGGGGACCGGCTCGATCCAAGTTGTCTCGGGAAGCGGTTCGCGAAGCGATGAATCGGCGGATTGCGCGGGCCCCATGTCCATCGGTCGCGCTCGGCGCTGGCTTCCGTCGAGCATGTCGAGACATACGTTCGTTGCGATGCGGTACAGCCATGAGCGCAGTGAGGAGCGGCCCTCGAATCCATCGAAGCTCCGCCACGCGCGAAGGAAAGTCTCCTGCACTGCGTCTTCGGCCTCAAACGCAGACCCGAGCATCCGGTAGCAGTAGCCGGTTAGCTCTCCCCGGTACGCTTCGAGCCGGAACTCGGCCTGCTCCGCCGTTGCCAGATGCGACATCTTCCGTCCCCTTCAATCGGCATCATGCGTAACAGGTGCCTTATCGAAGGGCGCCGAGAATCGAAAATGCGCGAAAAATCCCGCCTCGTCACTCGGCGGTGGTCACGTACACGAGTGACGCGGAGGGCACGTCCTCCATCAAGCGGCGCGCCAGTTCGCTTTCGTACGTTGTCACGACGACCTGACGCAGGCCGGTTCCGGAGGCCGCTTTAGCAAGCGTCCCGGCCACAACTTTCCGAAGACGCGGATCGAGGTGCTCGAGCGGTTCGTCGAGCCACACGAATGGAGAGCGCGTCGATGCGCCGGCGACCAGCAGGCGGGTAAGCAGCAATGCCCAGACCTTTTCGCCGCCGCTCAACGAGTTGAATCCGAGTGTTCGACCACCGAGCTGTCTGGTGATGTGACCCTCCGGACTCAGGACGAGTCCGCCTCCCCCGAACATCCTCTTCCAGCGCGCTTCGACCTCTTGCGCGAGCGGCTCGATGTACTTCTCGGTAATCTGACGGCCCGTCGACTCGAGCGCGTCGCGCGCTGCAAGCGCTATTCCCTCCTCGCGGTAAAGGGCCTCGAGCTGACGTGCCTGTTCCTCGTCTTCTTCCAACTCCTGCAGCGCGCCCTGAAGGGATCCACCCGAGGCTGCGAGCTCCGCGGTCTTCTGATCGAGGGCCCGCACTTCTTCTCGTCTGAGCTCCAGTTCTGATTGCGCGCTTGCAAGATCGAGCTCAGGAGCTCCGGACTCAGGTTCCATTGGGAACGGCAGTGCCCGGATCTCACCGAGCAGGTCTCTGACTGCTCGGAGAGCAGAGCGCCAGAGGGATGCCTTCTCTTCTGCCTCGGTGATTTCCGCATCCAGCTCCCGTAGGTGCTTGTGGTGCTCCTCCTCGGCGCGGTCCGCCTCATGTTCAGACAACGGGCGAAGGCAGGTGGGACATAGCGCATCCGCCCCTCGGAGTTGAGTCATCGCGTCCTTGATCAATTCCGACTTGCCTCGCGCCGATGCGGCCCGGTTTTCCGTCTCGGTCGCCGCAGCCTCTAGGGTCTGCTCGGATTCCATCAGGACGTCCAGGACCGTTTCCGAGGTGACCGTTTGTTCTAGTAACTCTGTCGCTTGCTCCGCAACGGTCTCTAGCCGTCCGGCGCGCCCCGTCATACCGCTGCGATAGCGCGTCCACTCTTCCGCGGCATGCACTTTGTCTGCTGCTTCGTTCATCTTCTCGACCGCTTGATCGCGGCCCTCGGTGATGGCGGTCAGCTGCTCGACAACTCCTTCGAGCTCGGCGACAACCCCCTCCCGATCCCGCTTTTCGGAGCGCTGCGTCGTCTTCATCTTCCGCAGGGCGCTGGCCGCTCTGTCTGCGCTCTCCTTGGCGGCTCGGGCGGCCTCGAACAAGGGGGTCACTCCGAAGATGCCCGCCAGGTGGTCCTGGAGATCGAACTCACCCTGGAACGTTTCCATGGCGCCGCCGTGGATCATTGTCGTCAGCTGGGCCAGCACGTGTGAATCGGCGCCGAACTCCTTGGCTAGCAAAGAGTCGAGATCGCTTTGGGACTTGATCTCCCCATCCGGGTGCTGAACCGAGAGCGCCGTGCGGCCTTTGGGATTCACAGTTCTATTAATGACGACATCGACCCCCGACGGCAGGCGCAAGACGATCTCGACCGTGGCACTTGCAGCATCGCCACGGATTTCCTCCACGGCCTTGACCGCGGAGGCATCGCCGAAGAGGCCCCAGGCAGCACCCATGATCAGCGATGTCTTGCCGATTCCATTCGAGGCGACGACGAATGTCGCGCCGGGGCCAAGCTCGAGATCGAGCTTGTCGTAGGCGCGCCAGTTCGTAAGCCGCAGGCTTCGGATCATCGGTTCTTTGCCGCCTTTTCGATGCGTTCCCCTACCTGGCCGGGCTCGAGGCTGCCGTCGAGGAGGCTTTTGGCCACCTTCCTCAGGGCTCCGACCTCTTTGTCGCCGAACTCGAGGAGAACGTCCTTTTTCGGGTTCCCCTTGCGGGCTCGTGTTCCAATCGAGCGCTGGTTCTCGACTGCCGACGCGACCGCCTTCTCGGTAACGGCGGGGATGTCGATGCTTAATCCGGTGGACTGATCGAAGGCGGGGACTGGATCCCAGTAGGGGATCAGCTCATCGAGGAACGCAGACACGGACTCGCCCACCGGCTGGATCGACCGTCTGTACCTGCGTGCGACGAGTGAGCCGCTCGGCACACGGATCTGAGGACCGGTGTCTTCCGGCCGCACCAGGAGACACGAGAGATCGGCTCCGACAAGTGCGATGGCGGCAGTGTCCGAGGCCATTCGGAAGATGCGGTTCAGGTCACCGAGGGACTCAGCGTTGTCCTCGATCTCGTGCGCGGTGGCGACGGACATCAGCCAGACCCTGACCCGGCCACCGAACGTCCCCACGAGAAATTGGGCGATGATCTCGATTCCCCCAATCTCCGAAATCGCCAGCGTCGTATCCGTCTCTATTCGTACCTCCGGAGCGAGCGCCGATCGAAGCTCCTCCACGAGGGCGCCGGCCTGTTCCGGGGCGGCCTCAATGGCGCGTGGAGTTTCGTCGGCACCGCCCTCCCGACCGAGACCAAAGGGGATACCCGAAGTAAGTTCCAACGCGGCAAGGAGCTCTCTGAGTTCACTGCGCTCCGCATCGGTCAAGTGACTCGTGTCGGGTTCTGGTCCTCCCATTTCGAGATGGTCGAGGTAAGCGGCGAGTGCTTCCTCGATTCGTTCGTTAGTCTCGGCCATTCGTGTCACCTCCTCCACCCGCGGCCACATCCTGTGCCTGTTGTTGGTACGTCTTTATAAACGCCTGAATCTTGATGAAAGCCTGCGCCGCGATCTGGCCCACTCGCTGCCCCGTCAGTGGAGGATCGAGTTCCCTGCCGACGGCGGCGCGGCTCTTGCCGTGCACTCGAACGGCGACGAACACTTCTCTTTCCACATCCGTCAGAACCCCCGCCCTGTAAATGGCCTCTTCCGCCAGGGCCAGCTTTCGGACCGCCGCCACCTGGTCCAAACCTCGGAAGTAGTCGACGTCCGCGCCCGGCGAGCCGGGGAGCTCTTCCTGGAGGGTTGCGACTCCAGCTTCCCCAGACGATGCCAGCGGTGTGTCCAGCGACCGATCGCGTCGCCTGGCCTCCCCCCTCCGCAGGGCATCGACGGCTTTGTTTCGAGCGACCACCAGGGCGTGCGGCAGAAACGGACCCTTGCTCCGGAAGTTGTTCTCTGCCATTGAACTCCACGCCTCGTCGACGACGTCCAGGGGATCGATCCCCGCCACCACTTCATGGCGCGCTCTCCAGACGCTGAGAACGGAGACGCGCATGAGCCTCCGGATCCGTGTGTATTCCTCGGCATCCACCCCATCAGGTAGTTGCGGGCTGAGTGGCGGCCTATCCACGTGGGCTACTTATCGCAAAATCCTCAAAATCGAAAGTCCATCGCCTCCGGTTGCTAGCTGCCGTTTAGCCTCGCTGCGGGCGGCGGCGGCCTCCTCGGGCTCGAAACCGTTTTTAAGTCGCCCTGCGGGACCGCCGCCGTCCTCGCTCGGCCTCCGGTCGGACGTAGCGATCCTCGCCTCAGGAGACAAGGAGGCGCCGGATCGTGTGGTACTGGCTCGCCTGGGCCTCCTGGATCCGCGGGATGTAGTCGGCATCGACCACGTGGGCTCGATCGCACAGTTCTGCCAGGCGGCCTCCGCCGTAGCCCGCGAACCCGACTGTTAGGAGCCCTCGCCGGCGGGCCTCCTCGACCGCGACAAGGACGTTGCGCGACCCCCCACTTGTCGAGATGGCCACAGCGACGTCTCCAGGCGCGCCGAGCGCGATCACCTGGCGTGCAAAGACGTTGTCGAAACCGACGTCGTTGCCCACCGCCGTGATGACGGCCGCATCGTTTGTCAGGGAGATCGCGGGGATCGGGCGGATGCCGGCCGGCGGAGCAACCAGATCGGTGACGAGATCCTGTGCGTCGGTGGCGGATCCACCGTTGCCAAAGGCCAGAACCTGGCCTCCATCCGAAATCCGCTCGCTGATCGACTCGGAGGTCTCAACAAAACCCTTGGGTTCGCACGAGGCCGCGCGCATCTCTATTACATCCGCAGCTTTTTGGCGGATGGAACGTTCGACCTCAGACAGCACGCCCTCGAGACCGGATTCGGATTCGCTGAGAAATGGGTAGAGAAACGAAGCCCCTCCGGTGTCGTGTTCCTTGCGCTCCGTCCGGTCTTCGAGCAAACCCTTGTGTTCGAAGAACACATGAACCAGTTCCCAAAGCACGTGGTACAGCGTTTCGTGCACCTCCTGCACGATGAAAGGGTCGTCGACGGCGGCCGCCGCAAACTTCCATGATCTTGTAGTGACGTCCCGGCTCGGCGAGTGCGGCGATGGTGGTGGAGAGAGTGCGGGTGAGCTCGGCGTCGCGGTACTCGTCGACGAATTTCATAGCGCTCCGTCCTCGAGGCGAGCTATCGCGACTCCTCCGTGGATCAAGAGGCGTTCTCCGACCGCCACCGGGGCGACCAGCTCGATCCCGACCGATCCCTGCTGGCCGTGGTCGTCGGCGCAGATCGCATCGGGCTCGCCCGCCTCGACCACCGTCACGGGGACCGCCACGTCTCCGCACACGAGACACCCGTCGATCACCGAGCAGGCAACCGAGTGATCACCGTCGAGTCCGCTGGCCATCGCCCCACCATAGTGGCACGGCCAGGGAGTCCTCATCGCGGGACCGATTAGTTTCTTCGCTCCCGAACGTTTCATGTCTAGAAAGTGACCGCCGGATAGAGGAGGCTGAATCGTGGACTACAAGCTCGAGCTTGTGCTTTTGCCCGTATCCGATGTGGACCGGGCCAAGGAGTTCTACTCGGAGAAACTGGGCTTCAACGTGGATGTCGACCATCAGCCGAACGACCAGTTCCGGGTCGTCCAGGTGACGCCACCGGGGTCTGCGTGCTCGGCGACATTTGGAATCGGCATCACCGATGCGACCCCAGGCTCGGTCAAGGGGACACATCTGGTCGTAACCGACATCGAAGCCGCCCGCGCCGAGCTCACCGGCCGGGGCGTCGACGTCAGCGACGTCCGCCACATGACGCCCGAAGGATGGAAGCCCGGTCCCGACCCAAGTCACGCCGACTTCAACTCCTTCGCCGATTTCAGCGATCCGGACGGCAACACCTGGGTTCTCCAGGAGCGCGGCTACAACAAGGGTGGCGAGTGACCGACACGGACGGCATCCGCGCGGCCGAGCGCTATCGGCGGGAACTGCACGTTCACTGCTACCGGATGCTCGCTTCGTTCGACGAAGCCGAGGATGCGGTTCAGGAGACCTACCTCCGAGCGTGGCGCAACAAAGCGGGCTTCGAGGAAGCCTCGTTCCTGCGAGCGTGGCTCTATCGGATCGCAACGAACGTGTGCCTCGACATGATTCGCTCGAGGGGACGGCGTGCGACGAGAATGCAATCCTTTGCGGAGATCCCATGGCTCCAGCCGTATCCGGATCGACTGCTCGACGAGGTCGTCCCCCCGGACGAGGAGCCGGATGCCGTGGTGGTTTCGCGGGAGACCATCGAGCTTGCGTTCCTCGCAGCACTTCAGGTGCTCCCGCCGCGGCAGCGAGCTGCACTCATACTCCGGGACGTCATGGGATGGCCGGCAAGCGAGACCGCGTCGCTTCTCGAGACCAGCGTGGCCGCAGCCAACAGCGCTCTCCAACGGGCACGCGCGAGGCTCCAGGAACATCTCCCGGATCGGCGCGCCGAATGGTCGGCCGCCGAGCCGGGTCCCGAAGAACGCGCCCTGCTCGAGAGATTCATCGACGCACACGAACGAATGGACGCCGAGGCCGTCGTGGCGATCGCGTCGGAGGACCTCAGGGTCACGATGCCACCGGACATGCTCGTCTTCGACGGGATGGCAATGGTCTCCCGGCTCTTGGAGCGGGCGTTTGGGGAGGATCGAGACGGCGATTGGCGGCTCGTTGCGACGGTTGCCAACCGGATGCCGACCGCCGCGAGTTACCTCCGAAGGCCCGGAGACAGCGAGTTTCGCGCCTTCAAGTTCGATGTCCTGCGCGTGGAGAACGGGCGGATCGTCGAGATCACCACCTTTGGTTACTCGCTGTTCCCTGCTTTTGGCCTGCCCTCAACGCTCTGAGGAACCCAGGGGCGGTTAAGCCTCAGGTGCGTCTGCCCACGGTGACGGGTCCGGGTTAATGGAGGTTTTAGAAAACGTTAAGGACCACGCGGTATGAATCAGGCTGTAACAGGAGGGCGTTCGGGGCCGGGATGGGGCGCACCTCGCGGGCGCGGGAGTAAGTGTCATGCAGATTATGGAAGCCTCCGTGCGGCGGAGCCCCCAATCCGCTGCGCCGGTACCGCAGATCCGTCTGCTCGGGGGATTCGAAGTTCGGTGGCGTTCCTCGCCAATCCGCCTCGGTTCGGGTCCGCAACGACTTTTAGCCTTTCTGGCACTCAGGGGCGGTGCCACTCCGCGATCTCAGGCGGCGGGCACTTTGTGGCCCTCCACTACCGAAGAACTCGCCACCCATAGCCTTCGCTCAGTCCTTTGGAAACTGCGACGGACGGGAATCCCCATGGTCGCTGCCGATCGCAAACAGCTCGCCCTTGCGCCTAATGTGGAGGTGGACTTCCCGGTTGTCGAACGGGAATTGCGCGCCGTCGTTGCAGAGAGCATGTGCTGCAGCGAGTTCGACTACCAACGGCTCGCACCGGGGGCGGATCTTCTTCCGGGATGGGATGACGAATGGGTTGTTCTCGAGAGGGAGGGCTTCCGACAGTTGCGGCTCCATGCGCTGGAGATGCTTTCGAGTCAGCTAAGCAAATCGCGGCGGTTCGCCGCCGCAATTGAGGCCGGACGATTCGCCGTCCAGATCGACCCTCTCAGGGAGAGCGCAAGTCGGGCAGTCATCGATGCCTACATCGCCGAGGGGAACAGAATCGACGCTCTCCGGCACTACGAATGGTTCAGGCAACTACTCGACGTGGAGATGGGACTGGAACCTTCATCGCACATCGAGGACTCGATGGCTCGGCTAGCCACCAGATCCTGACGCTCGGGCACCGGCACTAGCCGGTCGCGTTTGTCCCCGCATTTTCTCGCGGCGTGTTTTGGGATTGGGGGCGATGACGAGCCGATGACGCCCCGTTGCCGAAGGGATGACGGCGGCTATTCAGTCTCTGGTTGGGCGCCCCCCCGGCGCCCGTATGGGCGGCCTCTGAGAAAGGACTCCAGGGTGACTCAACGCAGGAAGACGACCGCGCGGAAGAAGACCACGGCCCGGAAGAAAACGACTGCCGCAAAGGCTCCCGCGCGGATCGAACTCGAACGCCGCAGCTTCACCTCCTTGCTGGCGGCGAATCCGAACTACTTTGGCAACTATCCCGATCTCGGCCTGGAGCCACAGAAAAAGCTGGCCGTCAACACGAAGTACGAGGCAATGACGTGCGTCTCCTTCAGCCCTGAGCGGGACCTCCTCGAGGCGACGATCGACGTCAAGCTGCCGTTTGGCTACGGAGGCGGCCTGTGCGCGGCCGGATCCAATGAATATGTCCGTTTCTACGTTGACTACGGCGGCGGCTGGGAGGATGCGGGCGCCGTCGGCGTGAAGGTGCACGACATCCCGGCGGGAAACGATTGTGAGGGAGATGCCAGGCATCCGATTAGCTACATCGCCTCACTTCCGTACGAACCGAGTCGCAGATGGTGCTTCTGGCCCGTGCTCCCCAGGGTGCGGGCGATCTTGTCGTGGCAGGTGGTTCCGCCCGCCGGCCAGCCCGACTGGCAGCCTGTGTGGGGCGACGTGCTCGACTGCAACGTGCAGATCAGGCCGCGGTCGTTCAAAATCTCGGATCTTTTCGATTACTTGAAGCCAAAGCTGCCCGCTGATCTGGAGCTGCCGGACGTCTTCAAGGAGATCGTCGATACGTCGGAGCCGGTACCGCCGGTTCCGCCGCCACCTCCGCTGGCGGTCAAAGAGCTCGCGGAGCTCTACGGGAGGGGCAAGCAGAAGGAGGCAGTCGAGGTAGAGCCGACACGCTTCGGGTTCGGAGATCTGCACGCGGCGGCGGGCAGCCCATCGGCAGCGCCCGAACTTGCCTACGAAAAACTCACTCTTTGGAACTCAATCGGTCTCGACTGGTCGGACGCACTTGCGGGGCTCGAGAAGACTTCGGGCAACACGAACTACGAAGAGTTGGAGTGCGTCGGCCTCGACAACAATTCCGACTCGCTTGTTGCAACCTTTCGAGTGAAGCTCCCGAGTGGCTTCTCGGGACCACCGTGCAGTGCTGGGAGCACCGAGTACGTTGCCTTCTGGGTGGATTGGGACGACTCATGCGACTGGACCTACGCGGGGACGGTCAAGGTGAGCGCCCACGACTTCACTCCGCTACCCGATGGCGGCCTTTGCTACGCGGCCGTTCTGCCGGTTGATCTGTCGACGGTTCGCAAACGCTGCACGACCCCCGTCATAGGGCGCGTGCGCGCGGTTCTGTCGTGGAACGCGGCCCCATCGCCTGCCGACCCAGATGCGATCCCACACTGGGGGAATCGGGTTGACGTTCACGTACAGGTGAAGCCCGGGCCGGAGATCGACCCCACCAGCCCGACGCCGCTGATCAGCATCCTCGGCGGAGTGGAGACCGGGATGATTAACGACGTCACCGGTTTGACCACGCCGGGAGCAGTCTTCGCCGACAATGGGCTCCACACCGATTGGATCGCTCCTCACAGTCGGCCCTGCCCGTTTGCGGGAAGGGTGACCGTCAAGGGGCCGTCTTTCCCCGGACACAAGTACCGGATCCTGGTGCGGCAGCTCGGCGGCAGTTGGGCTCCGCTGACGACCAGCTTCAGAACTGTGAACCTCTTTGGCGTCGGCACGGATCGCTTCCCCGATCCGGTCACCGGTTGGACGGACTACATCCCATGGTTCAACAACATCAGCGGGATGCTGGGCCGTTGGAACTCGACCGGAGACGAGTTGTCGGAAGTCGCGATTCAGATCCAGGGGGTGCCGGGTCTGGACGTTCACCGCATCCAGCTGGACAACACGCTCCCAGAGCCAAACCAAGTTGATCTACAGATCAGCGGCGGAAACTGCGGCAAGTTCAACATCGGTGATGTCATGACCGGAACATTCAAATCACGCGACAAGCACTTTGCGCAGTTCCGCATCTCGACATCTCCCTTCGCCGCTCCACCGGGAGCACTGGTTCCAAGTCAAGGGACGGTGCAGACTCCTCCGGGCGGGGACACGTGGTCACTCGACACGAGTGGGATGCAAGCGTGCGGTTACGTGATCGTGCTCGCGACTTATGACCTTGCGATAGTTAACAGCGCCTCGACCGGGCGACACACGGATGTGCCGCGCGGCTTCTGCTTGGAGGAGTAAGGGCCACGCTGGAGGACGGATTGTTGTATTGGATCCGTCCTCCGGCTCAGCCGCCGTCACGTTGTCGTTGCCGTCAGGACGTCCATTCTGCTTGCCCTCCAGGCGGGCCCGGTTCCGGCAACCACACCCGCGATAACGGCCGCGCCCAGGACGATGACCATCGTCCCGACCGGCGCTGCGAACGTCGCGAAGGTCGTCGATGAGCCCGCGGCTCGAACTAGGCCCCACCCGAGGAACAACCCCAGGCCAATGCCGCCGATGGCGCCAAAGGTGGCGACGATGACGGATTCCAATCGCACCATGGCCCGAACCTGGGCTCGCGTCTGACCGACCGCACGCAATAGCCCGAGTTCCCTCGTTCGTTCGGCCACAGAGAGCGACAGTGTGTTGGCGATCGTCATCAGCGCGATGAGAATCGCCAGTGCGAGGAGCCCGTAGATGACGTTGAGAAGCGCGCCGACCTCAGCCGCCTCCGCCTCGATGAACTCGTCACGGTCGAGGATCTCGGGTCCACCCGGTCCACCGATCGCCGTAGCGACCGCCACGCTCCCCGTGGCGAGATCCACTCCGTCGGCCAGGTCGATGAAGGCGACGAAGAAGCGACGGATAGCCCAACTGTCTGCGTGGAACTGTGGTTCCACGCCGTTCCTTGCAGACAGTTCGCTAGCGCGGCTCGAGTTCGGAGGGTCCGACGTGTTTACGGAGCCACTGATTCAACGGCTTCGACTGGTGGAGGAACTCGACTATCCGGTCTTTGGCGCGCCTCGTCTCCAGCCAGCCCGCCGGTTCCCACTGCCGCCATGTGATGAGGCCCTTGTATCTGAGAAGCTCGATGCGAGGGTGGTCCTTCGGATAACCCCGTGGGGCGGTCTTTAAGACGTCGTGTCCGGACACCTCGAGTTTCGCCGCCCTGGCCTTCGTCACAAAGTCGGCGAGTTTCTTCCCGGATCGCTCGTCGTTCACCGACTCCCGATAGCGTTGCAGTTGATCCGACGCCATTTCGTACATACCGCTCCCCGCAGCAAGACCATTTGCGCTCAGCTGGACATACCCATCGCCGACGACCGCTCCGATGTGCGTCTTGTAGGGGGACTTGTCGGGACTGAACCGGAGGTCCCGGTACGGCCTGAAGATCTTGCCCTCGCCCCACTCAGGGGCGAGCTCCTCCAGAAGGTTTTCCATCGGCGCCCGGACCAGATCGTCGTAGACGTGTTTGTTTTCCAGCCAGTAAGTTTTGGAATTGTCGGCCTCCAGCCCCTCGAAGAACTCAAGGGCTTCCGCCGACCATCCACGAAACGCCATTCTGTTCTCTCCTCTGTCACTCGTGCCGTCCTTCCAGGTGGCGCCAGTATGAGCATGAGGCCAGGCGGTCAACAAGGGGTAGGCCGAACTCGGGAACGCGATCGGGCGTCGAATACAAGGATAGGGCCATACTTATAGGTGGAGCCGGACCCGAGCGCCACCACGGGAGGACCGATGCGCCGACCATCTCGACGCTGCAAATCCGAAGCGCTCGGAATCGCAGCGGGGTTGCTCCTCGTCCAGGCCTTAGCGGCCGCGCCTGCAGCCCCTGCTGTTTCCCGAGCCGATGGTGGCCCAGCGCATGAATCCCACGCTGCACGCTCGGCACAGCGCAAACCTGCGCAACGCGTTTGGGTTGCACTTGAGGACGCCCAAGAGTTGGTCCAGGTAGAGCTGCGAAGCCGCAGGGTCGTACAGCGACTTCAAGTTGCCGGCCGTCCCCACAACATCGCCGTCGGCAAGTCTCGACTTGTCGCAGCGACATTGTGGAGCGCCGATCGAGTGGTTCTCAAAAGGCAGAAATGGCGGCGCGGCGTGACGATTCCCGGCGCTCCCCATGACGTGAAGATTGGGGCTCGACGGATTGTGATTGCCAACCAGGGAGCCGCCCGTCTGGATCTGCTCTCGCTCAAAGGAAAGCGGCGCGGCCGCGTTCCTTTGAAGGCAAATCCACACGATCTAGCTATGTCCCTCAGTGGACGTAGGGCCTGGGTCACCCTCGAGGGCAGCGACGACATCGCCATCGTCAATCTAAAGAAGAAGCGTGTCATCAGGTATCTGTCGACGGGACGCAGTCCACACGACATCCTCTTCTCTCCGGATCGAAAGGTATGGGTGACCGACTGGAACGGCGCCGTCCACGTGTACTCGCGACGGGGGAGGCTCCTGAAGTCGCGGCCTCTGGGCGACGAGGCGCATCACCTGGCGTTCACCCCGGATGGACGACGGGTGTGGATCACCGATCATGGCGCCCACCGAGTGTTTGTTTTATCGACTCGCACATATCGAATTCGCAAGAGTTTCAAGATCGGCGGCTCTCCGCATCACGTCTCAGTGACGCCGGACGGAAAAAAGGCTGCAGTCGCCGACCACGATCGCGGATTGATACTGGTGTACAGGCTATCGACGATGAAACGGGTCGCGAGAATCGCAGTAGGGGCAGGCCCACACGGAGTTTGGGCCGTCCCCTAAGACTTCGCGGGACCGTTCCGGAGCCGTCTGCGTGGAACACGGGCTCCACGCAGACGGCTCAGCGGATGTTTATCTTCCAGGCGGTGCGGCCTATTGCAGGCAGTACGCGATCGCCCTCAGCGTCCTGTCGGTAGCTGTGTTGTTCACACCGCGCGCAAACCATTCGTTCTCGTCTTGAACGGGAAGTGAATGTACAAGCGCCTGCTGGCTCGTGAAGCTCGCCCACTGTGCACCGCCGCCGATGAGCAGCTCGCCTTCGGCGCAGGCCGATCCTATGCCGGCCTGCGTTCCGGCCGAAACGGTGACCGTCTCTATACGAGTGACGATCGGCCCGAGCTTCGAGGACGTAACGGCACCGTCGAGGATCTTGCCCGACTTGACTGCCGCCGGAGCGATCTTCCCCGCCTTCACCGCTTTCTGTGCCAGCTTCGGAGGCGTGACAGCACCTTTCTTGATGTCCTTGGTCCCGATCAGGCCCTGCGCGTAAGCCGCGCCGGTCGTCACCACAAGGAACACCGCAATGGTCGACATCACGTTTGCGTAGCTGAACTTCGGACGCGCGCGTAGCAGTCTCGTCTTGAGCATGATCGCCCTCCTTCTACGTGGACCGACTCGACCGTCACGTTGCCGGCGATGTGACCGTCGCTTCCCCCTTACTCGAGGAAGGGTCCCTCATCGGTCTTAAAGTCCGATTAACGCGCTTGTGATGCCATTTAGGGCGCCGAAGACCGTACCGATGGCTCCGAAATGGCAGTTAGGCCCACTATTTGGTGCCTAACTGCCATCTCAGAAACCGAGACGTAGCGCTACTCGTCGCTCTGCCAGTCCCCGCAGTAGTCCGGAGCTTCACCCACGGGCTCGAAGCAGAGGGCCCAGCCCAAGTTCGAGTTACCTTCGAGGAAGCTGACCAGGTCGACTTCCTGGTCGAATGGCCCGTCGTACTCGAGGATGTAGAGCCCGTTGCGGAGGTCGACGACGTAGATCAACCCGTCCTTGATGATCGGGTAGCTCCACATCACTACCTTCTCGTTACGCCCTGTATCGGGATCAGAGGAAAGCCGCGGATCCTCGAGGGCGACCTCGTCGAGCGGCTCGGGGAAGAACTCAGCGAGTTGATATGGGTGCTTTGGGCTTTTGATGCCGGCCATCTGGAAACCGCCCGAATGCCAGGTGCTCATCGCGATCCGGGGCGTCAGGGTGGGGTTGTGAGCAGAGTACGAGGTCCGCGGCGGGTTCCAATCGTCGCAACTCGACTGCTCGTTCTCCGGCAGTTTGTATTCCGACTCGACGGTCGGCCGCTCCGGCCTATTGATCCTGATCAGCCGCGCCCAACCCCACGGGCATCCGTGGGCGCCGCCGGTAGCCGTGCCGTAGACCTCGTCCGAGACCCACACCCAATCACGACCCCACAGCTTTACGGCACTGTGCGTGCCGGGACCGGGCCACGTCGGCCGGAGTTCGTTATGCGTCACAAGCCGAAGTTGCGGGTTCGCGACTCCGGTGGTGAAGTCGGAAACGTCGGTGACTGCGAACCCGCCGGTGAGGAGAGCGTAGTAGGCGAATCTCCCGTCGTTGCTAACCGAGAGGGAGTGCAGCCCACCCGCCGGGATTCCGCCACCTGCTTTGGCCGCGACCGTGCCGGTTGCGGGTAGACCAGCCTTGATGGTGGTGCCGTCGTCAAGGGAGATCATCACGGATGGGATTGTGATGCTCGGGTCCGTTCCACCCATGTTGAATGGTGCGTCGGGAACATTGTT
>DASQUP010000186.1:0-25783 GCA_035641235.1 Actinomycetota bacterium
CTCGACGGCTCGATCGATCGGGTGCTCGATCAGGTCACGATCTCGAACGGACTCGGGTGGAGCCCCGACGGCACGACGATGTACTTCACCGACACCGGACCCGGACGAATCGACTCCTTTGACTTCGATCCCGCAACCGGAGCGATGGCCAACCGGCGGGAGTTCTTCTCCGGCATCGCGGGGCGGGGCGCGCCGGACGGGCTGACCGTCGATTCGGAGGGTTGCATCTGGACCGCCCAGTGGGGTGGGGGTGTGGTTCTGCGGCTCGACACGAGCGGCGAGGTGATCGGCGAGATCGAGATGCCGGTGAGCCGGCCGACGAGTTGCTGCTTCGGCGGCTCAAACCTCGACAGGCTGTTTATTTCGTCGGCGAAGGTCGGCCTGGATGGGGAAGACCTCGCGGGGGCCTTGATGCAGTGCACGCCGGGGATTCAGGGGCTGCCCTCGAGGCCCTTTATGGGCGAATTGCCCATTTAGGAGGATCTCCGCCGAGAACCTCTGGTCACAAAACGACAATATGTGTACGTCTGTGTCCGGAGGTCGCGACCACCGGCTATTTGACCGCCCCGGATGGCACGGCTATCCTTCCCGGTCGCGCCCCCAGGCGGGGGCGTGTGCCGCGCTTGGACAGCGTTGGCAAGGATTGGAAGTTCCCCGAGTTCGGTGACTCCGGGAGGCCCGGTTGCCCCGGGAACCGCCGGAGTGGGGGCACATCGCCGAACGTGAGAGTCGTCGGGAGGACAACCCGGGAGGAACCCGGCTCCTATCTCCCGAATTGACCGAGACAAAAGGCTCTGCCATCGCGGTGGGGTATGCCCGGAGGGCAGCCCCTACCACTGGTCTCGTAAGGGCCCATAGAGGTGAGGCAGCCCGGCATGGACCGGGCCCGCATATCGGCCGCGCAGCGCGCAGCCAGAAGGAGAGATAGTGCCGACCATTCAACAACTGGTCCGCCTGGGGCGTTCGAGCAAGAAGGAGAAGTCGAAGTCGCCGGCCCTCAGGGGGTCGCCGCAGCGGCGTGGGGTGTGCACCCGCGTGTACACGACTACACCCAAAAAGCCGAACTCCGCCCTTCGCAAAGTCGCCCGAGTCCGCCTCACCTCTTTGGTAGAAGTCACCGCCTACATCCCAGGCATCGGTCACAACCTTCAAGAGCACTCGATCGTCCTCGTGCGCGGCGGGCGTGTTAAGGATCTTCCGGGCGTCCGCTACAAGATCGTGCGGGCCGCGCTCGACACCGCCGGCGTCAAGGACCGCGTGCAGTCTCGCTCGAAGTACGGCGCCAAGAAGGCGGGCGGTTCCTGATGCCACGTAAAGGTCCCGCTCAGCGCCGCGAGCTTCTCCCCGACCCCGTCTACAGTTCCCTTCTGGTCACACAGATCCAGAACCGGGTGTTAACGCGTGGGAAACGCGGACTCGCTGAGTCGATCGTCTACGACGCGCTCAGGATGGTCGGCGACCGGACCGGCAAGGACCCTCTTCAGATCCTCAAGAAGGCGATCGACAACATCAAACCGCTGCTCGAGGTCAGGTCCCGGCGGGTGGGAGGCTCTACCTATCAGGTTCCCGTCGAGGTTATTCCGCGCCGCGGCAACACCCTAGCGATCCGCTGGCTCGTGACCTTCTCGCGCAAGCGGCGCGAGCGCAGCATGGCCGAGCGCCTGGCGGGTGAAATTCTCGACGCGTCCGGCGGCACCGGCTCCGCGGTCAAGCGTCGTGAGGACATGCACAAGATGGCAGAAGCGAACAAGGCATTCGCGCACTACAGATGGTGATTGGGAGACATGCCAGAAGCAGCTGAGAAGCAGAAACAACAAGGACAACAGCGCCCGCAGCTGCGGGAGGTAAAGGGCAAGCCAACCCACATTCGGGAGTACCCGCTCAACCACACGCGCAACATCGGGATCATGGCCCACATCGATGCGGGCAAGACAACCACGACCGAGCGAATCCTCTACTACACGGGCAGGACCTACAAGCTCGGTGAGGTGCACGAGGGCTCGGCCGTCATGGACTGGATGGTCCAGGAGCAAGAGCGTGGGATCACCATCACGTCCGCCGCGACGACCGCGCACTGGAAGGGCTACTGGATCAACATCATCGACACGCCCGGCCACGTCGACTTCACGGTTGAGGTCGAGCGCAGCTTACGAGTGCTCGACGGCGCCGTGGCCGTGTTCGACGCTGTGGCCGGAGTCGAGCCGCAGTCCGAGACGGTGTGGCGCCAGGCGGACCGCTACCGCGTGCCGCGCATCTGTTTCGTAAACAAGATGGACCGCACCGGGGCCGACTTCTTCCGCACCGTTCAGATGATCGAGGACCGCCTCAACGGCCGTCCCGTTGTGATCCAGCTTCCAATCGGGAGTGAGGCGGACTTCCACGGAGTGGTGGACCTCGTAACGATGGTGGCTCACTACTGGCCCTCCGACGGAATGGGCGAGGAGTGGGAGGACCGGCCGATCCCCGAGGATCTCAAGGAGCAGGCGGATCAATACCGCCACGACTTGATCGAGGCGCTCGCCGACTACGACGAGGCGGTCATGGAGGCCTACATCGGCGAGGAGGACATCGAGGCTGACACGATCCGCAAGGTCCTGCGGAAGGCCACCATCGCCAACGAGATAACTCCTGTGCTGTGCGGGACCGCGTTCAAGAACAAGGCGGTCCAGCCGCTGCTCGATGCGATCTGCTGGTACCTACCCAGCCCGGCGGACCTGCCGCCGTACGACGGATCGGATCCGGTCACGGGGCAGGGCACACAGCGCAAGCCGGAGGACCACGAGCCGTTCTCCGCCCTCGCGTTCAAGATCATGAGCGACCCATACGTTGGCCGGCTTACATACCTCCGCATCTATTCCGGGATGCTCCGCAGCGGCGAGCACATCCTCAACGCAACACGCGACCGCAAGGAGCGGATCGGGCGCATTTTGCAGATGCACGCCAACCACCGGGAAGACAAAGATGCCGTCTTCACGGGAGACATCATCGCCGTGGTGGGCTTAAAGCACACGCTGACCGGCGACACGCTCAGTGATCCCAACGCACCCGTGCTCCTGGAGGAAATGACGTTCCCCGCGCCGGTCATCGATGTCGCGATCGAGCCCAAGTCAAAGGCCGACTCGGAGAAGTTGGGAACCGCCCTGCAGAGACTGTCGGAGGAGGATCCGACGTTTCGCGTTCACACCGACGAGGAGACCGGCCAAACGATCATCTCCGGGATGGGCGAGCTCCACCTCGACGTATTGGTGGACCGTCTGATTCGTGAGTTCAAGGTCGGAGCAAACGTCGGTAAGCCACAAGTCGCGTACCGCGAAACGGTTCGCGATCCGGCCGAGGACATCGAGGTTCGCTACGTGAAGCAGACCGGCGGCAAGGGCCAGTTCGCTCACGTCGAGCTCGACATCGAGCCGATGGGGCCGGGCGGCGGCTACGAGTTCATCAACAAGATCACCGGTGGTCGCATCCCGACCGAGTACATCCCAGCCGTCGACCAGGGTGTACAGGAGGCCATGGCGTCGGGAGTGATGGCGGGCTATCCAATGGTCGACGTGCGCATCACGCTGGTGGACGGCTCGTATCATGAGGTGGACTCGTCGGAGATGGCCTTCAAGATCGCCGGCTCCATGGCGATGAAGGAAGCCGCCCGAAAGGCTCGCCCCATATTGCTCGAGCCGGTCTTCGACGTCGAGGTCGTCACGCCCGAGGAATACATGGGCGATGTCATCGGCGATCTTTCGAGTCGCCGCGGTCGCATCGAAGCGATGGATCAGCGGGGAAACGACCGAATCGTTTCGGCGCAGGTACCGCTAGCGGAGATGTTCGGATACGCAACGGAGCTTCGGAGCAGGACGCAGGGGCGGGCGACCTACACGATGCAGTTCAGTTCGTATCAGGAAGTCCCCAAGAACATCGCAGAAGAAGTGGTTGCAACAGTACGGGGAGAACCACCCGGCCAGTAAGTCGCTGGAGGAAAGGGAGAGAGGCGATGGCTAAGCAGAAGTTCGAGCGCACAAAGCCACACGTAAACATCGGGACGATGGGCCACATCGACCACGGTAAGACGACGTTGACCGCGGCTATCACGAAGGTGCTCTCGGAGCAGAACCCGAACGTTCAGTTCACGGCGTTCGACCAGATCGACAAGGCTCCGGAGGAGAAGGAGCGCGGCATCACCATCGCCATCGCCCACGTCGAGTACGAAACCGAGAATCGCCACTACGCGCACGTCGACATGCCGGGGCACGCCGACTACATCAAGAACATGATCACCGGCGCTGCTCAGGTGGACGGAGCGATCCTCGTGGTGTCCGCTGCGGACGGACCCATGCCCCAGACGCGCGAGCACGTGGTCCTTGCCCGTCAGGTCAACGTTCCGTACATCGTCGTGGCGCTCAATAAGGTCGACATGATCGATGACCCCGAGCTGCTCGACCTCGTCGAGCTGGAGGTGCGCGAGCTCTTGACGGAGTACGAGTTCCCGGGCGACGACGTCCCGGTGGTACGGGTCTCCGCCCTCAAGGCTCTCGACGGCGACGAGGACGCAAAGCAGCAGGTAATCGAGTTGATGGCGGCGGTTGACGAGTACGTCCCCGAGCCCGAGCGCGACACCGACAAGCCCTTCCTCATGCCGATCGAGGACGTGTTCACGATCACCGGTCGAGGCACCGTGGTGACCGGGCGTGTGGAACAGGGTGTCCTCAAACTCGGTGACGAGATCGAGATCGTCGGGATCGAACCTCAGACTTCCAAGACGGTTGTCACCGGCGTCGAGATGTTCCGCAAGATGCTCGACGAGGCGCGGGCCGGAGACAACGCCGGAATCCTGTTGCGCGGTACGAAGAAGGACGAGGTGCAGCGGGGCCAGGTGCTCTGCAAGCCGGGATCGATCACGCCGCACACGAGGTTCAACGCTCAGGTGTACGTCCTGTCGAAAGATGAGGGCGGGCGCCACACGCCGTTCTTCAATAATTACCGCCCTCAGTTCTACTTCCGGACCACCGACGTGACCGGTTCGGTGAAGCTCCCCGGGGGGACCGAGATGGTCATGCCCGGCGACAACACCGAGATGGAGGTCGAGCTCATCCAGCCGATCGCCATGGACGAAGGTCTGCGGTTCGCCATCCGTGAGGGCGGCCGCACCGTGGGTGCGGGTCGCGTAACCAAGATCATCGAGTAGCTGAGAGGAAAAGCAGCGCATGGCGAACGGCATGAAGATAAGGATTCGGTTGAAGGCCTACGATCACGAGGTCATCGACCAGTCGGCGAAGAAAATCGTCGAAACGGTGACCCGGACGGGCGCGAGCGTCAACGGTCCTATTCCACTCCCGACGGAACGATCCGTCTACACGGTCATCCGTTCGCCGCACAAGGACAAGGATTCGCGCGAGCACTTCGAGATGCGCACGCACAAGCGTTTGTTGGACATCGTGAATCCGACACCCAAGACGGTCGACTCGCTGCAACGGCTCGACCTGCCCGCGGGTGTCGACATCGAGCTGAAATTGTGAACTGTCTGCTGAGAACCCGACCCTTGCCTTTCGGCGCCCGATGTGGGCAGCAAGGGCCGAAAGCGGAAGGGGCGCAGGATTCCGCGGTTTTCGGCAGACAGAAAGAGACTGAGAAGAGAGGACTTTAGATGGCGGAGGTTAAAGGCATCCTCGGTCGCAAGATCGGGATGACCCAGGTCTTCGACGAGGCCGGGCGTGCGGTCCCGGTCACCGTCGTCGAGGCCGGCCCCTGTCGCGTGGCGCAGGTAAAGACGCCGGAAACCGACGGTTATACGGCGATCCAACTTGCCTTCGGCGCGGCCAAGAGGACCACCAAACCGCTGGCGGGGCATCTCGCCAAGGCGGGAGTCGACGGTGCGCGCCATCTTGTGGAGTTGCGTCTCGAGGACCTTGGTGAGTACTCGCCCGGGGCGGAGATTAAGGCGGACGTGTTCGAGGCCGGCGATCTCGTCGACGTGATCGGCGTCACGAAGGGGAAGGGCTTCGCCGGAAGCATGAAGCGCCACAACTTCAAGGGCCTCTCGGCGTCCCACGGAACGGAGCGCAAACATCGCAGCCCGGGATCCGTCGGAGCCTGTGCTACCCCGGCACGCGTGTTCAAGGGAACGCGCATGGCGGGTCACATGGGGCACCGGCGCGTCACGACGTTGAACCTCAAAGTCATCAAGTCCGATCCGGAGCGCAATCTCCTCCTGCTAATGGGTGCCGTTCCGGGGCCCAAGGGTGGACTGGTCATGGTTCGGAGCGCCGTGCGCCTGCGGCAACGCGAACGTGGAAAGAAGGCGAGCTGATGGCAACGGCAACCATCATCGACGAGGCGGGTAAGTCGGTCGGCACACGCGATCTCCCCGAAGGGCTCTTCGGGGGCACGGTCAATCAGGCTGTGATGCACCAAGTCGTCACGGCCCAGTTGGCAGCGGCACGTTCCGGGACGGCTTCGACGAAGAGGCGCTCCGAGGTCCGTGGAGGAGGTCAGAAGCCCTGGCGCCAGAAGGGGACGGGGCGCGCTCGCCACGGCTCGATCCGCAGCCCGCTGTGGGTCGGCGGCGGTGTGGTCTTCGGTCCGAAGCCGCGCAGCTACGTACAACGCCTTCCCAAGAAGATGCGCCGGGCGGCCCTGCGGAGTGCCCTCGCCGACAAGGCCGGCGCCGAACGTATCTGGATCCTCGACGGCTTCTCCGAGCCGCGCACGAAGGCGGCAGCGGCGGCGCTCAAGGCTGCGGAGATCGAGGGCCGCGTGCTCGTAGTCCTCGATGCCGACGATCCGCAGGCCGAGATGGTGGACCGAGCTTTCCGCAACCTGCCAAAGGTGGCGTTCGCGCTGCACGGATCACTCGCCACGTACGACGTGTTGGTCGCGGACGCCGTTGTTTTCACAGCGCCGGCTTTCGAGCGGTTCGTGGCTCGCAACGAGACGAAGGAGTCACGGGTGAAGGAAGACGATCTCGTGATCGAGGAGGAGCGGTCGTAATGGGCGGATCGACAAAGGGCGACCCGCGCGACGTGATCCTTGCTCCGGTCGTCAGCGAGAAGTCGTACTCGCTTCTGGACAACAACTCGTACACCTTCATGGTGCATCGAGATGCCAACAAGACGGAGATCCGTCAGGCGGTGGAAGCGATCTGGAACGTAAAGGTCGTCGGGGTCAACACGATCAACCGGAAGGGGAAGGTCAAGCGCTTCCGATTCCAGACGGGCAAGCGCCCGGACTCCAAGCGAGCCATCGTCAAGCTCGCCGAGGGCGACAAGATCGAGATCTTCGAACAGCAGACCTAAGGGGTTATTGCGAATGCCGATCCGCAAAGCGAAGCCAACATCACCGGGACGACGGTTCCAGTCGTACTCGGACTACTCCGAGGTCACGCGGACCCAGCCGGAGAAGTCTCTTCTGGAGCCGCGGCCGAACAAAGCCGGGCGGAACAACCACGGCCGCATCACCACGCGCCATCAGGGCGGCGGGAACAAGGTCCGGTACCGGAAGGTGGATTTCCGGCGGAACAAGGACGGCGTCCCGGCCAAGGTTGCTCACGTCGAGTACGACCCGAACCGCAACGCCCGCATCGCCCTCCTCCACTACGCGGACGGCGAAAAGCGGTACATCCTGATGCCCAACCGGGTGAAGGTCGGCGATACCATTCAATCCGGTCCCGGCGCCGACATCCGCCCCGGCAATGCACTCCCGCTTCGCAACATCCCGGTCGGTACCGTCGTCCACAACGTCGAGCTGAAGCCGGGCGCGGGAGGAAAGATGGCCCGCTCGGCAGGTTCGTCGGTGCAGCTTGTGGCCAAGGAAGGGGAGCGCGCAACACTACGACTGCCCTCCGGGGAGATGCGTACGGTGCCGCTGAGTTGCCGCGCGACCGTGGGCGAGGTCGGAAATGCGGAGGCGGAGCTCATCTCGGTGGGGAAGGCGGGCCGCAACCGGTGGAAGGGCAAGCGCCCCTCGGTCCGGGGTGTTGTTATGAACCCCGTTGACCACCCGCTCGGCGGTGGCGAGGGGAAGTCCTCCGGCGGTCGTCATCCAACGAGTCCGTGGGGCAAGAAGGAAGGCCGCACAAGGAAGAAGAAGGCGTCCGACGCACTGATCATTCGCCGGCGCGGCAAGAAGAGAGGTCGCTAGTGCCTAGGAGTCTGAAGAAGGGTCCGTTCGTCGACGACCACCTTCTGGAGAAGGTGCTCGAGATGAATAAGAGGAACGAAAAGCGCGTAATCAAGACCTGGACTCGGCGGTCGACGATCATCCCCGAGATGGTCGGTCACACAATCGCCGTTCACGACGGTCGTAAGCACGTGCCCGTCTACATCACGGAGTCCATGGTGGGCCACAAGCTGGGTGAGTTTGCACCGACGCGCGCGTTCCGGACTCACGGCGGCAGCGCCGAGAGATCGACGAGGGTGAGGTAATGGCGCGGAAGATCGATCCGACCGCCCAAGAGGCGATTGCGACTGCGAGATTCATTCGAATGTCGCCCACCAAGGCGCGTCAGGTCGTCGACCTGATCCGCGGGCGACATGTGGATGACGCGCGCCGCGTGCTGACCTTCACTCAGAAGGCTGCGACGGGACCCGTCGGCAAGGCTCTCGAATCTGCGGTGGCCAATGCCGAGCACAACCGCGGACTTTCGGGAGACGAGCTTTTCGTGGTCCGTACGTGGGTCGACGAGGGCCCGACGCTCCGGCGATTCCGACCTCGGGCCTTGGGCCGGGCGACTCGGATCCGGAAGCGGACGTGCCACATCTCCGTGGTAGTGGGCCGGCCCGAGGAGGATGAGGTCGAGCGCCCCGCACCACGTGGGCGACGCCGGGGCCGCGGAGCCGCAGCGGAGGAGGCGGGCGAGACCACCGCCAAGAAGACAACCGCCAAAAAGAAGACGACGGCCAAGAAGACGACGGCCAAGAAAACCACGGCCAAGAAAACCACGGCCCGGAAGAGCACTGCGAAAAAGACCACGGCCAAGAAAACGACCGCCAAGAAGACGACTGCCAAGAAAACCACGGCCAAGAAGACGACCGCACGCAAACCCACTACGAAGAAGGAGGAGGGGGAGGCCTAATGGGTCAGAAGGTTCATCCCTACGGCTTCCGCCTCGGCGTCCACACCGACTGGAAGTCGCGCTGGTTCACCGAAAAGCAGTACCAGGAGTACCTCGAGGCAGATCTGCGCATCCGCGAGTACCTGCTGGGCGAGTTGCCCCATGCCGGCATCAGCCGAATCGACATCGAGCGCACGCGCGAACGCGTCCGCATCGATGCCCACACGGCGCGCCCGGGAATTGTGATCGGGCGCCGCGGTTCCGAGGCGGAGCGTCTGCGATCGCACCTCGAGCAGATGGAGTCGAAGGTCTCGGGCAAGCCGACCGATGTTCGGCTGAACATCATCGAGGTCAAGCAACCTGAACTGGATGCCCAGCTGATCGCTCAGGGAGTCGCGGAGCAACTCGCGGGACGAGTTGCGTTCCGGCGAGCCATGAAAAAGGCAGTCGGTACGGCAATGCGCCACGGAGCCAAGGGCGTTCGGGTGCAGTGCGGGGGCCGTCTCGGCGGCGCCGAAATGAGTCGCACCGAGTGGTACATCGAGGGCCAGATGCCCCTCCACACCCTTCGAGCCGATATCGACTTCGGGCTGGCAGAGGCGCGCACGACATTCGGCCGGATCGGCGTGAAGGTGTGGATCTACAAGGGTCCCTTCCAAGACCTCTATGCCTCGGCGCGCGACACCGCGCGACTGCGCCGTGAGGCCGCACTGGCAGCAGGTGAGACCGTGGGCCGCGGAGCAGAGGAGCGCGCACGGCGTCGTCCATCCGGTGAGGAGCCGGCGCGCGGTGGCCGCGGACGACCCAAGCAGGCCACCCCCGCAAAGGAGAAGCCGGCCCCGCCGAAAGTGACGCCGGCGGCGAGCGCCACTGCAACGGAGGGCGATCAGCAGAAGCCCGAAGAAAAGAGTAAGGACTCCTAGCGATGCTGCAGCCCAAGAAGGTCAAACACAGAAAACAACAGCGGGGGCGGATGCGCGGTCAAGCTAAAGGCGGGACCACCGTCAACTTCGGGGACTTTGGGCTCCAGGCGATCGAGCCGGGTTGGATCACCAACCGGCAGATCGAGGCAGCCCGAATCGCGATGACCCGTCACATCCGGCGAGGCGGAAAGGTGTGGATCAACATCTTTCCCGACAAGCCCTATACGAAGAAGCCCGCCGAGACCCGGCAGGGGTCCGGAAAGGGAAACCCCGAAGGGTGGGTCGCGGTCGTCAAGCCGGGCCGCGTGATGTTCGAGATCGCGGGCATTCCGGAGCCGCTGGCCCGGGAGGCCATCCGGCTGGCGGCTCACAAGCTTCCGATCAAATGCCGCTTCGTGACGCGTGAGCAGACCCTGGAGGTTCAGTGATGGCCAAGGCGTCCGAACTGCGGGAACTCGACTCCGGATCTCTCGAGGAGAGGCTGGTGGAGACCAAGGAAGAACTCTTCAACCTTCGCTTCCAGGACGCCACCGGGCAGCTGGATAACTACAAGAGGCTCCGCGCGCTTCGCAAGGACGTGGCGCGCATCAAGACCGAGATGAGAGCGCGAGAACTGCGCGAGGCCGGGGAGAGTGAGGGTTAAGCAGTGAGCATGGCCGAGGCAAATACAGAGCGAGAGCGCGGCAAGAGGAAGAGCCGTGTCGGTCGCGTGGTATCGGACGTCATGGACAAGACCGTTGTCGTCGAAGTCCTGGATGCGGCGCAGCACCCGACGTACGGGAAGATTGTGCGCACCAATAAGCGCCTCAAGGCTCACGACGAAGCCAACGAGGCCGGCGTGGGCGACACCGTTCGCATCGCGGAGACGCGGCCTCTGTCTGCGACCAAACGCTGGCGGATCGTAGAGATCGTGGAAAAAGCCAAGTGATCCAGCAAGAGAGCAGGTGCCGCGTCGCAGATAACACCGGGGCTCGAGAGGTCCTGGTTATCAAGGTCCTCGGCGGATCGCGCCGTCGTTATGCGGGCGTCGGCGACATAGTGGTGTGCGCCGTCAAGGATGCGATTCCGGGCGGCGTGGTGAAGAAGTCAGACGTCGTCAAAGCGGTAGTGGTCCGGACGGCCAAGGAGAACCGCAGGGGGGACGGCTCGTACATCAAGTTCGACGACAACGCCGTAGTCATAGTCGACAACCAGATGCAGCCTCGTGGCACCCGAATCTTCGGGCCTGTGGCGAGGGAACTGAGAGAGAAGCGGTTCATGAAGATTATTTCATTGGCGCCGGAGGTCTTGTGATGCCTGGGCTCAAGCTGCGTAAGGGAGACGAAGTTCAGGTCATCTCCGGCAAGGAGTTGGGGGCACGCGGACGGGTCCTCGAGGTCTTGCCGAAGAAGGGCAAGGTCCTCGTGGAGGGGATAAACCGTGTTACCCGCCACGAGAAGGTCCGTCCGGCAGCCGGACGCGCCGGCCAACAGGGGGGGATCGCTCACAAGGAAGCCGCGATCGACGTCTCGAACGTCGCCCTCGTCTGCCCCACGGACGGCGCTACTCGTGCCGGGTACCGGATCGATGAGGCAACCGGAAGCAAGGCTCGGGTCTGTAAGAAGTGTGGAACGGAGCTGTAAATGGCAACTGCAACCAAGTACGTACCGAGGCTCAAAGAGCGTTACCGCGCAGAGTTGCGTGAGCGTCTAAAGGACGAGCTCGGCTTGAAGAACATCATGCAGGTACCCATGCCCGAGAAGGTTGTTGTGAACATGGGCACCGGAGATGCCCCGCGCGACGCAAAGATACTGGAGGGCGCGCTCAAGGATCTGACGACGATTTCCGGACAGAAGCCGGTCATTCGACGGGCACGAAAGTCCATCGCGACCTTCAAGATACGCGAGGGGATGCCGGTGGGAGCCGCGGTCACTCTGCGAGGCGACCACATGTGGGACTTCCTCGACAGGCTGCTCTCCATCGTCCTTCCGAGAATCCGTGACTTCCGTGGCCTCAATACACGGTCGTTCGACGGCCAGGGCAACTACAGCTTCGGTGTCACGGAACAGCTCGTTTTTCCCGAGATCGACTATGACGATGTGGACGCAACGCGGGGGATGGATATCACCATCGTCACCACCGCACGCGACGACGAGGGCGGCAGGGCACTCCTGGCCGCGCTCGGCTTTCCGTTCAGACAGCAAATGGTTTCGTGAGGTGGGTGAGTAATGGCTAAGAAGGCACTGCGCGAAAAGGCAAATCGACAGCCTAAGTTCAAGGTGCGCTCTTACACGAGATGTAAACGATGTGGGAGACCACGTGCGGTCTACCAGAGGTTCGGGCTTTGCCGGCTGTGCTTCCGGCAGATGGCGCACAACGGCGAGATCCCCGGAATCACGAAGGCGAGTTGGTGATCGAATGACGATGACCGACCCAATTGCCGACATGTTGTCGCGGATTCGAAACGCGTCGTCGGCCATGCACGACGACGTCGTGATTCCTGCCTCCAAGATCAAGGAGAGCATCGCCCGCATTCTCTTCAACGAGGGATTTGTCGACGGTGTTGAGGTGACCAACGGAGACGCGGGTCACACGGTGATAAAGATCAAACTGCGTTACTCGGAAGAGCGCGAGCGAGCCATCAGCGGGATTCACAGGATCTCGAAGCCCGGCCGGCGCGTTTACCGGGGGGCGCAGGAACTCCCGCGTGTCCTCGGTGGGCTTGGAATCGCCATCGTGTCCACCTCCCAGGGAGTAATGACGGACAAGGAAGCGCGCCGGGCGAAGGTCGGCGGCGAAGTGCTGGCCTACATCTGGTAGGCGGAGGGGCTTAGAAAATGTCACGAGTCGGAGGTTCCCCAATATCGGTTCCCTCGGGTGTGGAGGTGTCCATATCGCAGCGTTCGGTACGCGTGAAGGGGCCTAAGGGCGAGCTGAGCCGCACCCTTCCCGAAGGTATTTCCATCGAGCAGGTGGACGCCGAGCTGCGCCTGTCGCGTTCGGCCGAGACGCGTGAGCTCCGCGCTCTGCACGGGCTTTCCCGAAGCCTTGTCGCAAACATGGTTCAGGGAGTTACCGAGGGCTATGAGAAGCGCCTGGAAATCCAGGGCGTCGGTTACCGAGCGACCAAACAGGGCAACGGTCTCGAACTGGCGGTCGGATTCTCGCACTCGGTGAGAAAAGACGCACCACCTGGGATCGAGTTCGAGGTGCCCGCACCCACTAGGATCACCGTGCGAGGGATCGACAAGGAACTCGTTGGTCAGGTTGCGGCCGAGATCCGCGCGATCAAGAAGCCCGAGCCTTACAAGGCCAAGGGCATCCGTTATGAAGGCGAACACATCCGTCGGAAAGCAGGAAAGGCTGCGAAGGCAGGGGCGTAGTAGCCCCAAGGAGACGCAATGGAAGCTAAGCAAAAGGTCAGGGCAAGGAGTAGGCGGCATCGCCGCGTTCGCAAGAAGATCGTGGGCACGCCCGATCGCCCCCGCCTCGCGGTGTACCGCTCGAACCGGCACATTTACGCTCAGGTCATCGACGACGTCGCTGGCCGGACCCTGGCCGCGGCTTCCTCACAGCAGGACGGAAAGGGAGGCGATCCCAAGGCCGTCGCCAAATCGGTCGGCGAGGCTCTCGCAACCCGGGCAAAGGATGCGGGTGTCGGCGTCGTGGCGTTCGATCGCGGCGGTTTTCAGTATCACGGTCGGGTTCGGGCCCTCGCCGAGGGCGCACGTGAGGGCGGCCTCGAGTTCTAGGCGCCGGACGAAGGAGAGTAAATAGATGACGCAACGACGTGGAGGAAGGGGCGGGCGAGACGACGACCGCTCCCAGTACGAGGAGCGGGTTGTCTCGATCAATCGAGTCGCGAAGGTCGTGAAGGGTGGCCGGCGCTTCTCGTTCACTGCCCTCGTCGTCGTGGGCGACGGAGCCGGGAAGGTGGGTGTGGGCTACGGTAAGGCGCGCGAGGTGCCCGCCGCGATTCAGAAGGGCATCGAGGAGGCCAAACGCAACTTCTTCGCGGTGCCGATGGTCGGGACGACCATCATCCACGAGATAACGGGCGAGGACTCGGGTGGTGTGGTCCTTCTCAAGCCCGCGTCACCCGGTACCGGAGTGATTGCGGGTGGGCCCGTTCGAGCCGTGGTGGAGTGCGCGGGAATCCGCGACATCCTGTCGAAGTCGCTCGGCTCCGACAACGCAATCAACATCGTGCACGCAACGGTCAAGGCCCTGAAGGGCCTCAAGACCGCCCAGGAGGTGGCTAAGAAGAGGGGCAAAACCCCGGAGGAAGTGGCCCCCGCTTACCTGCTGCGCGAGGCGACTCCGGCCGGGATTCAGCGGTAACTGCCTAGGATTGGTAGACAGAGGATTGGAAGACATGGGCAAGTTGAAGGTGAGGCAGGTTCGCTCGGCGGGATCTCGGGGCGCGAAGCAGCAGGGCACGATTAGAGCCCTGGGGCTCAAGCGTCTCGGGCATTCGGTCGTCCACGAGGACCGTCCGGAGATCCGCGGCATGATCGCTGCCGTCGCACATCTCGTAGAAGTCGAGGAGATCAGGTAATGAAGCCGCACGACCTCAAGCCGCCCACCGGCTCCCACAAGCGCCGCAAGCGAGTGGGGCGCGGGGAGGGCTCCGGAAAAGGCAAGACCGCAGGCCGCGGAACCAAGGGAACGAGGGCCCGGGGCGAGGTCAACGCCTTCTTCGAGGGAGGCCAGATGCCCCTCGTCCGGCGCATCCCGAAGTTGAAGGGTTTCACGCCCCCGAATCAGGTGGTCTACCAGGCCGTCAATGTGAAGGACCTCGACAGGGTCAAGGGGTCCGACATCGGTCCCGATGAACTGCGCGCCGCCGGGCTCCTCAAGGGCCGTGATGCGCGCGTGAAGGTGCTCGGTGTCGGAGATATCGGCCGTAAGGTTACGGTCCGGGCCCATGCGTTCAGTGCATCGGCGAAGTCAAAGATCGAAGAGGCAGGAGGGGCGGCCGAAGTGATCGACGTACGGGGCAGCATAGGCGGGGCGAAGTGAACCTACTGAGCACGTTCGTCAACGCATTCCGCGTCCCGGACCTCCGGCGCAAGATCCTCTTCACCCTGCTGATCATCGGTATATACCGGTTCGGCGCCCACATTCCCACGCCGGGGATCGACGTCGACGAGGCGCAGAAGTTCGCCGCCGGCGCCACCGGAGGAGTGTTCCAGTTCATCAACCTGTTCTCCGGCGGAGCGCTGACGCAGATGGCGATATTCGCCCTCGGGATCATGCCGTACATCACATCGTCGATCATCATGCAGCTCTTGGCCGTTGTGATCCCGAAGCTCGAGCAGTGGCGTAAGGAAGGCGAGACCGGCGTAAAGAAGATCAATCAGTGGACGCGGTACTTAACGATCGTGCTGGCAATGCTGCAGTCGACGGGGCTGGCATTCCTCGCACACCGCGGGGGATTCCAGGATGCGTCCGGCGCCTCGGTCGACCTCATCCCGAACTTCAACGGCCCCCGCGTCGCTCTAATAGTCATGTCGCTCACCGCCGGGACGGCGCTGATCATGTGGCTCGGTGAGCTGATCACCCAGCGCGGCATCGGGAACGGTATGTCGATCATGATCTTCGCCTCGATCGTCTCGACGCTGCCGAGCGAAGGGGCTTCGATCCTCTCGGCACGCGGCGCGGGTGTGTTCTCGGTCGTGGTTGCGATCGGCTTGCTCATTATCGTGGCCATCGTCGTCATGGAGCAGGGGCAGCGGCGCATTCCCGTCCAGTACGCCAAGCGTGTGGTCGGCCGCAAGATGTACGGGGGCGGCTCCGTCTACATCCCGCTGAAGGTGAACCAGGCCGGCGTCATCCCGATCATCTTTGCGTCGAGCGTGCTCTACATACCGACGCTGTTGCAGAACGTCGTCCAGAACCAAACGATCCAGGACTTCATCAGCAACAACCTGGTCAACCCTGCGAGCGCGACGTACATGGTCATCTATGGAGTCATGGTCGTGTTCTTCGCCTACTTCTACACGGCCATCGCGTTCAACCCGATCGAGCAGGCAGACAACATGAAGAAGTACGGCGGATTCATCCCGGGGATCAGGCCCGGTCGTCAGACGGCCGAGTACCTCGATCGAATCCTCACGCGGATCACGCTGCCGGGCGCCTTGTTCATCGCCGCCATCGCGTTGATGCCCTCGATATTCCTCGCGACCCAAGGAATCTCCCAGCTGCCGTTTGGAGGAACCTCGATTCTCATCACCGTCGGAGTGACGCTTGAGACGATGAAGCAGATCGAATCTCAGCTCATGATGCGTCACTACGAGGGTTTCCTTAAGTGAGACTTGTCGTCTTCGGGCCCCAGGGTGCCGGCAAGGGCACCCAGGGGGCGATGCTGGCCGAGAAGTATGGCATCCCTGATATCGCGACGGGGGACATCTTTCGCTGGGCGATATCGGGGGGCACTGCGCTCGGCCTCCAGGTCAAGGAATACGTTGAGAGCGGGAGCCTGGTTCCCGACGAGCTGACCATCGAGGTCGTGCGCGAGCGACTGTGGGCGGATGACTGCGCCAACGGATGGCTGCTGGATGGGTTTCCCCGCAGCATCGCCCAAGCCGAGGCGCTCGACGCGATGTTGTCGGAATCCGGGGACAGCCTCGACGCAGCCCTTGTGATCGAGGTGCCCGAGGAAGTCTCCGTGCGGCGCCTGCAGGGCCGGCGCGTTTGTTCCAAGTGTGGGCGCAACTATCACATCGACGTTCCACCGGCGCGCGATTGGACCTGCGATTCGTGCGGTGGTGAGGTCGTGGAGAGAACCGACGACCACGAGGAAGCCAAGATCCGCCATCGCCTGGCGCTCTATCACGCCACGACCGAGCCGCTGAAGGAGTACTACGCGAAGTCTGGACTGCTTCGAGAGATCGACGGCCTCGGTTCTCCGGACGAGGTATTTGCTCGCATCGTGGAAGTGCTGTGATCTACAAGAAGTCCCCGGAAGAGATCGCCGCGATGCGTGCGGCCGGCGAGATCCTCACCGAGACGCTCACGAAGCTGGAGGAGGTCCTCGCTCCGGGCATCACGACGGGGGAGCTCGACCGGATTGCCGAAGAATCGATCACCGGGGCCGGCGCAACGCCCTCGTTCAAGGGATACAGGGGGTTTCCCGCCTCGATCTGCACCTCGCCCAACGAGGTCATCGTTCACGGGATACCCGGCGCCCAGCGGCTCGAGGACGGAGACATCATCTCGGTCGATGTGGGGGTTCTTTATGAGGGCTTCCACGCGGACAGCGCGTGGACGTTCCCCGTTGGATCGATCTCCCCGGAGATCGCCGATCTGCTCAAGGTGACCGAGGAATCCCTCAACGCGGCGATCGAGCAGTGCCGCCCGGGGAACCGCCTTGGCGATGTGGGTCACGCCGTACACGAGGTCGCCGAGGCCGCCGGATATTCGATCGTGCGGGAGTACGTCGGCCACGGGGTGGGCCGGAACCTGCACGAGGAGCCCCAGGTCCCGAACTACGGGCCGCCCGGGCGCCGGGAGGTGCTCAGCGCAGGCATGACGCTCGCGATCGAGCCAATGGTCAACCTCGGGGGCCCGGCCACCAAGGTCCTCGGGGATGGCTGGACGGTCGTGACGGAGGACGGGAGCCCATCGGCGCACTTCGAACACACGGTTGCGATCACGCCCACCGGCTGCCAGATTCTTACAGAGAGACCCCGGGCTTGAGCGAACCGACTGCTCTCATTTCCCGACGGCAGCCAGTTCGGCTTGCGGGGGCGGTTCGACCGTGGCGACCTGGTCTGTTACCATATTTCGTCGGTCCGGCTCAAGGGTTTTTACGCGCCCCTGTGGGGCGCTTTCCGCGGGCCACAATTGTCGAGACGGATTAGGGCTGGGACACGCGCGTGGCTAAGAACAAAGAAAAGGCGTCCTCCGGCAAGGAGGAAGGGATCCAGGTAGAGGGGACGGTAATCGAGCCCCTCCCCAATGCGATGTTCCGAGTGGAACTCGAGAACGGCCACCGCGTCCTGGCTCACATCTCGGGAAAAATGCGGATGCACTACATCCGGATTCTTCCCGGCGACCGGGTGCTTGTCGAGCTCTCGCCCTACGACCTGACTCGGGGGCGAGTCGTGTACCGGTACCGGTAGGGACGAAGGGGCAACGGGATGAAGGTGCGTCCAAGCGTCAAGAAGATTTGCGACAAGTGCAAGATCATTCGCCGCCGCGGCGCCGTGATGGTCATCTGCTCGAACCCACGTCACAAGCAGCGTCAGGGATAGGGAGAAGGGATCGCCTAGGTGGCACGAATTGCAGGAGTCGACCTCCCCAGAGAAAAGCGCTTGGACATCGCGCTGAGATACATCTACGGGCTCGGTAGCACGAAAGCCGTCGAGACGTGCGTTGGAGCCCGTGTTGACCCTGCCACCCGAGTCCGCGACCTCACCGATGAGGAGGTCGTCCGGATCCGCGATTGGATCGGCAACAACTATCGCGTCGAGGGTGACCTCCGCCGCGAGGTGAACCAAAACATCAAACGCAAGATCGAGATCAACTGCTATCAGGGTCTCCGGCACCGACGCGGTCTTCCGGTGAACGGACAGCGGACCCACACGAACGCCCGCACGCGCAAGGGACCGAAGAAGACCGTTGCCGGGAAGAAGAAAGCGAAGAAGTAAGAGGGGACTTAGGGATTGGCTAATCCAAAGAAATCAAAGAAGGCCCGCCGCCGGGAGAAGAAGAACGTCGTTCACGGCGTCGCGCACATCAAGTCGACCTTCAACAACACGATCATCTCGATCACCGATCCCGAGGGAAACGTCCTGTCGTGGGCGTCCGCCGGCAACGTGGGTTTCAAGGGATCGCGCAAGTCGACTCCGTACGCCGCCCAGCAGGCCGCCGAGGCCGCGTCCCGGCGCGCCCAGGAGCACGGCGTTCGTCGAGTCGACGTCCTGGTGAAGGGTCCCGGCTCGGGCCGCGAGACCGCCATCCGCTCCCTCCAGGCGTCGGGCCTGGAAGTGATCGGCATCAAGGACGTAACCCCGGTCCCCCACAACGGATGTCGGCCGCGTAAGAGGAGACGCGTCTGATGGCGCGTTACACGGGGCCCGTCTGCAAGCTGTGCCGGCGGGAGAAGACGAAACTGTTCCTCAAGGGAACGCGCTGCGAGTCCCCCAAGTGCCCCATCGAGAAGGGGCGCCCGCCTCCCGGCGAGCACGGCCGCGGCCGTGTGCGCGAGTCGGAATACCTGCTTCAGCTCCGCGAGAAGCAGAAGGCCAAGCGTTTCTACGGCGTCCTCGAGAAGCAATTCCGCGGCTACTACGCGGAGGCGGACCGGGCTAAGGGAGTAACCGGCGAAGAGCTCATGCGTATCTGTGAGTCGCGCCTCGACAACGTCGTGTACAGGGCCGGATTTGCAATGAACCGCCCCATGGCACGCCAGCTTGTCTCGCACGGTCACTTCGAAGTCAACGGCCGCAAGGTCAACATCCCCTCCTTCCGTGTGAAAACGGGTGATGTGGTCAGCGTGCGAGGACGCTCCAAGAGCATGGGGCGGATCATTGAGAACGCCGCCTATGCGGAGGGCCGTCAGATTCCCGAGTGGCTGTTCTCCAACCTGAAGGAATTTTCTGTTGAGGTGCGCGCCCTGCCCGATCGCAGTCAGATCGATGCGCCCGTGCAGGAGCAGCTCATCGTTGAGTACTACTCAAAGTAAGAATCGACGCGTTCCTTTCGGCGCCCGATGCAGCTAACAAGGGCCGAAAGGAAGGGGTCGCAGGGAGAGGAGCTACATGGATTTGCTTATCGTTCAACGCCCTCAGATTTCCGAGGAGGAGATCTCCGAGGTGCGCTCAAAGTTCGCTATCGAGCCTCTTGAGCCGGGATTCGGCTATACGCTCGGTAACTCACTTCGCCGCACGCTTCTCTCTTCGATCCCTGGTGCTGCCGTAACGCAGATCAAGATCGACAGCGTGCTCCACGAGTTCTCGACGATAGAGGGTGTGACCGAGGACGTCACGGACGTCGTCCTCAACCTCAAAGAACTCGTGATCAAGAGTGAGAACGAAGAACCAACGACCGTCCACCTGCGCGTCACGGGTCCGGCCGAGGTTACGGCCGGCGACGTCGAACTTCCGGCGGGGGTCGAGATCCTCAACTCCGGGCACCACATCGCGACGCTCAACAAAAACGCAACCCTCTCAATGGAGTTGAGGGTCGAGCAGGGCCGCGGGTACGTGCCGGCAACTACGGCTCCGAAGGAGGCCATCGGCACCATTCCGATGGACGCGCTGTTCTCGCCGGTCAAGCGAGTCACCTACGAGGTCGAGCCGACGCGCGTCGAGCAGATGACGAACTACGACCGCTTGATCCTCGACGTGGAGACCGATGGATCGATGCAGCCGCGGGACGCCCTGTCGTCGGCGGGGGCCACTCTCGTCGAGCTGCTCCAGCTCTTCGCCGGGTTGGGGGAGGCTGCCGGTGGGCTCGTCCTCGGTCCGGAGCCGGGTGAGGAAGAGGCCTCGGGCGTGCTCGCCCAGCCGATCGAAGACATGGATCTGACCGTCCGGTCGTACAACTGCCTCAAGCGCGAGGGTGTGGCCACGATCGGTGACCTCGTTCAGAAGACGGAAGAGGACCTCCTCGAGATCCGCAACTTCGGCCAGAAGTCGATCGACGAGGTGAAGGCGAAGCTCGAGGAGCTCAGCCTCGGCCTCAAGAAAAAGGAATTCTGAGATATGCCGCAGCCCAAGAAGGGTCCGCGCCTCGGATCGAACCCGAAACATCAGCGGTTGATGCTGTCGGGACTGGCCCTATCGCTGTTCGAACACGAGAGCATCAAGACGACCGAGGCAAAGGCGAAGGCGCTGCGGCCATACGCGGAGCGGCTGATCACCAAAGCGAAGAAGGGCGGCCTTCACGAGCGCCGTCAGGTTCTGTCGACGATCGAGGACCGCGACGTCGTGGCCAAGCTCTTCGAGGAGATCGCCCCACGTTTCGCGGACCGTAGCGGTGGCTACACTCGCATCCTGAAGCTCGGCGCCCGAAACGGCGACGGCGCGGCGATGGCGCTCGTGGAGCTCGTCGAGGGCGAGGCGCGTACCCAAACCGCGGCCGAGGAGGAATCCGGTCGCCGCCGGCGTCTGCGCCGACCGGCGCGCCGGCGGACCGAAGAGGGCGCCCCAGATGCCGAGGCCTCCGAGGCTCCGGAGCCCACGGCAGAAGACGAGGCGCCCGAGGAAGCCGTCGAGGCGACCACAGACGAGGCGAGCGGCGAGGAGCCCGTGGCGCCGCCGGGGGATGCCGACGCCGAAACCTCTCAGGACGCGCCGGCAGAATCCTCCGACGAGGACCGGGGAGGCAGCTGAACCTCCGCTTCGACCTCGCCTACGACGGCGCGCCGTTTCACGGGTGGGCGAGGCAGGTCGACATCCGAACGGTCCAGGGTGACCTCGAAGAGGCCCTGAAAACGTTGTGGCGGCGCGACGTCGCAACGGTGGGCGCCGGAAGAACCGATGCGGGCGTGCACGCGCTCGGGCAGGTTATGAGCTCGTCAGATGCACCGGACGACTGCCGCCCGGACGAGGTGAAAGACGCGCTCAACCGTATGTGCGGGCCGTCGATCGTGGTCCACTCCTGTACCGCCGCTCCGGCAGATTTCCACGCTCGTTTCAGCGCTCGCTCCCGCACCTACATCTACGCCGTGCTAGAGGGTCCCAACGCGGATCCGTGGCTGGCCGGAACCGCCTACTACCGCCGCGCGCCGCTCGATGTGGACGCAATGAACGAAGCTGCCGGCCATCTCGTGGGTCCCAACGACTTCACCTCCTTCGGTCGCCTCCCGGAGCCCTCGGCGTCGGCTGAGCGAGTCCTCTATGAGCTCCGCTGTGCCAGGGAGGGGTCGCTTATTCGTGTCCGGGCACGGGCGAACGCCTTCATCCATCAGATGGTCCGCTCGCTTGTGGGCACGCTGATATCGGTCGGCGAAGGGCGGAGCAAGCCGGACGAGATGCTGGAGGTGCTCGAAGCGCGGGATCGGGCCGCTGCGGGCCCTGTGGCCCCTCCACACGGCCTGTGCCTCGTCTCGGTGGAGTACGACGACGGCTGGAGCCGGCCCCCGGATCCCCGGGCCGCGGTTTGACCGGGGCAAATGTGGCCGTTATCCTGCTGTTTTCCCGCAGACGCCTATTGTCTGCGCGCACGGATAACGACCAAAGGTAGAGGATGAAAACCCACTCGACGACGCCCAGCGAGATAACGCGCGATTGGTGGCTGGTCGATGCCGACGGCGTTGTGCTGGGCCGGCTGGCGTCGGAAGTCGCCCAGCGCCTGCGAGGCAAACACAAGCCCTATTTCGCCCCCCACCTCGACACCGGCGACCACGTCATCGTTGTCAACGCCTCCAAGGTGGTCCTTACGGGTAGCAAGCTCCTGAAGAAGCAGCACTACCGCCACTCCGGTTATCCGGGAGGTCTGAGGGCCATTCCGTATTCGAAGCTCATGGTCGAGCGGCCCGAGAAGGCAATCGAGAAGGCCGTCAAAGGCATGCTCCCCGGCAACCGGTTGGGGCGGGCGATGCTCAAGAAGCTGAAGGTCTATGCGGGTCCGGACCACCCGCACTCGGCTCAGAACCCCCAGGTACTCGATCTGAAGGACGTCGCGGCGCCGCACGATCCCGAGCAGGCGCACACCATTGAGGAGGTAACAGGTGCCTGAAGCGCTTGCCCGGGCGACCGGTCGTCGCAAGGAAGCCGTCTGCCGGGCGCGGCTGCTGTCCGGCAGCGGGCGGTGGGAGATCAACGGGCGGCCGCTCGAGGACTACTTCCCGAGCGCAGTGCACCGGATGGTGATCACCGAGCCTCTGCGCCTAACCGAGACGGAGGGTCGCTACGACATCATCGCCAAGATCGAAGGCGGCGGGATCAGCGGCCAGGCCGGTTCGCTCCGTCACGCAATAGCGCGGGCGCTGGTCGACCTCGATTCCGATCTCAGGCCGGCGCTCAAGCGGGCAGGTTTCCTCACTCGCGACGCACGCGAGAAGGAGCGGCGCAAGTACGGCCTGAAGAAAGCCCGCAAGGCGCCGCAGTACTCAAAGCGCTAGACCCGAACTGTCCGCAATCTGTCACGGTATGCGTGACTGGAAGCGGACAGTTCAGCTTTGCGCGAGCATCCTGCGCAGCACGTACTGAAGCACGCCCCCATGGCGGTAGTACTCGATCTCCACGTCGGAGTCGATGCGGCACTCGACCTGGAAGCTGATCTCGCCGCCGTCGTCGGCGCGCGCGACGACGGTGAGCTCCTCGTGCGGCTCGAGGCCATTCGCGATACCGGTGATATCGAACGTCTCGGTTCCGGTGAGGCCGAGCGAAGCGACGTTCTCTCCCGGCAGGAACTGAAGGGGCAGCACGCCCATACCAACGAGGTTGCTGCGGTGGATTCGTTCGAAGCTCTCGGCGATCGCTGCACGCACACCCTGCAGTCGCGGTCCTTTGGCCGCCCAGTCGCGCGACGATCCAGAGCCGTACTCCTTGCCGGCGAGAACGATCAGCGGAGTGTCCTCGTTCGCATACTCGACTGCGGCGTCGAAGATCGGCACGACGTCACCGTCCGGCAGTTTGGCCGTCCACCCACCTTCTTTGCCACCGGCGAGTACGTTGCGCAGTCGGATGTTCGCAAAGGTTCCTCGCATCATAACCTCGTGGTTGCCGCGCCGTGACCCGTAGCTGTTGAAGTCCCGCGGCTCGACACCGTGTTCGATGAGGTACTTGCCGGCGGGAGAACTCGGGGGAATCGATCCGGCCGGCGAGATGTGGTCGGTAGTCACCGAGTCCCCGACGAGCGCCAGGACGCGAGCTCCGGAGATGTCGGTGGGGTCGTCCGGCTCGCCCCCAAGATCCATAAAGAACGGCGGCTCGCGTACGTACGTCGAGTCCGGATCCCAGTCGTAGAGCGCACCCTCCGGTGAGGGCAACTGCTTCCAGTTCTCGTCGCCATCGAAGACCCGCGCGTACTCCTCGATGAACAATTCGGAACGGACGGAAGCGATCGCCTCGGCGATCTCCTCCTTCGACGGCCATATGTCGTGCAGGTATACGGGATTGCCGTCGGAGTCCTCACCCAGAGGTTCCGAAGTGAGGTCGATCTCGATCGTTCCGGCGAGTGCGTAGGCAACGCACAACGGAGGCGAACCGAGGTAGCTGGCCTTTACCTGGGGATGGATCCGGCCTTCGAAGTTGCGGTTGCCGGACAGCACTGAGACGACGGCGAGGTTGTGTTCGTCGATCGCTTCGGCAATCGGCTCAGGTAGGGGGCCTGAGTTCCCGATACACGTCGTGCAGCCATAACCGACGACCTGGAATCCCAATCGGTTCAGATACTCGGTGAGTCCGGCCCCGTCCAGATAGTGCGTGACGACGCGCGAGCCCGGAGCCATCGACGTCTTGACCCATGGCTTGCTGACGAGTCCTCTCTCCGCTGCCTTCTTGGCGAGGATGCCGGCGCCGAGCATCACCGTCGGATTCGATGTGTTCGTGCAACTTGTTATCGCCGCAATGACCACAGAGCCGTGTTTGAGGTGGATGGTTCCGTCGGCCGTCTCGACGTCGGTCTCCTCGGCCGGATCGGGATGTTCTGGCGTGTGGGGCTTCTCCGCGCTGCCCCCCTCTGCAAGCCAGCGTCCGATCTCCACTGGGTATCGTCCGTTGCCTCCGGCCAGTTCGTCGCCGTAGACGGCCTTGAAACTGTCCCAGGCTCGTCCGAGCGCGACGCGGTCCTGAGGGCGGCGGGGGCCTGCGAGGCTCGGCTCGACCGTCGAGAGATCGAGCTCGAGTGTTTCGGTGAACGCCGGATCCGGTGTGTCGTCGGTTCGGAACATGCTCTGCTGCTTCGCGTATCGCTCGACGAGGTCCACGGTGTCTTCCGGGCGCCCGGTCAAGCGGAGATAGGCGAGTGTCTGATCGTCGATCGGGAACAGGCCGGCGGTAGCGCCGTATTCGGGTGACATGTTGGAGAGGGTGGCCCGGTCGGCAACCGTCAGGCTCGACAGCCCCGCTCCGTAGAACTCCACGAACTTCCCAACAACGCCGTGCGCCCGCAGCATCTCTGTCACGGTGAGCACCAGGTCGGTTGCCGTTACTCCGGTCTGGAGCGCGCCCGTGAACTTGAATCCGACGACCTTCGGCGTGACGAGGGGAAGCGGTTGACCCAGCATCGCGGCCTCGGCCTCGATCCCACCGACACCCCATCCCAGTACACCGAGCCCGTTGATCATCGTGGTGTGCGAGTCGGTGCCGACAAGGGTGTCGGGAACTGCAACGCCGTCGAGGGTTCGCACGACGGTCGCTAGGTGCTCGAGGTTCACCTGATGGACGATGCCCATGCCCGGCGGAACAACCCGGAAGCCGTTGAACGCTTGCTGTGCCCACCGCAACAGCGAATAGCGTTCATGGTTGCGCTCGTACTCTCGTTCCACGTTGATCGTGAACGCACGATCGCTCGCAAAAGCATCGACCTGGACCGAGTGGTCGATGACTAGGTCGACCGGCACGAGCGGATCGACGCGCCCGGGATCACCGCCCTCTCGCTTCATCGCCGAACGCATTGCCGCAAGGTCGACGACCGCCGGTACGCCCGTGAAGTCCTGGAGGATCACCCGTGATGGGGAGAAGGAGAACTCTCGGTCCTCGAGTGGCTTCTGCCCCCACAATGCAAGGAACGAGACGTCGTCCTCGGTAGCGAATGGTGTCGCGGAGAGACGGAGGAGGTTCTCGAGGAGGATCTTCACGGTCGTCGGGATCAGGTCGAGGCGTGCGTCGGCACTCGCTCCGAGCGCCTCGAGGCGGTAGAGCTCCACGCTGCCGCCGGCTAC
>DASQUP010000187.1:0-35364 GCA_035641235.1 Actinomycetota bacterium
GGGAGCGGCGTGCCAAGTATTCGGTGTTGCTCAGCAGCATTGCTATCGTCATTGGGCCGACGCCGCCCGGCACGGGAGTGATCTTCGACGCGACCTGAACGGCGGCATCGAAGTCCACGTCGCCGACAAGCCCGGACTCCGTCCGGTTCATCCCAACGTCGATCACTACGGCACCCTCCTTGATCATCGGACCCGTGATCGCATGGGCGCGGCCCATCGCCGCCACCAGGACGTCGGCTCGCTTCGTGTGTGACGGCAGATCGCGCGTCGCTGTGTGGCAGATCGTTATGGTGGCGTTGGCCCCCGGACCCTTTTGCACCAGCAGGGCGGCCAACGGCTTCCCGACGATGTTCGAGCGACCGACAATCACTACGTCGGCCCCGGCTGTTTCCACACCGTTGCGAGTGAGAAGTTCTTGAATGCCCGCCGGAGTCGCCGGAGCAATGACGTGATCTCCAGTCAACAGCCGGCCCAAGTTATAGGGGTGGAACCCGTCGGCGTCCTTCGCGGGATCGACGGAATCCAACACGAGTTGCTCATCGACGTGCTCGGGGAGCGGAAGCTGAACAAGGATGCCGTGAACAAATGGATCACCATTCAACTTCTCTATCAAGGTCATCAGGTCGTCCTGCGACGTCGACGCCGGCAGATCGTGATCCCATGCCTTTATGCCGACTTCAGCACAGGCCTTGCGCTTTGACGATACGTAGATCTTCGACGCGGGGTCGTCTCCGACCAGTACCGTGGCGAGGCCCGGGGTAACCCCCTCCGAAGCAAGCTTCGCCGTTCGCTCCGCTACCTCGGCCCGCACGCGGGCAGCCGTTCCTTTTCCATCGATCAGTTCTGCAGGCATCGAGTTACCTCCCCGCCTGGATGGATATTCCTGGGATATCTACCGCGGCTCGGATATTACTTGCGAACTCTCGACCTCCCCGTAGGATTACCGACCGACTAGGGTCTGAAGCCAGTGTGGGGAAGCAGGCGTCTATGCCCGAATCTTCGGACGGCCCGCAGGATGCTAGGGCGCCCGATTCACATTCGGATCTGGATTCGACGAAAAAGCTGAGCCCGGGGATTAGCTCGGCGATCCCCCCCGCTCGCGGGGAAGGTCGACCGCGCCATGGCAACCGCCGCCCGAAGCACTCGAATCGAAACCCACTAACGCAGCGCGTGAAGTTGTTGCGACCTCTCCAGTTCCGCGATTTCTCGTTGTTGTGGTGGGGTCTGACGGTAAGCCTCCTCGGGGACGGCATCTTCATCATTGCCCTTCCCGTTCAAGTGCGCGAGATAACCCGTAGTGTCACAGCACTCACGTACGCGTTTGTTGCGTGGACGCTGCCCCTCGTTCTGTTCTTCATCGTAGGTGGAATCCTCAGCGATCGTCTGGAGCGCCGGCGCGTTCTCATGTTTGCCACCGCGCTTCAAGGAGCGGCGATTCTGTGCCTCGGAGTCCTGTCGGTAGCTGGAGTGATCGAGCTTTGGCATATCTACATGCTGGCCGCTATCTACGGCATTGCCGAGGCTCTCTTTGGGCCGGCATTTGGCGCAATCGTCCCCGATCTCGTGCCGCGCGATCTCCTGGTGGAAGCGAACGCCCTCGACAACTTTTCTCGTCCATTCTCTCTGCGCGTTGCGGGCCCCGCCTTAGGTGGAGTCATCATCGCTGCGGTCGGAGCCGGTGGTGCATTCATTTTTGATGCTGTGACGTTCCTCTTCGCCGGAGTTGCTTTTGCATTGATCTCGCGCCGCGAGCTGGACAAGGATCGCTCGCTGGAGAGCGTTGTGTGGGAAGAGGTTCGAGAAGGTTATCGGTTTGTCAGCTCCCAGACTTGGTTGTGGGGAGCCGTACTGGCATTCGCTCTCGGTCTCTTGATCTTTTCGGGACCGTGGCAGGCGCTCGTTCCGGTAGTGGTCTTGAACAGATGGGGTGGCTCCGGTGATCTGGCATTCGTGCTCTCCTGCGGAGGGGTGGGCGCCATGTTGTTTTCAGCCCTGATCGGGAGCCGGAATCTGCCGGCCAAGTTCATAACAACAATGTTCCTGGGAATGTCGTTAGGCACACTCATGCTGGCAGGGTTCGGTCTCGCCACATCGCTGTGGCACGCGGCCGCGGCGAGCTTCATGATGCAGGGACTTCTCTCGGTCACGATCATCATCTGGAATACGACGTTGCATCGTTGCGTGCCCGGTCACATCCTCGGGCGTGTGTCCAGCCTGGACTGGATGGTTTCTACCAGCCTTATCCCGGTTTCACTGGCTCTTACAGGGCCCCTGGCGCAGGCGATCGGGCCCCGCGCGACTCTGGTCGCCGCCGGCGTTCTCGGCAGCAGCATCCTCATGCTGTTCCTGCTGATTCCCGGCATCAGGGAGCCCGAGATAGTCGAGGCCCGCGACCAGGCGGTCGCCCAACCGAGCGACTAATTCATTCTGTCTGTTGAAAACCGCGGATTCCGCGGTTCTGAGCAGACAGAAAGGAGAGTCGGGGACGCCTAGTGACGGAAGTGGCGCCGTCCTGTGAAAACCATCGGGATCCCGTGTTCGTCGGCGGCGGCGATTACTTCCTCATCTCTCACGGAACCACCCGGCTGAATTACTGCAGTTGCGCCGGCCGCGACGGCCGCGTCGAGTCCGTCCCTGAACGGGAAGAACGCGTCGCTGGCGCACACCGATCCACTCGCCTTCTCAGCGGCGCGCCGGGCGGCCAGCTCGGTTGAATCGACGCGGCTCATCTGCCCGGCGCCGATGCCCACCGCGATCCGATCCTTGGCGAGAACGATGGCGTTCGACTTGACGTGCTTGACGACCGTCCACGCAAAACGTAGGTCGGCCCACTGCCGCTCTGTCGGTTGCGACTCTGTAACAACCTTCAGGTTCTCAAGTGAATCTGGACCATCCGGCTGCTGCACCAGAACTCCCCCCGATATGCGGCGGATGTCTGCCTCGAGGACGGGTCTGGGCGATGACCTGAGGATGCGCAGGTTCTTCTTGGATGCCAGGATCTCAAGCGCTGCGTCGTCGAAATCGGGAGCGATCACGACCTCAGTGAAGATCTCGGCGATCTGAGCCGCCGTGCGCAGATCGCATGGGGAATTGAGCGCGACGATGCCCCCATACGCGGATGTGGAATCGCACTCAAAAGCCTTTGTGTACGCATCCCCCAGCGAGCCCGAAACCGCAGCACCGCAGGGGTTCGAGTGCTTGATGATCGCGGCGCCGGGGGATTCCAGCTCGCAAACGAGCTTCCACGCCGCGTCGGCATCAAGCAGGTTGTTGAACGAGAGTTCCTTCCCGTGCAACTGCTCGGCAGCCGCCAGCCCTCGCTCCGAGTCCTGGTTGCGGTAGAGGGCCGCACTCTGATGGGGGTTCTCCCCGTAGCGGAGGTCGGCGACCTTGACCCCCGTTATGAGAGCTACGTCCGGCCACCCCTCACCGCGCGACAACCAGCGTGCGATCGCCGCGTCATAGGACGCCGTGTGGCGGAAAGCCTCTCTGGCCAGCGCCTTTCGCGTCTCATCCGAGACATCTCCCGATGTGCGCAACTCATCGAGCACGGACTCATAGCGGTCCGGGCTGACGACGACGGCCACGGAGGGATGGTTCTTGGCAGCGGCTCGCACCATAGCCGGGCCGCCGATGTCGATCTGCTCGAGAGCCGCGTCCTCCGATGTGCTTGGATGAGCAACCGTCTGCTCGAACGGATAAAGGTTGCACACAACTAAGTCGATCGGCTCGATCCCATAGAGGTCGATCTCTTTGATGTGTTCCGGGCGGCGGCGGTCGGCGAGGATCCCGCCGTGGATCTTGGGATGAAGCGTCTTCACACGACCGCCGAGGATCTCCGGCGCGCCGGTGACGTCCACCACTGCGGTCACATGGATACCCGCTTCGGTCAGGGCGGAGGCAGTTCCTCCCGACGAAAGGATCTCGACGCCCATCTCCGATAGCGTGCGTGCAAGGCCGACAATCCCCGTCTTGTCCGAAACGCTCAGAAGTGCACGCCGGATCTTCACGAGCGCATCCTAACTGTGGGCGCGCTCAGGCTCTACGAGCGTACGGCCGTTCTCGATACGGACCCGTTGCTCGAGGACCAATCTGCAGGCTTCCGGTAGGAGCCGATGTTCGACGGCCTTGATTCGATCGTGGAGAGTCTGTTCCGTGTCACCCGCCTCCACCACCACGGGTTCCTGTAGCAGGATCGGCCCATGGTCGACATGGTGGTCGACGAAGTGGACCGTCGAGCCTGTGATCTTCACGCCGTACTCGAGCGCGTCCCGGACGCCGTGCGCGCCGGGAAATGCCGGCAACAGCGACGGATGGAGATTGATCAGACGGCCCGCGAAGGCATCCACGAAGACCGGTGCAAGAATCCGCATGAAGCCTGCGGAGACAACGAGGTCGGGGCGAGCCGCACCGACGACATCCCCGAGGGCCGCGCTCCACTCGTCACGCGATCCGTAGTCGGCCGGCGCCAGTGTGGCGGTCTCGACCCCCCGCTCTCGCGCCGTCTCGATCCCTTTGCACGGCCGGTCGGAGGCGACCAGAACGACCGAGCCGGGAACCCGGCCCTCGTCGCATGCCTCGAGGAGGGCCACCATGTTCGAACCCTCTCCCGATACGAGTACAGCGATCCTTGAGTGCACGGTGCCGAACATACACGGGTGCCTCACGCCTGCGCAGCCCGATGCCCGTGGTACTTGGGTACGAGGGGGTTTCGTCGCCCAGATGGATGCGTGAGCGCCCCATGCTCTCTATGGTTTGAGCATGGCCCGCACCAGACTGAGCAGTTGGATCTCGGGCGGTCGCGCCCTCATCCGAGAGATCCGCCGGCGTCCCTTCGTGGTCGACGGCCTGTTCGCCCTGCTGTTGACGACACTCAGCGTAGCCGGCCTACTGACGATTCGCGAGTACGCCCCCGAAGACTCAGGGATCAAGGACCCGGATGCCCTCGGCGTCGTGCTCGCAGCAATGCAGACCCTGCCCCTCGCCTGGCGGCGGCGCCATCCGGATCAAGTGCTCACAGCGGTCGGAATTGCCACCGTTGCCTTCTACGCACTGGGCTACGAAACGACATTGGGGGGCATCGGAGTAATGGTCGCGCTCTACACGGTCGCATCCCTGTGCAGCCGGCGCGACTCTCTCACCGCAGCAGGCGTTACCGCTGTTGCGCTGGCGGTGGTCCTCGTTGTCGCCGAAGACCTCTCTGCAGACATCGTGGTCAGCAACTACGTGATCTTCGGAACAGCTTGGATCCTCGGTGACAACGTGCGGACGCGGCGCGCCTATACGAAGAACCTCGAAGAACGGGCGGAGCAGTTGGAGCGCGACCAGGGAGCAAGCTCTCGCCGCGCCGCGGCGGACGAAAGGGAACGAATAGCACGCGAGATGCACGACATCGTGGCCCACAGTGTCAGCGTGATGGTGGTGCAGGCGGGCGCCGCACGCCGAGTTCTCGAATCCAACATCAGCTCCGAATCCGCAAAGGACGCTCTCAAGCAGATTGAGGACACGGGGCGCAGCGCCCTGACGGACATGCGCAGGATGCTCGGCATCCTGCGGAGTCCAACCGATTCTGCAGATCTTTCACCGCAACCGAGCATCACGCAGCTCGATGATTTGATGGCGCAAGCACGGGACGCGGGAGTGCAGGTCGAGCACGAAGTGATCGGAGATCCCCGCCCCCTTCCGTCGGCGATGGACCTCTCCGCGTACCGAATCGTCCAGGAGGCTTTGACGAACACGATCAAACACGCGGGCCCCGCGCGTGCGCGAGTGGTGGTGCGCTATGAATCCGACCGGATCGAGATCGAGGTCGAAGACAACGGGCGCGGAGCCGCCGGCGAACTTCGCAACGGTAAGGGCCCCGGTCACGGGCTGGTGGGGATGAGGGAACGGGCCGCTCTCTACGGGGGACGCGTGAAGGCGGGCCCGCGGCCGGGAGGCGGTTACTCGGTTAAGGCGACAATCCCCCTGGAGGTAGCGGAAGCAGGATGATCCGCACACTCATCGTCGACGACCAGACACTCGTTCGCACCGGCTTCCGGATGATCCTGGAGGCCGAAACAGACATCGAGGTTGTGGGTGAAGCAGCGGACGGAAACGAGGCGGTTGCGCAGACGCAGGAGCTGTCGCCCGACATCGTCTTGATGGACATCCGCATGCCGAACATGGATGGCGTGGAGGCAACGAGACGACTCGCAGGACCCGACACGGAGGACCCGGTCAGGGTAATCATTCTCACAACCTTTGACCTCGACGAATACGTCGTCGATGCACTCCGTTCGGGAGCAAGTGGTTTTCTCCTAAAAGACGTTCCTCCGGAGAAGCTCGTCGAGGCCGTTCGGACGGTGGCCGCCGGTGAGGCGCTGCTTGCGCCATCGATCACTCGGCGGCTCCTCGACAAGTACGCAAACCGCCTTCCGGATCCGCACGCCGCAGAGGTACCTGCCCTGGCCTCACTCACGGAGCGGGAAAGAGAAGTCCTCGCGCTGGTCGCCCGGGGCCTCTCGAATGCAGAGATAGCGGGAGAGCTCTACGTTGCGGAGACGACTGTAAAGACGCACGTTGGCCGCGTACTGATGAAGCTCAACCTGCGCGACCGCGTCCAGGCGGTGGTCCTAGCTTACGAGTCCGGCCTCGTCCAGCCGGGCTCGTAGTCCACGGATGCATCGAACGGAGTCATACCCGAGTAGGACGCCACATCGACTCGTGCGGCGACGACGTGGCCCTGCGGGTTTCCTAACGTTGTTACGACCACGCTCGATCACAGCAAGCAGATACGGGAGTAATGCCGATGCTTGAGCTGAACGATCTATCTCGCCGATACGGGTCCGTGGTGGCGTTGGATGGGCTGACGTTTTCGGTTAAACCCGGCCAGCTCATGGGATTCGTGGGACCGAACGGTGCCGGGAAGACGACCGCGATGCGAATCGTCCTAGGGCTGCTCGAAGCGGACCGGGGCAAGGTCCATTGGAGCGGCGCGCCGATCACGGAAGCGGTTCGTCACGACTTCGGCTACATGCCGGAGGAGCGGGGCCTCTATCCGAAGATGCGGGTGCGGAACCACCTCGAATACCTTGCGCTGCTTAGCAACGTCGCGAGAACCGAGGCCCGCCGGCGCGCCGAGCACTGGATGGAAAGACTCGGAATTGCGCACCGCTCAGACGATCGTGTCGAAGCGCTGTCGCTCGGAAACCAGCAGCGAGTGCAGCTCGCGTGCGCATTGATCAACAACCCCGTCGCACTTGTCCTCGATGAGCCGTTCTCGGGCCTCGATCCGGTCGGGGTCGACGTCATGAGCGGCGTCCTGAACGAACAGGTCGAGCGCGGTGCGGCCGTCCTGTTCTCAAGTCATCAACTGGATCTCGTCGAGCGCTTGTGTGATGCCGTGGCGATCATCAGCAAGGGACGCCTCGTTGCATCCGGACGCGTCGGTGAACTCCGGTCGCGACGCGAGCAGAGACTGGTCAAGGTCGAGGTGCAGCGGGCGCCGGCGGACTGGTACAAGTCGCTTCCCGGCGCCAGTGCCGTGGAGAAACGGGGCGACTCGGTCATCCTCAGCCTCCAGGACGGAGCCGACGAACAGGCCGTCCTGGATCGCGCCCGTCAGTCCGGACAGGTGCTGTCGTTCGACATTGTGAGACCGACGCTCAGTGAGCTCTTCCGTGAGGTGGTGGAGGCATGAGCAGACGGCAGGGAATCCTTCTTGTGATGAGAAGGGAGCTCGGGGAGCGAATCCGCGAGAAGTCGTTCCTGGTGTCCACGATCATCTCCGTCGCAATCATCGGAGTCGTGGCGCTTCTTCCATCGTTCCTGGGCGACGGCCCGGACGAGGTGACCGTCGGAGCCGTCGGCGATGATCCGCGGGCGGTGGCCACAGCGCTGGAAGAGACCACGAAGAGCTCCGACGAACTCAGGGTCGAGGCGCGCAATTTCGAATCCGAGGAGCAGGCCCGGCGCGCCGTTGAAGGGGGCGACATCGACGCAGCGCTCATTGGCGCGACCAGCGTGGTCGTGGATGAAGAGCTGTCACCGGAACTCAGGGCTGTGCTGCAGACAACGGCCCAGCAGGCTCAGGTGCTGGACGCCTTCGCGGACGCAGGTGTGGATTCGGAGCAGTCAAGCAGGGCACTGGAACCGGCGCGCATCGATGTGGAGGCCATCAATCCGCCGAGCCCGCATCGCGATGACCGGCGCACGGTGGCAACGATCGGAGCGTTCCTGCTCTTTGGCCAGATCTTCGGCTACGGCTTCTGGGTCTCTATGGGTGTGGTGGAGGAGAAGTCCTCGCGCGTCGTCGAGGTCCTGCTGTCGAAGATCCGGCCATCGCAGCTCCTTGCCGGAAAGGTGATCGGCATCGGCATCCTCGGACTCGTCCAGCTAGCAGCGATCGCCGCGTTCGGAATCGCCATCGCGCTGATTACCGACGTCATCGAGATCCCTCCCGGCACTGTGGGGACCATCGGACTCGTGTTCCTCTACTTCATCATCGGCTATGCCTTCTACAGCTGTTCGTTTGCCGTGGCCGGCGCGATCGTCTCGCGGCAGGAGGAGCTGCAGAGCACGACCGCTCCACTGTCGCTCATGTTGTACGCGTCTTTCTTCCTGGCTTTCTTCGCACTCAACAACCCCGACAGTGTTATGGCACAGGTTGCGTCGTACGTGCCGGCGTCCGCTCCGCTGACGATGCCGCAGCGCGTCGCATACGGAAGTGCTAGCGGACTCGAGGCCGCCCTCTCGATAGCCCTGAGCCTGGCCGTGACGGCGCTGCTCATTCCCCTCGCGGCGCGGCTGTACTCGGGAGCAATCCTGAGGATGGGTGGTCAGGTGAAGCTGAAGGAGGCGTGGCGCCAGGCCGCCTAGGCAGATTCAACCTTCTGTCTGCTCAGTGAATGGTTTTCCGGAACACTGAGCAGACGGCCAGCGCCTTACGGCGCGAGCGCCTCGGCCAACGTGCGGATTGCGCCCGGGTAGCGGTATTGGAGCCCGCCGTGGGTGCCGTCGAACAACTCCAGAGTGTGGTCGATGCCAAGCGCCCTCAACTCCCTGGAGAACGCCTGCGCGCCCAGGTCCAAGAAGAACTCGTCCGACCGGCCGGCATCCAGATAGATCCTCTTCATGGAAGCGAGGGCATCGGCGTGGGTTGGCGCCATCCTGACGGGGTCCCACTGGAGCCACCGCTCCCACACGTCACCCACGAGCCGGCCCGTCTCGATCTCGAATGGAAGGATCGCCTTGCCCGGCGCGCTGGCGTCGGGCGAGTAACAGGCGGCCATGGCGTACATGTTGAGAGGCTCACCGAAGAGGTTGAAGTCGAAACGATCCGCCTCGCGCAGCCGTTTCCAGAACACGTCGTAGGAGCCCTCGAACTTGTCCCGCAGGATGCGCGCCGAGGGGGCGAAGTCGCGCTGGTAGCAGGCCTCGAACAACGCGTCCCCCGCGTGGGAGGCGAGGGCGCCGAATACATCGGGGCGTAGCATCGGCACCACCATCGCCCCATACCCGCCGCTCGACTTCCCGGTGATCCCCCGGTGGTCGCGATCTGCGATCGTCGGGTAGTTCGAGTCGACGAACGGCACGATCTCGTCACACAAGTAGTCCATATACGGTCCGGTTGATATCGAGTTGATGAACTGCGAACCGCCGTACGACGTCCATGCATCCACGAACACGACAATGGCTCGCGGTACCGACGAATCCCCGAATAGATCGTCGACGCGCTCGAAAATGTTGGGCTCGAACGCGCTGCGGTTGTGCCACATGTCGACCTGCCCGGTAAATCCCTGGATCACGTACACCGAGGGGCGACGATCGCCGTCGGGGATTCCGTGCGGCACATAGACGTACAGGGGGCGGCGCGCCGTATCACCTAGCGGGTTGCCGGCGAGCAGATCCGACTCCACCGTCAGCTCGTCCAACCGGCCGGTCGGCTCGCGACCCCACGGCGCGCCGGGCGGCCCAGGAACAGAGCGCAGCGTCATGCCCGTTCTTTTCTTCTGTGAGCACCCTGAGGGTGCATAGAGGAGAAAAGAACGAGCTTCATGTCGCTCCGCGGATCTCGGCCACGATCTCGCCCACCTCCGTCGGGTTACGGCCGACGCGGATCCCCACGGCCTCCAGCGCATCTGCTTTGGCCTGCGCCGTCCCCCTGGACCCAGAGATGATCGCTCCGGCATGGCCCATCCGCTTTCCCGGCGGCGCGGTGAACCCGGCGATGTACGCGACCACCGGCTTCGTCATGTTCTCCTTCGCCCATGCTGCGGCGCGCTCTTCGGCGTCGCCGCCGATCTCTCCGACGAGCACGACGAGCTCGGTCTCGTCGTCGGCCTCGAACTTGGCCAACACGTCGATGAAGTCGGAGCCGGGAATGGGATCGCCCCCGATCCCTACACAGGTGGATTGGCCGATCCCCCGTTGAGTCAGTTCGTAAACGATCTGGTAGGTGAGCGTTCCCGAGCGAGATACGAGTCCCACCGGTCCGGGTGCACAGATCTCCCCGGGAATGATGCCGACGTTTGCCCTACCCGGTGATATCAGCCCAGGACAGTTCGGTCCGATAAGCGTCACATCGCGAGATGACGAGCGTAGATACGGAACCGTGCGCGCCATGTCCATTGCCGGAATGCCTTCGGTGATGGCGATAATGACATCGATCCCGGCGTCATGAGCCTCAAGAACGGCATCCGCGGCAAACCGCGCCGGGACGAACACCATCGCAACGTTTGCGCCGGTCGCGAACACGGCGCCTGCCACCGTGTCGAATACCGGCACCCCATCGACATCCGTACCACCCTTGCCCGGGGTAACACCGGCCACGAGGTTCGTGCCGTAATCACGGTTGCGCTTGGCATGGAACGAACCCTCGCGCCCCGTCAGCCCTTGGACGACCAGGCGAGTGTCTTTATCAATCAGGATCGACATTGGTCTAGTGGGATCCTTTCGTCGCGAGCTCAACCGCACTCTCCGCGGCTCCGAGCATCGTTTCGGCAGCGTGGAGCATCGGATGCGGGGCTTCGGCGAGCATCTTGCGCCCTTCTTCAGCATTTGTTCCGTCCAAACGGACGACGATCGGCACCTTCACATCCAAGCGGTTCAGTGCGTCGATGATGCCTTCGGCAACGAGGTCACAGCGCGTGATGCCACCGAAGATGTTCACGAGCACGCTCTTCACCTCTTTGTTCGAAGTGATCACCTCGAGGCCGGCGGATAGAACATCGGCGCCGGCTCCGCCCCCTACATCGAGGAAGTTGGCGGGCTCACCACCCGCGGCCTTCACAACGTCGAGCGTCGACATCACGAGGCCCGCTCCGTTTCCAATTACCCCCACATCGCCCTCGAGCTTGATGAAGTTGAGTCCCTTCTCCTTAGCCAACCGTTCTTGCTCCGGGATCTCGTGCGCCGCCTTCAATTCGTCGAAGATGGGGTGGCGATAGGTAGCCGACTCGTCGAGCGAAACCTTTGCATCGAGGGCAACCACCCGCCCGTCCCCCGTAAGCACAAGCGGATTGACCTCCACGAGTGAGGCATCGAGCTCGACAAACGCGCGGTACAGCTTGGGAACGACGGCGATAGCTTCGCGGTGCGCGGAGGGATCGAGATTGGCTCCAAACACCAACCGCCGCGCGTGGAAGTCGGAAATCCCGAGCAGCGGATCGATGTGGACGCGCGATATCGCCTCCGGATCGGTGGCCGCGACCTCCTCGATGTCCACTCCCCCTTTCGAGCTCATCATTCCGAGGAACTTCCGCTCGGAGCGATCGAGCAGGAACGAGCAGTAGTACTCGTCCTTGATGTCTCCTGCTCGTTCGACGAGGACGCGTGTGACGGAATGCCCCTTGATGTCCATACCGAGGATCTGCGACGCCACCTCACCTGCGGCCTCCGGCGAGTCGGCAAGTTTGATCCCTCCGGCCTTGCCGCGCCCGCCCACCTGCACCTGGGCCTTCACAACAACCTTGCCGCCCAGTCCGCGCGCCGCATCCGTTGCCCCCTCCGGGGTCCGGGCCACCCGGCCCTCGGGCACGGGGACCTCGAATCGGCGAAGGAGCTCCTTGCCCTGGTATTCGAATAGATCCACTACGCCTCCCGCTCCAGTCCGGCACGCGCTATGTGCCGGTCGACCCACTCGATGATTTCCCCCGTCGTCGTTCCCGGCGTGAAGACCTCCTCGATACCCTGGTCTTTGAGCTTCGGGATGTCGGACTCGGGGATGATGCCTCCTCCGAAAACGACCATGTCGCCGCCGGATTCCCTTATTAGCTCGACTACTCGCGGGAACAAGGTCATGTGCGCGCCCGACAAACAGGAGAGCCCCACTGCATCAACGTCCTCCTGGATCGCTGCGGATGCAATCTGCTCGGGGGTCTGATGAAGTCCTGTGTAGATGACCTCCATCCCGGCGTCCCTGAGGGCACGCGCAACAACCTTGATCCCCCGGTCATGACCATCGAGACCGGGCTTGGCGACCAAAATGCGTGGTCGTCCCTGTGCCACCGTTGGCACCACCTCTCTGTCCGTTCCGTACACACAGCCAAGGGATGCGGCGCCGAACCTCGCTTTGTCTCGCCGTACCCGTAATGGAGAACGACGCGCGGATGTTGCTACCGTGTTGCAGTCACCCTGCGCGCCATCCCCGACCGAAGCGACATTAGCAGGTAGATAGGAGTGCTCAGGTTGGAATATGCCACCATCGAAATATGCCGGCGGTTGCTCGACGCAGGCTCCTTCCAGCCTCATCCAGATGACCTCACGACGCCGAATCCACTCGAATTCCCCGGATATCTCGAGGTGGTTACCCGGCTTCGTTCCGCCGGCAACGACGAGTCCGTGGTGTCGGCGCGCGGTTTAATCCACGACCGGGCCGTTGAACTCGCGGCCTTCGACTTCTCCTTTATGGGGGGCAGCATGGGTGAGGTCGCCGGCGAACGTATGGCAGTGGGGCTCGAACGCGCGGCCGGCGAGGGCGTTCCCTTCGTGCTGGTGACCTCCACTGGAGGAGCACGGATGCAGGAGGGAATGCGGGCCCTGGTCCAGATGCCCAAGGTTGTTTCCGCCAGGCTCGAACTCGCTGCCGCCCACCAGCCATTGGTAGCGCTTCTCGACGACCCGACGACCGGAGGCGTTCTGGCAAGCATCGCCGCTCTAGCGGACTTCACTGCCGCCCGCCCCGGTGCCACAGTGGGTTTTGCAGGTCCTCGAATCGTTCACCGCGTTACCGGTGCTCCGCCCTCGGAAGACTCCCACACGAGCGAATCCGCCCTCGCCGTCGGACTCGTAGATGCAATCGACGATTCCGAACCCGAAATGTCATGGGTCCGAGCCGTCATCGGCGCGCTCGCCCCGAACGGTCCCCGCAGCGTGCCCGCGCCGCGCCTCGTGACACAACCGGACGCGACGGTCGACGAGTGGGCCGCTGTGAATATCGAACGCGCGGGCGACAGGCCGACGGCGTCGGGTCTCTTGTTCCAGATCAGCGATGACTTGGTTGAGCTGCGCGGTGACCGAGCGGGCCGCGACGACCGCGCTGTGGTTGCGGCCCTCGTCCGCATCGCCGGCCGGAAAGCGATCGCGCTGGCGCTGGATCGAAACCTTGCTCCCGGCCCTGCAGGATTCCGCAAAGCGCGCCGGGCCGTCGCGGTTGCCGCCCGCCTCGATCTTCCGGTTGTCACACTCGTTGATACCCCTGGAGCCGATCCATCGGAGGAGTCCGAGTCCGGTGGAGTCGCGTGGGAGATAGCGGCGTTGTACGAGGCAATGCTGGCCGCTCCCGTCCCGGTGCTGTCGGTCCTAACGGGTGAGGGAGGTTCCGGCGGAGGACTTGCTTTCGCCGTTGGCGATGTGCTGCTCGCCTATACGTCGTCAATCTTTTCGATCATTCGCCCCGAAGCAGCGGCGGAAATCCTGTGGCGCGATCCCGGCCGAGCTCCCGAAGCGGCTGAGCTTCTAAAGCCCTCCGCCCACGACCTGCTGCGCTTCGGGATTGCGGACGCTCTGGTGGACGAGCCACTGGGCGCCAAGACACTCCAGCACGTGTTGGCCTATCATCTCGACCTTCTCGACGGTGAGGCAGCGACGCGCCGCGAGCGGGCCGAACGGCGCCGCAAACGATGGAGACGGAGTGGAACGTAACCCGAAGCGAGCACGGAAAAAGGAAGCGCGCGACAGACGCACCGAGGCCTTGATTGCTGCGTATCGGAGGCGGCGCGCCGCGCGCATCGCAGCTGTCCTCGCTGCAATAGTGGCGATTGTCGGCCTCATGCTGTACGCGACCGGCCAGGACGAACCCGACACCCCGGCTGCAGGCAACGAAGCGGAAGAGACCACGGAACCAGAAGAGGAGGAGACCGGCGACGGCGCCGAGAACGCGCCGTGTCCGGAAGTCAAGGCACCGAAGTCGAATCCAAAGACGGATTACGAGAGTGCGCCTTCACCCGATGAGGTTCTCGAGGAAGGTGTCGACTACCTTGCGGTGATTCGCACTTCGTGCGGGAACATCCGGATCGATCTTCTCGAGGAGAGGCCGGCGACGGTCGCGAACTTCGTGTTCCTCGCGCGCGAGGGCTATTTCAACGGGCTTATGTGGCACCGCGTGGAGGAGAACTTCGTGATCCAGGGGGGAGATCCAAACAACCTGAATGGGCAACCGCCCGACGGCCCGGGTTACGAGATCCCCGACGAACTTGAAGGGACGACGGGCGACGACTACGTATACGGGACCTTCGCCATGGCGAACCGCGGCCCCGATACCGGCGGGAGTCAGTTCTTCGGCATCGTCCACGATGCGGAATCGGCCCTGTCGGGCGAGGATCCGGAGTCGGCCGGGCTCGATCCCCTGTACACGGTCTTCGGACAGGCCCTGGAGAACTCGTACGAAGTCCTCAGAGACATCTCCATGCAACCAACGGACCCGGAAACGAGCATCCCGCGCGTCCCGGTCTACATCGAGAAAGTCAACATCGTCGAGAAGTAGTGCGCGCCCGCAGCGCGCACTACCAGGTTTCGAGATGGCAATCGACCACCACCCCTCGGGGGTCAGTTGCCATGGCACGATCGGGCGGCTCGGCTCACTTTGCGAGATGGCAATCGACCACCACCCCTCGGGGGTCAGTTGCCATTTCAGGGCCCGGGCGCGCCCGCGCCCCGCCGGCTAGGTTTCGGCGCGGCCCGAGGCCTCCCCCAGGTCCACTATCGCCCGCTCCAACTCGGGATTGAGGCCCCACCGGCCGTCGAAATACACATGCTCGTCCCACGGGAACAGGATCAAGTCGTCGCTGATCAATCCGGCGACGTCGGGCGCCGGATTGGCCCAGGTATGTGCAGCCAGGGCGACCGAGACCACCCTTCTCGCTCCGGACTTCATGGCCTCGTCCGCAACCATCGCCAGCGTCTCCCCGCTGTCGGCGACGTCGTCGACAACTGCGATCACACGTCCGGCGATCGCGGGCGAGACCCGAACCTTCCACTCGGGGGATTGCCTCACCACGAGGTCGTTTTCGCGCCGCGTGAGCTGGACCGGGTGGAGGTTGCATCGCAATGCGGCCGCCACCGCCACGGCCGGCAGCAGGCCGGCGCGCGCCACGCCGACGACGGCCTCGATGCCCGCCGGCGCCAGCGACTCTGCCAGGCGAATGGTCAGGGCGCCGAACTCGTCCCAGGACACCGGGCGCACTCCAACACGCCGCGCGTAGTCGTAGCTCCGGACGCGTTCCACGTCCGTGTCGGTGCGCTCCAGGACGATCCGCTTCGAGAATCCTCCGCTCTCGCCAGCCTTCTTGAGACGGGCGCCCTCGATCGCCTCGGCCGACAGGCCGAGGGCTTCGCCCAGCTCCCTCACCACTTCGGCAACGTCCGCGAGCTCTTCCGGTGAACGGTGGGCCGCAAGCTCCCCGGTCTCCTCGCGCAGCTTGTCGATCAGGCGGTTGAAGTACTCCGACTCGTCGGCGACATGCGTCACCGGCTCGACACCGGCGCGCCGAAGAAGCTCGGGTACTCGATCTCGGACGAGCTTGCCGTAGCCAGTCACTGAACCTGCTTCAAAGGGGCAAGGCTGAGGTCTAGGCGCTTCTCGCCCCCAGCGTCGGGAAAGTTAACCGTCGCCTCCAATCCGACCGCCGAACGAACGATGTCCAGTATCACGCCGCGCCCCCAGCGAGAGTGTTCGACCTCCTGCCCGACCCTGTACGAGTCGGGCGGGGCGGTTGGCTTGCGCATGCCCGGTCCTGCCGGAGGGCGGGCTCCCGGCACATGGATCAGATCCTCGGGGATCTCACTCAGGAAGCGGGAAGACGGATTGTAGTTCGTCCCGCCCCACAGGCTCCGCGACGTGGCGTGAAGCAAATACAGCCGCTCCTTGGCGCGGGTTATCCCGACGTAACAGAGCCGGCGCTCCTCCTCGAGTTGATCTGGCTCCGTGAGCGAACGGATATGGGGAAACACGGTTTCCTCCAGCCCCACGATGAAGACGGTGGGGAACTCGAGACCCTTTGCGTTGTGGAGGGTCATGAACGTCACGCCGATCTCCTCGCCCTCGGTCTCGTCCGTATCTGTGATCAATGCGATCCGCTCGAGCCACTCCATCAGTCCATCACCCTCGGCGTTCTCGTCGAACTCCGCAGCAACACCCGCAAGCTCCTTCAAGTTCTCTTGCCTCGACAGCGACTCGAATGTTCTCTCCGCCTCGAGTTCGTCCATGTACCCCGTTGTCCGCCAGGTCATCTCCACGATGTCGGCAACGGGTTCACCGTTCTCGGCGGCATCCTTGATGGCACCGAAGATGCGGGCGATCTCAAGCATGCCCCCGACGGCGCGCCGTGACACTCCAGGAGCCTCCTCGGCACGAGCAAACGCCTCCCCGAGCGGGATCTCTTGGTCAGAAGCAAAATCCGCAAGCCGGCCCATCGAAACGTCACCGACACCGCGCTTGGGAGACTGCGCGGCGCGGATGGCACTCACACCGTCCGAGGGATTTATGGCCGCGCGGAGCCACGCCATCAGATCCTTGATCTCCTTGCGGTCATAGAACCCCACGCCGCCGACCAACCGGTACGGAACCTCGCGCTGACTGAACACCTCTTCCAGGACACGGGACTGTGCATTTGTGCGGTAGAACACGGCGATGTCCTGAAGGGGAGTGCCGTCGTCGCGCAGCCTCGCCGCCTCGTCCGCAACCCAAGCTGCCTCGTCGTGTTCGTTCTGTGCTCGGAACACCGTCACGAGATCACCGGTCGGGAGGTCGGTCCACAGTTCCTTGGGTTTGCGCGCAATGTTGTTCTCGATGACTGCGTTTGCAACGGCGAGGATCGACTTGGTCGACCTGTAGTTCTGTTCGAGCGTGATCACACGCGCGTCGGGCCAATCCCGTTCGAAGTCGAGGAGGTTCTTGATGGTGGCGCCGCGGAACGCATAGATCCCCTGATCCGCGTCCCCGACGACGAAGATGTTGCCCCACTTCTTCGCGAGCAATCGGGCCCATGTCGCTTGCGCCTGATTTGTGTCCTGGAACTCGTCGATCAATACGTGCTGGAAGCGGTCTCCGTAGTAGTCGAGGACCTGCGGAAAACGATCGAAGAGTTCGACACACCGCATGATCAGGTCATCGAAATCGACGGCCGAGTTCTGCGCGAGCTTCCCCTGGTATGCGAGATAGACCTTCGCGATGGTTCGCTCCCAAGGATTCGACGCGAACTGCTCGTAGATCTCGGCACCTTCCAGCCGGTTTTTGGAATCCGAGATCGCCGCCGAAATCGCTCGCGGAGGAATCCTCTTGGGGTCGACGTTGAGCTCCTTCATGCACATCCGAATGAGCCGTTCGGAGTCGGACTTGTCGTAGATCGAGAACGAGGCGCTGATCCCGAGCCTTGGGGCCTCGCGCCGGAGGATCCGAACGCACGCGGAGTGGAACGTCGAAACCCACATCGACTCGGCTACGGACCCCACGAGCTCAACCACCCGGCGTTTCATCTCGGCCGCAGCTTTGTTGGTAAAGGTGATGGAGAGAATCCCGAATGGGGAGATCCCGCCTTCGACCAGCCACGCGATACGGTGCGTCAACACCCGCGTCTTCCCGGACCCGGCACCGGCAACGATGAGCACCGGCCCACCGGGGTGTTCGACGGCCTCCCGCTGGACGGGGTTCAGGCCGTGTAGCAGCTCTGGATCCATAACCACGATTATCCGGCCCCCGAGGTCGGAGATTTGGCACGGAGCGTGGACAAAAAGCCCCTCAGCCCGCCCCGCTCCTCGGCCGTCAGGCCCGCCGCGATGAAGGCGATCCCGAAGGAAGCGGCTCCGGCCACGGCCGTCGCCGACAGGTCGAGCAGCCATTTCTCGGACGGAAGGGAGCTGTGGACCAGCCACATCGCGCCGGCGGCGACGCCACTCGGAATAAGGAGGCGAACGTAGGCGGCGTTGTACGGCTGAATCCCGACGAAACGCCGAACCAGGGCAAGCCGGGCCCACTTGGAGAGCGCGAAGGTCACCGCGTTTGCGATGGCCGCTCCCTCCATGCCGTATCTCGAGCACAGCCAGAAGGCGAGCGCGAGGTTCGTGACGAGCGAACCCGCATAAACGATGAGATCCCAGCCGGTGCGCCCGACCATGATCAAGACAAAACCGACGCTTCCCGTTGCAACGTTCACGAACTGGCCCGCAAGCAACACCAACAGTGCCGTTCGGCCGCCCGTGAACTCCGACCCGAACAACCGCAGAGCGGGTTCCGGAGCTATGACTAAAACGAGGAACGCCGGAATCGTGGCGGCAAGCGTCCACCGGGTCAACGACTTGAACAAACGGTCGAGCCGTTCGATCTCGCCGCGATTGTGAAGGTCCGCGACAAACGGCGAGAACATGAGGCTGACGGAGGTCAGAAAAAGCACAACGACCTGCCCTGCTCTCAGAGCGGCGGAGTAGATGCCAACCTCCGTCTCGTTCACGAACTGGGTTAGGACGAAGAGATCAGTCCAGAACAACAACTGAGAAAAGAGTGCCGCCGGGGCCCGCGGTCCCGCGTACCGCATCAGACGTGACATGTCCCCCGGCTGCATCTCCTCCGCAGGCCATCGGTGACTCTGTTTCCGCCACGCCCACCACGCTGCGCCGGCAGCCCACGCCCACGACAACGAGTACGCGAGAGTCGACATCCACGCCGTCTCGTAGAACCGCCAGCCAACCAGCATGAAAACGATCCATGTGACGGGCTGCCCGACCCAGAAGATGTAAAGCGTGTAGCGCATGATCTTGAGACCGCGCGTCGCCGACAGCCATACATTGGCAAGTGCGAGGAACGGCAGACCGAGGCAGGCCGCCTCCACCGCCCAGCGACCGCGCTCGTCATCGATGTTCAAGACATTCCTGATCGAATCCGCCGCAAGTAATCCCACGAGTGCAATTGCCGTGCTGACCCCGAGCGCGATTAAGGAGGCGCGTGCAACGGGGATTCGGATCCTCCCCCACCTTCCCATGCCCGCCTCGATTGCGACATCGCGCAGAACAGCCATGTCCATGCCCGCTCGAGTTGCGAACGAAAGCACGAAGGCTCCCTGGGTGAGCAGCGTGATCGCGCCGAAACTCTCGGCTCCGAGCGTCCTCGTGATGAGTATGGTCGCCGCGAACGTCGCTGCGCCGGCGATGACGATCCCGACAAGATTCTGAGATGTGCCCGACAGGATCGAGATGTGATCGCGCGCCGTCGAACCTACGTGCTCTGTATCCCCTACTCCCATTCGATGGTTGCGGGCGGCTTGGAGGTGATGTCGTAGACGACCCGGTTGACTCCCGGCACCTCGTTCACCACTCGGTTAGAGATCCTTTCCAGAAGGTCGTAGGGGAGCCTCGCCCAGTCCGCGGTCATCGCATCTTCGCTGGTAACGGCGCGCAGGACGATCGGATACCCGTAGGTACGAGCGTCGCCCATCACCCCAACGGAGTGGACCGCCGGCAACACGGCGAAGGATTGCCATATCTCACGGAGCATCCCGGCGCGCTTCATTTCTTGGTAAACGATCTCGTCGGCGGCGCGAAGAAGCTCGAGTCGCTCGCCAGTCACCTCACCGATGATCCGCACTGCGAGGCCCGGGCCCGGGAAGGGTTGGCGCCACACGATCTCCTCGGGTAGACCGAGCTCCTCCCCGACCCGTCTGACTTCGTCCTTGAAGAGGTTGCGGAGGGGCTCGATCAGCGTAAAGGTCATCGTTTCTGGAAGGCCGCCTACATTGTGGTGGCTCTTGATCTTGGCGGCGGAGCGAGTGCCGGACTCGATCACGTCCGGATACAGAGTCCCCTGGACCAGCCATCCTGCGTCGTCGAGCTCGTCGCGCGCGACCTCTTCGAACACCCTGATAAAAGTTTCACCGATGATCTTTCGCTTTCGTTCGGGATCGGTGACGCCGGCAAGGTTCTCAAGGAAACGGTCGGCTGCCTTGACGTGAATGAGGTCTGTTCCGCGGTGGCGCCGAAATGTTTCCTCCACCCCTTCCGCCTCGCCCGCGCGCAGCAAGCCGTGATCGACGAACACACACGTGAGCTGATCACCGACGGCGCGGTGCACCAGGGCGGCGGCCACCGAAGAGTCGACTCCTCCGGAGAGCCCACAGACAACACGATCTCCACCCACGGTGTCGCGGATGCTTGCAATGGCGGAATCGATGATGGACGTCATCGTCCATTCGGGGAGCAAGTCGCACGCGTGGTACAGGAAGTTCTTCAGGAGATCGAGACCACGTGGCGTGTGCGCGACCTCGGGATGGAACTGCACCCCGTAGAGACCCCGGTCCGGCGCCTCGAAAGCCGCGACCGGCGAAGCCGGGGTCGATGCTGTGGCGCGGAAGCCGTCGGGCGCTCGAACCACTGCATCGTTGTGGCTCATCCAAACCGTCTGCTCAACGGGTAGCTCTGAAAAAAGAATGCCGGGTGCGGCTACGTCGAGATTTGTCTTCCCGAACTCGGCGATTCCCGTGTGGGCCACCTCACCGCCGAGGGCCCTAGCCATAACCTGCTGTCCGTAGCAGATGCCGAGTACGGGAACGCCCAACTCGAACAATGCCGGATCCGCATCTGGCGCGCCGGGCGAGTACACGGACTTCGGACCACCGGAAAGGATGATCCCCGCGGGCCGCAACTCTGCGATCTCCTCCACTGGTTTGTCGTGAGGGATGATCTCCGAGTACACGTGGCACTCGCGCACGCGACGGGCGATGAGCTGCGCGTATTGAGCGCCGTAATCGACGACTAGGACCGGCTGCATAACCCAGCGTACCGCGCTCGTCCCCAGGGCCCTCGGATCTCGCACCGACCGGCCCGCCGGTTAGTGCCTCGGCCACTAGCGAGGCAATTGGGCCTCCACGACGATGCTCAACTCATCGGCGTCGGATGCCAGATTCACGTGGCCGAACCCGGCCTGTTTGCAGATCCTCGTGACCTTCTTGCCGAGGTCCTCGGAGATCTCCATCATCAGCCAGCCGCCCGGCTTGAGCCATTCGGGCGCTTCCTGCGTCGCCATGCGGATCAGATCGAGCCCGTCGGTGGACGAGTCGGAGAGGGTGAAGAGCGGCTCGTACTCGCGGACCTCGCTCGGCAGGTCATCGACCTCTTCGGGCGGCACGTAGGGGATGTGCCCGGTGATAACGTCCACGTGCCCTTTGATCCGCCCTGGTAGAGCTCCGTACATGTTGCTCGTGCGAAAGGTCACGTTGTCGATTCCGAGGCGCTTGGCGTTACGGCGACCCAGCGCGAGTCCGCCCGCGTCTATATCGGTTGCCCAAACCTCCGCGTGGGGGAACTCGTCTGCAATCGCAAGGGCGATCGGCCCCGCGCCGGCACAAACGTCCACGACAAGTGGATCTTTGCGTCGACGGAGCCGCTTGACCGCTCGCTCGACGGTCAGTTCCGAGGACGGCCGCGGAACGAAAGGTCCCGGGCGCACCTCGAGTCGGAGCCCATAGAACTCGATGGATCCCGTCAGATGGGGGAACGGCTCACCGCCGGCGCGCCTCGCCACCAGAGCGAGGAAACGATCGCGCGTCCGGGTCGGCGGGACGACAGCGTCGGCCAGCTCGTCGATCTCCGTCTCGAGACAGAACGCAAGCAGCTCCTCGGCTTCCCGCCGATTGTCGTGGTCTTCAAATATGTGCGTTGAGTCGCTCAACACGCGTTCGCCCAGAGAAAGGAGTTGTGCGACGGTCCGTGGTCCACTCATGGCCGAGCAATGGTACGTCCCCGGCCGAGAACGTGGCACCTATTTCGGCGCGGTTTCGCGCTTTTATTTCCGTGTGATGACGCGTCGCGACCTCCGCGCCGCAGTGATTACATGTCGGCTTCGGCAGGCTCCGGGGTAAGCCATGTCTCGGCCCAGGTCGCGAGCTCCTTGACGACCGAACACAGCGCCATCCCTTTCTCAGTCAGGCAGTACTCGATTAGGACAGGGGTTTCGGGAGTAACCGACCGAGTTACCAGCCCCTCGGCCTCGAGGTCTTTGAGTCGCTCCGATAGGAGCCGGTCACTCAGCCCGGGGATGATCGACTTAATTGCGCCGAACCTCTTTGTCCCCGACATCAGGGCGCGGACGATCTCGGGTGTCCAGCGCCGGGTGATGATGGCTACGGCCCGATGGTAATAGGGGCAATACGGGGTCAGACTTTCTGCCATCTTCAGCAACCTACTCTCATCTTCTGGGAGCCGCCATAATCAATTGTCGGGACTCGCCTATTGCCACGTCTCGCGTACTCCCAGAATCCCCACTCCTTACTAGGAATAAGTACCTAACTTATCGTGTTGTGGCTATCGTTCGGTCAGTTGACCTCGAGGAGGAACGATGGCAGCACAGCAGGCAGCAGAGGCCACAACCACACTCAGCCCGCCTTCGGGCATCTGGGATGTCGACACGAGGCACTCGAGTCTGGAATTCGTTGCGCGGCACATACTCACGAAGGTTAGGGGGCGCTTCGAGGACTTCTCCGGAACTATCACGATCGCCGACGATCCACACCAGTCCAGCGCCCAGGCGACGATCCGGACGGCGAGCGTGAAGACCTTCGACGACCAGCGCGATGGTCACCTCCGCAGCCCGGATTTCTTCGGGGTCGACGAGTGGCCGGAGATCTCGTTTCGGAGCACAGCGATCGGCACGGTGGGCGACAATCGGTACCGCGTCACGGGCGATCTCACGGTCCGCGACGTCACCCGTTCGATCGACCTCGACGCGGAGTTCGTGGGTTGGAGCGTGGATCACTACGGGAACGACCGCGCCACGTTCACTGCCTCCACGCGCGTGAAGCGGGAAGACTTCGGCTTGACGTGGAATCTTGCACTCGAGGCCGGAGGCTGGCTCGTTGGGAAAGATGTCGACCTCGAACTTGAGATCGCAGCGGTTCGGCGCGCGGAGAGCTGAGGGCTCTCCGGCCATTAGACCTTCTCGGCTCGGCGTGCGCTCTCGTCGGGAACGGATATCGAGGGGTGCTCGAGTTCAGTCGACAAGACGATCGTCGTGCGTGTCCGAGCCACTCCACGAATCGTCCGAATCCGGCGGAGGAGCTGCTCGAGGTCCTTGTTGGTCGCCGTGCGGACCTTGACGAGGTAGCAGTCCTGTCCGGCGATGCGGTGGAACTCGAGAACGTCGGGCTCCTCGCAGATCCGGGCGACGATTGGTTCGTCGATCGCGAACTCGCTTCCGTCGGAAAGCGTCACCATGACGAACGCCATGTGTGAGCGGTCCAGAGCCACAGGGTCCAGAACCGCCGCATACCCGGAGATGATCCCGGCAGCTTCGAGCTTGCGGACGCGATCGTGGACGGCAGGCCCCGAGAGGCCAACAGTCTTGGCGATCGCGGCATGAGACATACGTCCGTCTTCTCGCAACAGGCGAAGGATTCGTCGATCGATAGCGTCGAGGCCGGCAGGCATAACTACCGGCCTCGACGGGCGGACCTGGCGAGCCGCCTGCGTGCGGTTGGGGGGAGGATCGGGTGGGGGGATACCCGTCCAGGTCGCACAGGCGATAAAGCCGGGTCGAGCTTGTAGATCACGTTACCGATGGTCATTTGTTCCCTTCTGAGCTTTAGCTTGGGGTGGGGGAGTCGCCGCTTGGAGGCGAGAGCCGCTCCGGGCCTCAGCCGCTCCGTCCCGCGAAGCGCGTAGAAGATCACGAGCCCCGATCGCATATTTCACCTGCCTTCCGACGTTGGACGACTTGGGTCTCCGGTTTGAGTCGCTAGTGGAGCACCCAGTCGTCGCCATCCCGAGAATCCGCTCCGAATTCCACCGCCAGCAGCCCAAGCAATGCTACCACCGTAACTACGATCGCTAGGGTCAGCACCACAATCACCACCATTTCCTAGCCTCAAGCCGTGGTCCACCGAAGATTTTAAGCCATGCGCCCCGCCCGGGTCAAGGGCCTGCCAAAGGGAACCCAGGCAATTTGCTTAGGAATCCTGGGTAAAGTATCGCCGGCTCTTGAGAACTCTCCGAAGCTGGGCGAAAATGCCTAAGTATCCTCGGCCGATACTTCCGGCATCCTGATCGACCGTTCCGCTTGAGCTTTGAGGCGCCGGTCGACATAACCTTGAGTTCGGCACACCAAACTGAACCGACCAGCACCCGCCTGCGATTCACATAACGCAACTCGCCCTAGGCCGCGCCGGACCAAATCGACCCGCACGTAGTCCAGGCGCCCCTTAGCTGCCGCCTTTAGCCCACCGGCACGCCCCAAGGCCGCGCTGCGCCCAATCAGGCCGCACGCCCCTCAGGCGCCCAATCAGGCCCCGCACGCCCCTCAGGCGGCCCGGCAGCCCCTAGCGGCCCATTCCCACGTTCTGGGCTCGCTGCAGCGATTTCCCTTCCGTCTGCAGCGCCGGCGCCACCATCACCTCGGCCTTCTGGAATTCCTTGATGTTGGCGTAGCCGCAGGTCGCCAGGCTCGTGCGGAGCGCGCCGAAGAGGTTCAACCGGCCGTCGTTTTCGCGCGCCGGTCCTGCAAGGATCTCCTCAAGCGTTCCGAGGGTGCGTGTCTTCACGCGCGCCCCTCTCGGGAGTGTCGGGTGGAACGTCGCCATCCCCCAGTGGTAGCCGCGCCCGGGCGCCTCCACCGCTGCGGCCAGCGGCGAACCGATCATCACTGCATCGGCGCCGCACGCGATTGCCTTGGCGATGTCCCCACCGGTCCGCATCCCGCCGTCGGCAATGACGTGGCAGTAGCGGCCCGTCTCGTCGAGGTGACGGATGCGCGCCCCGGCGGCATCGGCAATGGCGGTCGCCTGCGGAACGCCCACGCCCAGGACGCCCCGGGTCGTGCAGGCAGCGCCCGGCCCGACGCCAACCAACACGCCCACTGCGCCGGTCCGCATGAGGTGCAAAGCGGTGGAGTAAGACGCGCACCCCCCCACGAACACCGGCAGGTCGTAATTGGCGATGAACCTCTTCAGATTGAGCGGCTCGGTGCGAGTCGAGACGTGCTCGGCAGAGACGACTGTGCCCTGGATCACAAGGATGTCGAGTTCCGCTTCGAGAGCCAGCTTGTGATAGCGCTCGACCTTCTGTGGAGTAAGGGATGCCGCCGCCGTGTAGCCCGCGTCTTTGATCTCGCGAATGCGCTTGTGGATGAGCTCCTCTTTTATGGGCTCCGAGTAAATCTCCTGCATTCTCAGGGTCGCTCGCTCGTCGGGGAGCTCCGCGATCTCGTCGAGCACCGAATCGGGATCGTCGTAGCGTGTCTGAAGGCCTTCAAGATTCAGCACCGCAAGCCCGCCGAGCCGGCCGATCTCCGTGGCGCTGCGGGGAGAAACCACTCCGTCCATCGCCGACGCGAGCAGCGGTAGCTCGAACCGGAAGGCGTCCACTTCCCAGGAAATGTCCACGTCGTCGGGATCGCGGGTCCGCCGGGAAGGGACGATCGCGATGTCGTCGAATCCGTAGGACCGACGACCGGACTTGCCGATCCCAATCTCAATCTCCACAGAGCTACCTCTCATCTCGACTCGGGGCGGCTTATGTACTTGAGAGACACCCTATCTAAGGGAGGCGGCGCAGAGCCGGTCTTTCACAAGTGCACTTGATCCCAGGCTCGATTTGCTCGCAAGTGTTAGCGTGTCGCACTTCCGGGGTAAACGCCCCGGGTCGGCGTGTCGGGGGATGGGGGAACACGCTACAAGCGGCCGTTGGAGCGGCCTCGAGCCCAGGGGACGCGGTGCGACGAGGCTCGCGCTTAGGTACGCATTTCTGCCGGACGGATTGACGGAGGACGTTTGCAGCACCTGTTTATTGGCGCGCGGGCGAGGAGGAGAGCCCGCTTCAAACGGATGCTCAAGCGGACCCTCGCTTGGGGGGCCGCAGTCTCCGTAGCGGCCGTAATCCTGGGCGTCCCCGGGTCCGACGCCGGGCTCAGGTTCGTAGAGGAGGCACTTTCGGGCGGCCCGACCGGGATCATCCTGTCGACCGGAATCGAGACGTCCGAAACTGCAGCTTCCACCGCCCGCTTCAGACGAGGCCTGTTCGGCGCCCGGGAGACTCCCAAACGCCCAGCTTCGGGCGAAGCGGAGTCCGGGGCGGAAGCTCCCGCCGAGGGCAATCCGATTTCCGATCTGATTTTCGAGGCGGCTGCCGAGTTCGGTGTCGACGGGAACTACCTGTACGCCATGGCCATATGCGAGTCGAACCTCAATCCGCATGCGTACAACTCTGCCGGCTACCACGGGCTGTTTCAGTTCGACCAGCAGACTTGGTCGGCATTCGGAGAAGGGGACATCTACGATCCGGCGGCCCAGGCGCGCGCGGCTGCAAAGCTAGTCGCCGCGGGTGAAACGAGCCGCTGGCCCAATTGCCCCTGACGCTGAGCTGTTCGCGCTGATTCATCGCATTCCGCACGTGAGCGCGAACAGTTGGTCGAACCCGAGGGTTAGCGCGCCTTCATGAAGTAGTGAACGTGCCCCTCGGGCGCCGGATAGTCTTCGACGCTCCTCAGGTAGTCGATCACCGGATCCGGTAGATCCGAATCGGGAACGAGCGCGAATCCGAACCTCTCGTAAAACGCGATCAGCTCATCGTGACAGCAAAGCCACATCGTTCCGCCACGGCTGTTCATCGCCGCCCTCATGAGGTCCGCTCCAATCCCTTCGCCCCGGCGTCCTTCGCGCACGAGCATGTCGTCCACAACCAGAGTCTGCGGAGCCACCTCGACTATCTTCACGCACCCCACGACGAGCCCGTCGCGTGCCATGAAGATGGTGCCCGTATCGACACTCGAGTCACCCCATCCATGGGACTCGAAAAGTTCCTTGACGTCGGCCTTGTCGTGCCTCGTGGCGCGCGTTATGAACATCAGCTTCCCTTCCGTGCCGGGATCTCTGCGCGCAGTTCGTCGAGTACTTCCGGAGGCACGACAACATCGTGTCTCCCGCCGGGCAACCCGCGGTCGGGTCGCATCGAGCCATGGTAGTCGCTGCCTCCCGATGCGATCAGACCCCTGGCAAACGCCATATCTCGCAGCGGCTGCTGCTCTTCGAGCGGCCAATCCCCGTGATAGCCCTCGAGCCCCCGGATTCCGGCATCGCAAAGTTCGTTAACGAATCGCTCAAGTTCACTGAGTGGGAGGTTGAGCGTGAACGGGTGGGCGAATACGGGCACGACTCCGGCCTCGAGCATCAGGCCAACGGCTTCGGCGGGAGCGTATAACTTCCTGCCGATGTACGCCTTTGCGCCCTTCGCCAGGTACTCGTCGAAGGCAGTCTGGTAATCGGGTACGGCGCCGTGCCGTACGAGAACCGCCGCGAAGTGAGGCCGGCCGATCTGGGACCCGGGGCCGCCGGCCTCCGCTTCGACCTCTTCGAAAGTGACCGGGATCCCCAGATCGTTGAGCCGCTCGACGATTATTCGGTTCCGATTGGCGCGGTGATATTGGAGGTCGGCCAGCGCAGCCGACAGCGGATTTTCTCCGCCTGGAATGAAGTACCCGAGCAGGTGCATCGTCGGACGCGATCGAGGTGCATACCCGCGGGAACCGAGATCCTCGACGTCGCAAGAGATCTCGACGCCGCGGATAACTTCGACGCCCCATTCGCGTCCCGCAGCCACCGCTTCGTCACAGCCGGCATCGTTGTCGTGATCGGTTACTGCAATCGCAGTGAGCCCTGCGCGCGCTGCAGTTGCCACGAGTTCGGAGGGGCTATCCCCTCCGTCGGAAACTGTTGTATGCGTGTGGAGGTCTACGGCAGCCAACGACGCTACTAGGCCTCGAGATACTTGAGCTGAATGAGTTTATCGATCACCTTCGCCGCAGATTCGCCAACGGACTCTTCTGCCGTCTCCGCGAGCACCTCGGGGTTCGATGGAGGCTCGTAGGGATCATCCACACCGGTGAACCCCTTGATCTCGCCGGCACGGGCCTTTGCATAAAGCCCTTTGACGTCCCGCTGCTCGCAAACTTCGATGGGTGCATCGGCAAAGACCTCAACAAAGTCCTTGATCATCGAACGCGCTTCTTCGCGGATTGCTCGATAGGGCGAGATGGCGGCCGTGATCACGAATACCCCATTGCGCTGGAGCAGATGAGCAACGAATGCGATCCGGCGGATGTTTATGTCTCTGTCCTCTTTCGAGAAGCCGAGACCCTTCGAGAGGTTCTCGCGGACGACGTCTCCATCGAGGATCTCGACGGGAACACCCGCCTCGAGGAGTTTCTGTTCGACTTCATGGGCGATCGTCGTCTTTCCGGAGCCGGATAGCCCCGTGAACCAGATCACACAACCGCGCTCCCTACTTGTTTGCTTCAAAGTCATCGCCTCACTTTCTCAGTGCGCTCGTCCCCAGAGCGCCCACGGCGGGCTCTAGGCCAAACAGGTCCAGGATCGTGTTGTGTACGTCCCAAAGGTGGAGTCCTGATTTCTCACCCGGCTGCGTGCCGGGCGCGTTGTTCATTATGAAGATTCCATTTTCGGCATGGTTGGCCTCGTCCGGGCCCGTGTCGTTAGAGAACGTGTACACGGAACCGTGCCCGAGTGAACCGACGCTGCGCCACCTGAGTTCTCCGAAGATGACGATCAAGTCGGGCGGCACTCCGTTCTGCGCGACGTAGGTATCTTCCGGCTTGAGGGCACGGTTGCCCATCGACTTGCCCTCGTGATCGACCATCGACTCGATTTTCTTGATCAGCTCGTCGCGGAGAGACTCGTAATCACTTTGCGGAACCACGCCATCCGGCTCACGCCCTTCGACATTCAAGAAGAGGCGTCCGTAGTATCCACCGTCGCCCCATGCCTTCGTCTGCGACCAGTCGATGTTCAACTTGTTGATCGGCGTCACGTCGGCCGGAAGCTCATCCTTGAAGGTTAGATAGCCCTCACGAACGAGCCACTCGTTGAAGCAGACGCCTCCGACCATAGCCTTTGCACCATGGTCCGAAACCACGATCACGGTCACGTCGTCGCCGGCATGGCTATCCAGCAGTTCACCGATCTGTCCATCGAGATAGCGGTAGTAGTCGCGGAGCGCATCCCGATACTGGTTTCCGGTTTGGTGCCGTGGATGGGCGGGATCGATGAAGCTCCAGATGCCGTGGTTTAAGCGGTCGGGCCCCATCTCGACCATCATGAAGAAATCCCACGGCTTGTTGCCCAGCAGGTAGTTCGCCGCTTTGAAGCGCGCCTCGGTCATCCGGTAGGCCTCATCGATGATGTATTGCGTGTTATCCGTCCTGAAGTTGCGGATGTCAAAGATGTACTCACCGATCTTGGGCTCGAGCTCGGACTTAAGCTCCGGCGGATACGTGTAGTCGGCATCAGAGCTCGGAGTTAGGAAACAACCGATCTGAATGCCCTTCAGTGGCTTGGGTGGATACGAGGGAGGGACCGACATGATGATGCTGTCCTTGCCCTCCTGCGACAGGATGTCCCAAACGGTGGGTTCTTTGATCGCCCACGAGGTCGCTATGGAGAGGCCTTCGTACGTATGGTCCTTCCGGTTGCGAAAACCATAGATGCCCAGAGTGCCGGGATCCTTGGAAGTCATCATGCACATCCACGCGGGCACGGTGATCGGTGGAGTGATCGATTGGAGCGGACCCCACATGCCGTTCGCTCGGAGTTTCGAGAGGTTCGGGATGTCGTCCACATACTCGTCGAAGATGTGCTCGGGCGGAGCGCAATCGAGGCCGATCACCATTACGCGGCGGCCGCGCGAGCCGTTAGACGATTCCTTCTTCTTCAGGCGGTCAAGAAGACCCACTAACCCTCCTTAACCGTTGGCGCGCGCCGCTTCTATCAAGATGCGCGCAACCTCGGGTCGAGAGAACTCGTGTGGGGGTTCTTGCCCGGCCGAGAGCATCTGTCGAACCTGCGTACCCGAGAGAAAGACGTGGTGCTCTTTGTCGTGGGGACACGTCTTTCCGGAGGCCATGCCCTCGCACACCTTGCACCAGAAGGAGTGCTCGAACTTGAGAGGGAGGATCCCCAACTCGCCGTCCTCGAACTCGTCGAAGATCAGTTGCGCATCGTAGGTCCCGTAGTAGTCACCCACGCCGGCGTGGTCACGACCCACGATGAAATGGGTCATTCCATAGTTCTTGCGCAGCAGTGAGTGCCAGATCGCCTCGCGTGGCCCTGCGTATCGCATGGCGGCGGGGAACACCGACAGCACAACACGATCGTGTGGGTAGTAGCCATCCATCAGAGCCTCGTAGCACCGCATCCGTACGTCGGCGGGAATGTCGTCACCCTTGGTGCCACCGACCAAAGGATGAATGACCAGGCCATCGACCGTCTCAAGGGCACACTTCGTGAGGTACTCGTGCGCGCGATGAATGGGATTGCGGGTTTGGAAGGCGACGACGGTCCTCCACCCGCGCCCGGCGATCTTCTCTCGAAGCTGGAGTGGGGTCAGCCTGTATTCGGAGTATTCGTGTGCGAAGACGTTCTCGAGAACGGTTACCTCACCACCCACATAGTTCGGCGCCTGCGAGTAGAGGTAGGCAACGCCGGGATGAGCCTCATCCGTGGTGAGGTATGTCTTCTCGGCCTCGTGCTGGGCGTCGTAGGCGAAGACCTCATCAACGTCGATGATCGCCACCGGCTTTCCCTCGTTGGCGATGGCGGCGCGCGAGCCGGTCTGGAGCTTGTCAACTTCTTGGTCGGTCGCCGACAGAGTTATTGGCAGGCTCCAGGCCGTCCCATTGGCTAGATGCATGTCCTCCACGACGGATTTGTAGTCGGCGCTGGTCATGAACCCCCGGTTCGGGGAGACGGCACCCGCAGCGAGCAGTTCGAGGTCCGAGAGCACGCGGCGCGCTTTCGCCTCGATCAGCGGAAGGCCCGCTGCCTCTCGGGTCAACGCAGCAAGATCCTCCGACGCGGCACTGCGGATCTCCAGCGCCCCGCCATGCGGCGCGGAGCCGGGGACATCTTTCAGCGTGGTCGGCATACGTGCCTCTCCTTTATGCCTTGAGTCCAGAAGTCCGGGGGAAAGGACGCGCCCGGGGTGGTTCACTGAACCCAGGGTCCCGGCGCACTCCTATCGGCGCATGAACCATAGCAGCCCCATCGCCGGGGGGCGCCCGTTCGGACCTGCAGTGTTAAGGCGCTGGTGTCAATCTGCGGTTGACCGCATCGAGCGTGGCCCTGACCGCCGCCTCCGTCAAAGGTCCACCACGCACAAGGGCAGCCCCCACAGACTCGACCTCGTCTTTCACGACGAAAACGAGGACAACCTTCCGCTCCCTCACGGTGGTCAGCCACGTCCCGCCCAGAGCAAAGGTCTCATCCGGAAACAGCTGGTGCACGGCGTCCAGGGTGGCCTGAGCGAGAACCTCCAGCCCAGCGGAGGTGGGCCGCCCCACGGCCTGCCCCACTGCCTCGTGGACGCGATTCGCAAGGGAGACTTCTGCCTCGGACCTCCACGTGGTCGAAAGGGCCACCACCCTGCGAAAAACCGGGCGCGGGCGCTCGGGTCGAGTCCCGGCTGGGAGATGGCCTCCCTCTATGGCTTCGGGCTCCTCCGTCAGGGCCTCGAGCTCAGCCAGAAGCTCCGCCTGATGAAGAGAGTCTGGGCCGCCCAGAAGGGATTCCGTTTCGAGCTCGAACACCAGGACCTGGTCCAGGAAGTGGCCCACCCCCAGGTCAGACGCAATATCGAAGATTTTTTCCTGGACGCTGGCTCGATCGACGCCCACTCGTGTGAACGCCTGGACCTCTGCAGGAGCACCGTCGGCTACGGACAGGATTACACAGCCCAATACGCCCGGAATGCGCTTGATTGCGGCTTCCAATTCGAGCAGGTTCACGCCACCGTTCCGCCATGTTTGGGTTTCTGGTGGAAGGATAGGCCAGGACCTGGGCCCAGGGCAGGTGGGAGCAGCAAAAAATGCACCCGCTGAGCCTTCTTCCCGGCCGAAACCGGTTTACAACTCAACGGGTGCAGTGGGCACTTTAGTGAGCCCTGGGGCTCCGCGACAAGAGCCCGAAACGACTTTTCTTCGCGTTCCCATAGAAAACTTCGCGCTCTTTGGGCCCCGGGACAGAAGGGCCCCTCGAAATGCGACGAATGCCTGGTTGCTTCTGCCATTGTCGTTGTGGCAGGATGCCCCAGCGGCCCGCCGAGGGGCCTCCGATCCGGGGATGGAGGCGGGAAAAAGCGGGCCGAACGAACGACGCGGCAGTGCATTGCATAACGGGTTGTTGTAGCGGCGAGGGCCCGCATTTGCCCTCGGGGGGACCCTTTTAGTCGAGAAGAGGGAGAGAGTTTGTTACTACGTCGGCTGGCCCGCGCGCTCCTCGTGGCCGTGGGCATAACCGCACTCCTTATACCCACCGTCGGCTCACTCGCCGATCAATCGAATGAACTCCAGAAAACACAAAAAGAACTCGAAGAGGTTCGTTCGAAACTTCAGTCCGATCGCGTCAAGGCCACGAGCACCAAACATCAGATCGAGATCCTGGAGCGGGATCTCACTACCTTGCAGATCGCGATCGGCAAACTAGACGTCGAGATCGCCAAGGTGCAATCTCAAGTGCGAGATGCGGAAGCGCGGGTCAAAGAGCTCAAGGGCCGCATGGCGGAGGTTCAAAACCGCGCCACTGAACAGGCTGCCGCGCTCTACAAGTCGGGGCAATACGAGGTCCTCAACGCACTGCTCGAATCAACCTCGCTCGCGGAGCTAGACGCGCGCGCCGAGATGCTCGGGGTTGCCGCCGAGGAGAACACCAGCGCTCTGATCCAATTCGGGCGGCTCAAGGTGCAGGTCGAACGCGAGTCTCGCAGGCTCCTTGAAAAACAAGAGCTGCTGCGAGAGACGCGGGGTGCGAAGGCGCAGCTTTACGCAGATCAGAAGACGCGCAAAGAAGAACTTGCAGCAAGCTATGCCCAGCTGTCGGATCGCGTATCCAAGCTGAAGAGGCGTGAGGGTGATCTCTCCGCGGACGTCGATCGGATACGGGACGAGATCCTTGCGAACCAAGCGAAGCGGGCGGTTGAGAACCTCGGCAAGTCCGCTCAGGGATTCATCTGGCCGTTGAACGGGCCGATCACGTCGGGGTACGGCCCTCGCTGGGGACGTATGCACACCGGGATCGACATCGACGGGTACTCAGGACAGCCGATCGTTGCCAGCAAGGGCGGCAACGTCATCCTCGCCTCCTCCTACTCCGGGTACGGCAATTCGGTGATCGTCGACCACGGCGGCGGGGTTGCAACTCTCTACGCACACATGTCGTCGTTCGGAGTTTCGGCGGGTCAGAGCGTCTCGCAAGGCCAGGTCGTCGGAAACGTGGGCTGCACGGGCTCGTGCACGGGAGACCATTTGCACTTCGAGGTCCGGGTCAACGGCTCGCCGGTCAATCCGCTGAACTACCTGCCGTAGCCCGTGGCGCGCTCCCGCGCGCCACGGTCTTTTGTCTGCTCAGTGACTCGGAATCCAGAACACTGAGCAGACAGAACGAAAACGAAGGGCTCGCCAATGGGAGAGCGAAGCCGATGACCGAACCGGCCCACCCAACAATGCTTCCGCCCGCCGATCCAGGCGGGGGCCGGGACGATTTGGTGGATCTGTTGCGGTCGCTCGCAACCACCACCGTCGTGCTGTGGCACTGGGTCTTTACGATCCTGGTCTGGCGCGCCGACGGTCCCCATGCCGACAACCCGATCGGCTACGTGTCCGGGCTCTGGAGCCTCACGTGGATCCTGCAGGTCATGCCGCTATTCTTCGTCGCCGGCGGCTTCGTCCACGCGCGTTCGTGGGCGCGCGACCGAGGGCGTCCGGGGGCGTGGGGGCGGTTCATCAAGCGGCGCGCAATTCAGCTCGGCGTGCCCGCGCTGGTTCTGGTGGCGGTCGTCGCCGCCTCCGGAACCGCTGTGGCGCTCCTCCACTCCGGGGGCGACCCGTGGGTGCCCCGAGCCGTCATGCTTGTGCTCTCGCCGCTCTGGTTTTTGGTCGTCTACATGGCGTTGGTTGTCACCGTTCCGCTGTGGGACCGCCTCGACCGGAGATGGGGCGAGCTCGTACCGATCGGACTGGCGGCTGCAACAATGGGCATCGACCTCGTGCGCTTCCGGTACGGCCATCCCGAGATCGCCTGGTTCAACATGATCCTTGTGTGGGGCGCGGCCCACCAAGTGGGTTGGTCATGGGAGCGGCTGCGCTCGGCAACAAGTCGTTTCGGACATGCGCTCATCCTGATCGGGTTCGCCGGACTTGTCGGTCTCACGAACATGGGCCTCTATCCCCGCTCGATGGTGGGGACGACGTCGGCGGCCGATCGTTTCTCGAACATGGGCCCGCCCACGCTCCCGATCGTGGCGCTGCTTGTGTTCCAGCTCGGGCTAGTCATCGTCAATCGCGACCGCATCCTGGCCGTGGCCGCACGCCCTCGCATGCGGAGTTTCATCGGGTGGCTCTCGTCGAACGCAATGCCGCTGTTCTTGTGGCACGCAGTGGGTTTCGCAGTCTTCTACGCGGCCATCCGGGCGGTGGCCAGCGTGCCGGAGCAACCCAGCTTCACGTGGTGGATCACGCGCCCGCTGTGGATAGTCGGCCCGGCCGCGCTGACACTCCCGTTGGTTGCGGCTTCCAAGTTGATCCGGCCAGCAGATTGACCGGCAGGCCGCCCCCGGCGCGCCGAGAACTGAATTGGTATCTGAACACCGACAGTTGGTGTTCGATTGCCATTTCGCACATCACCTGCGAAGAGGGCCCGGCTCCCAATGGGAACCGAGCCCTTGAAACGCTGATTGGACGAGTGCTACATCATGCCGCCCATTCCACCCATTCCACCCATTCCGTGGTCGTGGGCGCCGGCAGCGGCGGCGTCTTCCTCCTCCTCCGGCTTGTCGACGACCGTTGCCTCCGTCGTCAACATCAGCGCCGCGATCGACGCCGCGTTCTCGAGGGCGCTCCGTGTGACC
>DASQUP010000188.1:0-2188 GCA_035641235.1 Actinomycetota bacterium
ATCGCATTCCATCGGCGCCTTGGCTTCACGCTCATCGGAGAACCACACGAGGAGGGCGTGCCGGTCGTGAATGACTACTTGGGGCCGGGAGAACCAAGGATTGTCTTTGAGAAGCGGCTCGACTGAGGACACTTGCAGCCAGAGTCCGCGGCGAATACCGAAAGCGGCGCGGAGGTGCTGGCCGGGCGCTCCCGAACTCCTGACGCCCGGGCCGAGGGCTTGCCGTTCCACCCAGTTTCTACCGACCCGAATCGCGCTCGCGACCTCCAACCGTCGCGGTTGGCGGACAAAGCTCCTTGTGCGTACACCGGGCCCCCGCTCAAAGGCGGTCTCCGGCTCCGTGGCGAATCCTGCATACACTTCATTCCTCGCCCGGCGGTTCCAAGACGTTCTGGGGATCTCTACAGCACCACTCGAAACAGCCGCCAGCGGTCGGGGACGCCTTTCAGCGCGTGCTCGCCGGCGTTCTCGAAGCGAAGCCCGGAGCCCACAACCAGGTCCTTCACTGTGGAGGAGACCAGGACCTCACCTCCGCTCGCCAGCGCGGCGATCCGCGCCCCGATGTGAACGGCGATCCCGCTGACCGTGTCGTCGGCCAGCTCGACCTCTCCCGTGTGGCAGCCAGATCGGATCTCGAGGCCGGCCTCACGGAGCGACGTCCCGATGGCCTGTGCGCAACGAACCGCACGCGCTGGCCCATCGAACGTTGCGAAGACCCCATCCCCCGTCGAATTGACGAACGTCCCTGAGTACCTGGCGATCTCGGCCTTCGATCGCTCCTCGCAGTCGGCCACGAGGTCCTTCCAGGCCGCGTCTCCCAGCTCGGCCGCCTTCCGTGTGGACTCGACGATGTCTGTAAAGAGCACCGTCGCGAGCACGCGATGGACCTCGGCCGGCGGCCGACTCACTCCGAGGAACGAGCTGATCGTCTCGATGACGGAGCCTTGGTCGCCGGCCCAAGGAGGGTGGTCCTCTCCGGGAAGCTCAACGAACCGTGCGCCCGGAATCTGCCCCGCGAGCCACCGGCCTTCCTCGACGTCTGCCACGCGGTCGCCGACGCGATGGATGACAAGGGTGGGCACCTGGATCGTCGGTAGAACCGCCCTGATGTCGAGCTTGTGTTCCAAGCGGGCGAGGGCTATCGCCGACCCGAAGGCTCCGGGCGGACCGAACGCCTTTCGGAGCCACGGGCGGAAGCTCCTGTCGTGGGCGAGCGTCGGGACCGTCTCCTCGGCCCATTGCAAGAAGAGGTCTTCGTCCCAGCCACCTTCGAGCGCCCGTTCTGCTCGCGCGATGGCGGCTTCGAACTGCTGCTCCGTCATCGCCCACGGGTAGTCCGGTGCCCAAGCGCCGCGGGCACGCGAGGCACAGAGCACCAGGGCGCGCGTTCTCTCTGGATGTGTGGCCGCAAACAGGGTGCAGAGAGGTCCGCCTTCGAACTCCCCGAACAACGCCGCCTCTTCTGAGCCGACGGCGTTCATGATGGACCCGAGATCATCCAGCAGCACTTCGGGCGGGGGCGGTGCAGCGCCTGGCACTGAATCGGACAGGCCGATGCCCCGCCGGTCCACCATGATGAGGCGAGAGAACGAGGCCAGCGATCTCAGGAACCTGGCGTCAAGCGGTTGCTCCCACGAGATGTCCAGTCGCGAGTACCAACCAGGGACATACACGAGGTCGATGGGCCCCGCCCCGGCCACTTTGTAGGCGATGTGGGTACCATCCGCCGTTCGAACGTAACGTGTCTCCGGCACGTCCACGTCTCCCATCCTTCTCCTGCGAGGCCGCGCGCTGCAAATGCCGCGGAGACCCGGGAGTTCCCGGACGGAATGGTCGACGTCGTCCTCTGCGAGATCCACGACATGAGTTCCGGGACGAGCTCGCGTGTCGCGCGCTGCTCTATGCGAAGCCGAGTGCGTTCCTCGGTGTGGGGCCAACGAACCTGAGGATCGTCCGGATCTGGGCGGCCATATAGAGCTCAGTTCGCGTGAGATGTGCTGCTCTGTCAGATTGCGCAGGGAAAGACGACAATGGAGATAGCCGGCGAGCTTGGCGTCCCCGTCAGCAACCTGATGGCACGCCTCCGCACTGTCTTTCGTCGCCTCGGCGCTTCAACCGGCGCTGATGCGATCGTCGAGGCTCAACGATTGGGAGTGCTCAAGGAGCAGATCGCGACTAAGGAGCGCAG
>DASQUP010000189.1:0-19329 GCA_035641235.1 Actinomycetota bacterium
CGGCGCGCCGGTTTTGACCGGCTTTTGCCGCGGCCCCGGCTGGGTCGGCGCGTTCTAGCTGCCAATCGATCTCCCTCGGCTGGTCACAGGAATAACAACTCTAACAAGAGGTAACACGAATAACAGCAATTTTTCCTGCGGTTGCACCGCGGGCGGGCACGCCGGACCCGGTTGAACTGAGATGGCAACTGAACCCCGACAGGTGGGGGTCGCTTGCCATTTGGGAGGGTGCCGGGCGCGGGCGCCGGGGCGCCGGCGAGGCTAGGCCGTGAACCGCACCCGGTTCGTGATGCTCCCAATTCGGTCGATTTCGATCGTCACTTCTTCTCCGTCCGCGAGATAACGGGACGGCTCACGCACAAACCCCACGCCCGCCGGAGTACCGGTCGCGATGATGTCGCCCGGAACGAGGGTCATCGTCTCACTTATGAAACTGATCAACTCCGCCACCGAAAACGCCATGAGGGAGGTGCTCGAGTCCTGCAGGGCCTCACCTCCGATGATCGTCCGGATCCCCAGCGATTGCGGATCGCCGATCTCATCGGGTGTCACCAGCCATGGCCCAGTTGGCAGAAACGTATCGATCGCCTTGCCCCGCGTCCACTGGGGGCCTTCGAACTGGAGATCGCGCGCCGAAACATCGTTGGCACACATGTACCCCGCAACGTAGTCGAGCGCGTCGTCAACAAATACCCCGCGGGTGTTGCGCCCGATCACAACGGCGAGTTCCGCCTCGTAGTCGACCTTCTTGGCGGCCGCCGGAACCAGGATCGTGTCGTTGGGGCCCGCGATTGAATTGGCCCACTTCGGGAACAGCACGGGCTTCTCGGGGACTTCGCCTCCGGTTTCTGCCGCATGGTCCTTGTAGTTCAGCCCGATGCACACAACCTTCTGAGGAGACCCGACCGGCGCTTTTAAGACAGACATGTCGAGGGGAAAGGGTTCACCCTCGTCGGCACGCCCATCCTCGAGAAAGCCAACCAGATCCGAACCCATCGGAACGATAGAGTCACCGTCGACGCGACCGAACCCCCCATCGAACGACACCAGTCGCACGCGTCACACCTCCATGATTATCGGCAGAATCATCGGTCTGCGGCGGGTCTGTTGCCAGACGACCTCTCCCAGCGCGTGGCGGCACTCCTTTTTGATGGTCGACCACTCCGTGACGTGATCGGCCTCGAGCCCGTGCAGGGCGGCCAGCACGCGGTCTGCTGCTTCGTCCAGGAAATCGCGCGATTCGTCCTCATAGACGAATCCACGGCTGATCAAGTCGGGTCCGGCCAGGATCTCGCCGTTCTGAGCGTCGATGGTCAAGACGCATATCAGGATTCCATCCTTGGACAACACACGCCGGTCTCGGAGAACCACCGGACCGACATCTCCGACGCCGAGTCCGTCGACGAGGACCAGACCTACATCGATCGATTCGGCGCGCCGAACTCGGCCATCGCTCAGCTCCAGGACATCACCGTCCTCGACAAGCCAGATGCCGGACTCGTCGATCCCGGCATCGGCGGCTATCCGCGCGTGTAGTGCAAGATGCCTGAACTCGCCGTGGACGGGCACGAGATTACGAGGCCTGACCAGCCCGGCCATCTCCGCCAGTTCCTCTGCCGCGGCATGTCCGGAGACGTGGACCGCGCTCGTGTCCGAGTGATAGACATCCGCGCCGGCTTTGTAGAGACCGTTCAGCACGCGATGGACCGCAGGCTCATTCCCGGGGATGGGACTTGCAGAAAGGATGACGGAGTCCCCAGGCTGCACTCGAACGAGTTTGTGGTCGCCGGATGAAATCAGCGTCAGCGCGGACAACGGCTCGCCCTGAGAGCCCGTGCATGCCACAACGGTCTTCTCCGGCGGCCAGCGACCCAGGTCGTCGATATCACAGATGGTGTCCGAAGCGACCCTCAGATGGCCGAGCTCCAGCCCCACCTCGGCATTGGCGATCATGGACCGGCCCACGAAGAACACCTTGCGCCCCACTTCTTGGGCCAGTTCACATACTTGCTGGATCCGGTGCAGGTTGGACGCGAAACACGCAACTACGATGCGGCGATCGGCCTCGTTGAATATCTTTCGGAGTTCGTCCCCCACCAGAGCCTCCGAGGGAGTGCGTCCGGGACGCTCCGCATTGGTGGAGTCGCCGAGCATGAGGTCGACCCCCTCTGCGCCAAGGGCGGCGAGCCCTTCGACGTCGGTCCGACGACCGTCTATGGGTGTCGCATCCATCTTGAAGTCGCCTGTGTACAGGATCCTTCCGTCTTTCGTTTCGACGGCGATCGCCAGACAGTCCGGGATCGAGTGGGACACCGCATAGAAGCGGCACTGAAAGGGCCCGATGCGAAGCTCGCCCGGCGCTTGGATTTCGACGAACCGTGCATCGACCCCAAACTCATCGAGGCGCCGGCGAGCGATGCCGAGGGTGAGCGGCGTACCGTAAACCGGGACGTCTACATCTCGCAGGAACCAGGTCAGTGCCCCGACATGATCCTCATGACCGTGGGACGCGACTACCCCGACACAACTTTCCGCGCGCTCCTTCACATAGGTCCAATCGGGGAGCACCAAGTCCACACCCAACATCTCGTCGGTTGGGAACGAGAGTCCACACTCCAGGACGAGGATCGAACCGCCGGATTCGATGGCCATCATGTTCCGGCCAACCTCGCCCATCCCCCCGAAGAACAGCACCCTGGTGGGTGCCGCGGGGTCGTCGAGTGTCACAGCAGTCCGGCTCGCTCCATCGCCGTTCTTATCTTCTCCTTCTCGCCGTCGGTAGCGTCCACGAGCGGCAACCTGGGCCCGCCGACCGCCACCCCGAGGAGGTTCAACGCCGCTTTGATCGGAATCGGACTCGCCGTGACCGTCATGATCGTAGTCATCAGCGGCAGGTACTCGAGGAAGATGCGCTGAGCCTCCTCCACTTTTCCATCGTTGTACGCGGCGACGATCTGTTTGATCTGGGGTCCGATTACGTGAGAACAGACGGAGACAATGCCAACCGCTCCCGCTGCGAGATGGGGCATCAGCATGACGTCGTCTCCGGAATAGATCTCGAAATCGTAGTGGCCCGCTATGTCGAGATCGCTCCGCAGCCTCGCGGTCTCCGAGGCATCGCCGACAGCATCTTTCACGCCAATGATTCGTTCGTGAGCAGCAAGCTCGACCATCGTTGAACGGTCGATGCGGCGGCCGGTTCGGCCGGGAATGTCGTACAAGACAATCGGCACAGAGGACCCGTCGGCGATCTTGCGGAAGTGGACCAGCAGACCGTTCTGTGGCGGCTTCGAGTAGTACGGCGTAACGACCAAACACCCATCGACACCGAGTGCGCCGGCCGCTCTCGTCAACGAGATGCTCTCGGCAGTGTCGTAGCTGCCGGTGCCGGCGATCACCTTCGCGCGGCCTCCGACCTCGTCGATAACGTTCTCAAACAGCGCCAGCTTGTCGTCTTCGGACAGTGTCGGCGATTCGCCCGTGGTGCCGCTAAGGACGAGGCCGTCGGAGCCGTGTTCGACGAGGCGAGCGGCTAGGGCCCTCGCTGCGCGGACATCCAGGGAACCGTCATCGGCGAAAGGCGTGACCATCGCGGTGATGACCTCACCGAACCGTGTGTTAGACATCGTCTCGCCTCCTCGAGCGGCCACATGGTCGGGGCTCGGACTTGGGTACGCCCGAACGCCCGGGCAGGCTCCAAGCTACCCCGTTCCGGCCTTTTGTGGGCACATTTTGAGGAACAGTTGTACCCAGGGTGTCGGGCAGGTGACATAAAGGATGGCCCGGAGGTACATAGAATTCCCCCCATGTTCAAAGGAGAGGTTGTCTCGATCTTTATTGCGCCCGAAGAGGGCGCGCCGACTGTGGAGGTGCCCGAGGCACGAGCCGTCCCCGGCTCAGGCCTCGAGGGAGACCGGTACTTCATGAATGCAGGGAAGATGTCAAAGAAAAACAAACCCGAGCGTGAGGTGACCCTCATCGAGTCCGAAACGATCGAAGCCGTGGCTCGGGATTACGACATCGAGTTCGGACTCGGCGATAGCCGCCGGAACGTCGTGACCCGTGGAGTTCCGCTCAACCACCTCGTAGGTCGTGAGTTCAACGTCGGGGAGACACGACTGCGGGGGATCAAACTCTGCGATCCGTGTGCGTACCTCGAAAGCCTTACGAGTGAGGGTGTTCGCAAAGCACTCGCCAACCGCGGTGGGCTGAACGCGCAGATCCTCTCCGGCGGCGTAATCCGACCAGGAGACGAGGTCTCCGACTAGCCGCGCATCCGGCGCGCCGCTTCTTTGGTCGAAAAGTTGCGCTATACGCAACTTTTATGCCAAAGATCGGTTTGGCACTCAAGTAATTGGCACAGGCAAGAAAAGAAGCAGCTATTGGACGATCGTTTGGAGACGCGCCCCCCGGATTCTGCTTGTATCCGATCCCTCGTACACCGTCACGGAGTTCGCCGCCTCGCCGGTCGCGTCGGGAACTTTCAACTCGAACGTGATCTCGGTCGATTCGCCCTCGGCAAGGCCGTCGAACGTGAACTCGACCGCAGCGAGCGACACCGCCCTCGGCTCGGGAGCAATGGAAACAATCGCCGGATTCTTGCGCCTCGCTCCCCCGTCGACGATCGGAGTCGGCAGTTCTGCTCCTCCACCGCCTGGACCTACGCGCGCAAACGCAACAACCAATGTCGATATCGGCCGTGGTCCGGGATTTGTGATCGTCATCACGGCGGGCTGAACGGATCCGCGCTCCGCGTTCTCGGGGAACTCGATCTCGAGATCGGGGAGGCCGGCACCGGCCGGCGATACGTCGGGATCGGTCGAATAACAGGCTGCAGCCACCACCGCGCCGAAGAGCAGCACGACCACCAAGCGCTGCACCTCAGACCTCGAGCAGGTGTTCCAGGCCTACGGTCACACCATCGAGCGTATCGACACGTTTGACGGCAAGGAGGACACCCGGCATGAAGGACGACCGATCCAGAGAATCGTGTCGAATGGTCAGGGTCTCTCCGACGCCGCCGAAGATCACTTCTTGGTGGGCGACCGAACCCGGAAGTCGTACCGAGTGAATGTGCACGCCACCACTCGAGCCGCCGCGGCTTCCCGGCAGGGTTTCCCGTCCGGCCGGCGCGTTCCACCCTGCAGCCCGTTCCTCGTTCATCAACGAGGCCGTGCGCAACGCAGTCCCGGACGGAGCATCGAGCTTCTTGTCGTGGTGACGCTCGATGATCTCCGCAGCGCCGTAGTAACGCGCCGCCATCTGTGCAAATGTCATCATCAGCACAGCACCCAGTGCAAAGTTGGGAGCGATGAGAACGCCGACCCCGCTGCCGGCGGCGCGCCGAGCCAGGTCGTCGAGAGCCTCGGGGCTCAATCCGCTCGTTCCAACGACGGCGTGGATCCCGTTGTCGATACAGAAGCGCACGTTGCCGGCGACCGAGTCGGGAGTGGTGAACTCAACCGCCACCTGTGTCCCCGACTGAACCAGTCCATCCAGCTCCTCGCCGCGGCCGACCCCCGCGACCAGATCCAGGTCGTCGTCGGCCTCAACCGCAGCGCAGACGGCGGTCCCCATGCGCCCCTTGTGACCGATGACCCCGACCCTGATCATCCTGGGTCGCCGTGCCTCACGCCGCGTAGCGGTCGAACGCGTCCTCGTCGAACGGTCCAACGACCGTCACCCTGAAGCTCCCGCCTCCGAGCACACGATTCGCCACGCGCACGACATCGTCCATTTCGACTGCATCGAATTTTCCGATGAGCTCATCGATCGAGAGGATCTCACCGGTTGTGAGTTGTTGCCTCCCAAGTCGGTTCATGCGGCTCCCCGGATCTTCGGCGGAGAGAACGAGCGAGCCTTTGATGTGACCACGGGCGCGCTCCAGCTCAGCCTCGGTGATCCCGTCGCGCACGATTGAATCGACCTCCCCGCGCACGATGTCGATGACGGTTTCGGCGTTCTGGGGGGTGGTCCCCGCATACACGACGAACGTCCCGGTATCGGCGAACAGGGACCTGTACGAGTAGACGGAGTAGGCAAGGCCGCGCTTCTCACGCACCTCCTGGAACAACCGCGACGACATCCCGCCTCCGAGGACGGAATCGAGCACCGCGAGTGCATGACGGTCATCGTGATTGCGCGGCAGCCCCTCGGCGCCGAATACGATGTGCGCCTGCTCGGTGGGCCGCTTGTGGACGTCGACGCCCAAATGCGGCTGCGGAGCTCCGTCCGACCGGAGCGTCCGACGTCCCTCGGAGGCGCGCGCGAAGAGGTCCTCGACGCGCGCCACCAGTTCGTCATGGTTCAGATTCCCCGCGGCCGCCACCACCAGGTTGGCAGGTGAGTACCGCTGCCTCCAATACTCGGCGACCTGATCGCGCTGCACGGCCGAAATCGTTTCGTTGAAGCCGAGAACCGGACGCCCGAGCGGGTGGCCGTTCCACATCGACCGGTAGAAGAGGTCGTGCACGAGCTCGTCCGGAGCGTCCTCGTGCATCGCGATCTCCTCGAGGATGACCCGCCGCTCCGAGTCGAACTCCACCGGCTCGATGAGCGAGTTGATGATCATGTCGGACAAGACGTCGAGGGCCATTGGGAGGTCGGCATCGAGGACACGCGAGTAGTAGCAGGTGTACTCCTTGCCGGTGAAGGCGTTGACGTCGCCTCCGACCGCATCGAATGCGTCGGCGATGTCCTTGGCAGAGCGACTCGGCGTGCCCTTGAACAAGAGGTGCTCGAGGAAATGGGATGTCCCCGCAAGCGGGTCGGGCTCATCGCGCGAACCGACATCGAACCAGAATCCGGCCGAGACCGATCGCACCTCCGACATTCGTTCGGTCACGATGGTGGCGCCCGAATCGAGCGTCGTGCGTTCAAAAGTGCTCACGCTTGCGGTTCCTCCGATCTATCTACGTCGATTTCCAAGTGGGAGCCGTAGTGGTCCCCCACGCAACAACGATGAATGGTTCGATTTCTATTCCTGGTTGAACGGCCGCGGAGCACGCTCGCGGCGGCCGCCGCCGCCGGACCGACCTCTGTCGCGGTCTCCCCGGCCACCACGCCCCTCGCGGCGGCCTCGGTCGCCGTCGCGCCGGGACCGGCCGCCTCCGCTGCCGAGAGCGGCGGCCCGGGCCTCTTCGATCGACTTGCCCTGCGCAACCTGGCGCTCGAGCCACGCGACGGGAGTCAGGTTGATGCGACCCTGACTGTCGATCTCCGAGACTTCTACCTCGAGGCCCTCTCCCACCTTGACGGCGTCCTCGACTCGTTCGATCCGGCCTTCGCCGAGTTTGGAGATGTGAACAAGCCCGTCCCGATTGGGTGCGATGTTGACGAACGCCCCGAACGTCGTCGTATTGACGACGGTTCCGAGGATGCGCTCGCCGACCTCCGGCATTCGTGGGTTGACCGTGTCCTCGATCATCTTGGCCGCGGTCTCCGCGCCCTCCTGGTCGACCGAGCCGATAAAGATCGTGCCGTCCTCCTGGATGTCGATCTCGACGCCGGTCGTCTGCTGGATCATGTTGATGTTCTTGCCCTTGGGACCGATGACCTCGCCGATCTTGTCGACCGGCACAGTTATCGACATGACCCTCGGTGCGTTTGCTGCAAGGCGCTCGCGCGGAGCCGCCAGGCCCTTGTTCATCTCGCCGATGATGTGCAGCCGCGCGACCTTGGCTGCGCGGAGGGCATCACCCAGCACCTCGGCGGGAACGCCGGAGATCTTGGTATCGAGCTGGAGGGCGGTGACGAACTCCTCGGTTCCCGCAACCTTGAAGTCCATGTCGCCGAACGCGTCCTCGTCTCCGAGGATGTCGGTCAGCGGAACAAACTGCCCGTCGTCGGCGATGAGGCCCATCGCCACGCCGCCCACGTGTTTCCCGCCGCGAAGGGGAACCCCGGCGTCCATCAGCGACAACGACGATCCGCAGACGCTGGCCATCGAGGTCGAGCCGTTGGACGACACGATCTCCGACACCGTGCGGACTGCGTAGGGGAACTCCTCTTTGCTCGGCAACACGGGAAGGATCGCCTTCTCGGCCAGCGCACCATGCCCGATCTCGCGGCGCTTGGGCCCGCGCATGAAGCCGGCCTCGCCCGTCGAATACGGCGGGAAGTTGTAGTGGTGCATGTAGCGCTTCCGCTCAAAGGGCGAGAGGTCGTCGATCATCTGCTCCATTCGCTGCATGCCTAGCGTCGTTATCGTCAGCGCCTGGGTCTCACCGCGGGTGAAAACGGCCGACCCGTGCACCCGGGGGACGAGGCCGGCCTGGATCCAGATCGGTCTGACCTCGTCGACGCGCCGGCCGTCCAGGCGGACGTTCTCCTCGAGAATCCGCCGGCGAACGAGTTTTTTCGTCAGTGACCTGAGAGCCGCCTTGAACTGGCCTTCCTGTCCCTCGTCGTCCGGGCCGAGCCCTCCGAGCAGGTCCGTCTCGATGGCCTCCAGTGCGGCGCGCCGGTCCTTTTTGACGGTGATCGAGATCGCTTCCTGGACACGATCCCCGACCGTGGCCTTCACCCGCTCGAAGACCTCGTCGCCGTAGTCGACGAATAGCGGATAGTCGGATCCTTCGCCCCCTGTCGTTCCCTTGGGATTCCCGCCCCTCGCGATCAGTTCCTGCTGGAGCGAGATCGCTTCCGCGATGAACGACTTTGAACGCTCGATGGCGTCGGCAAGCAGCTCCTCATCCGGCGGCACAGCACCGTCCGCAACAAGCTCGACGAGACGTTCGGAACCGCCCGCCTCGATCATCATGATGTCGACCTCACCGGCCGGGTTGAGACGACCGGCAACGACGAGTTCGATGGTGGCGTCTTCCTGTTCCGCGTAGGTTGGGTTCGCGACCCACTCGCCGTCGATGTGGCACAGGCGCACACAGCCCACGGGGCCCTCGAACGGTATGTCGGAGACGGCGAGGGCGGCCGATGCTGCGTTGACTGCCAGGATGTCGTTGGGGTTCTCGTTGTCCACTGAGAGCACGGTCACGACGACGTGCACCTCGTGGCGGAAGCCGTCGGGAAACGACGGCCGGATTGGCCGGTCGATCAGGCGCGCCGTCAGGATCGCCTTTTCCGTTGCCCGGCCCTCACGGCGAAAAAAGCCGCCGGGGATCTTGCCTGCCGCGTACATTCGTTCCTCGACGTCGACGGTCAGAGGAAAGAAGTCGGCGTCCCCGCGCGGTGCCGATGAAGTCGCGGTTGCGAGTACCGACGTGTCTCCCACCTGCGCCATGACGGCGCCCGAGGCCTGCCCCGCCAGGCGGCCGGTTTCGATTCGGAATACTTCGTCGCCGATTTTCCGTTCGACGACCTCTATCTTTGGTTCGGTCATTCGGGTGTTCCTCCCTGTGATCGGGCCCGCCGGGAGTCGGCGGGCTTGCCGGGAGAGGAACCAGGCCCGGGCCGATTCTCAGTTGGAAGACAACTCCGAACGTGCCGCAGTGATTCGGGCACCGGGAATGGTCTTGCGACTGATAACCGACCGCCAAGCCGGCCCTCTCCATCGTCTTGCTCAGTGGGTCCTAGGCGCCGGCCTCCTTTCCAACGGTGGGAGTCCCTATCGTCGGAGTCCGAGTTTGCCGATGATGCTCCGATACCGCTCGACGTCCTCGTTGCGGAGATAGGTGAGCAGACGGCGTCGCCGACCCACCATGCGGAGCAGTCCCCTGCGCGAGTGATGGTCCTTCGGATGGGTTTTGAGATGTTCGGTCAGCTCTGAGATGCGGCGGCTCAGCAGCGCAATTTGGACTTCGGGCGAACCGGTGTCGCCTTCCTGGCGGGCATGCTCGGAGATGATTTCCTGCTTGGATTCGTTTAGAAGGGCCATGCGCGAGAAGTCGTCCCTTTCCTCGTTAGCGATTGCGCCCGCGTCGAAGCTGCCCGCAGGCCTTCGAATCTTAGCAGGTCAGAGCCCTGGTCACCTCCACATCCTCGGCGATCTTGGCCACGAGTTCCTCCACCGAGTCAAATCGGACCTCGTCGCGCAGCCGCTTCCAGAACTCCACCCTCAGCTCAGTGCCGTAGAGATCCTCGTCGAAGTCCAAGAGGTACGCCTCGATCTGGATGGGAGTGGATGAGTCATCCCCGCCGAAGGTCGGGTTGACCCCCACGTTGATTGCAGCGGAATACCACCGGCCGAGCGCGAACGCCCGGCCGGCATAGATACCCCGCGGCGGGCACGCCAGGGCCGGATCGATGTCGAGGTTCGCCGTTGGGTATCCGATGGCGGTGCCCCGACGCTCACCCCTGATCACCTCGCCGTCGATATCGAAGTAGCGCCCGAGGAGGCTCGCGGCCAGCTCCATGTCCCCCGCCGTCACGGCGGTGCGCACCCTCGTGCTGGAGACCACCTCTCCTTCGGCCGCAGCAAGCTCCACCGCTTCCACGTCAAAGTTCAGCTCCCGACCGAGCCGCCGCAACAGATCGACGTCACCCGCCGCTCGGTGGCCGAAGCGCCACCCCTCCCCGACTACGACCAGCCGGGCGCCGAGTCCGGCTGCCAGCACCTCGGTGGCGAACTTTTCGGGTGGCCAGGTCGAGAGCTCTTTGTCGAAGGCCAGAACGGCACACACCTCAACGCCTGCCGCCTCGATGAGCTCGATCTTTCGCCGTTGTGACGACAACAGGAGTGGAACGCGGTCGGGGCGCAGCGTGGCGAAGGGGTGTCTGTCCCACGTTAGGACGGTGGAGGCGACGCCCTCCTCGGCCGCCTGGAGGGTTCGTGCCACGAGGGCACGGTGGCCGAGGTGCAGCCCGTCGAAGGTACCCACGGTGACGGCGCCCCCGGTGGGAGCCGGCTCGAGCGCATCGAGCCCGACGAATTTCTTCACCTCGGGACGACCCGGTCCGCGACGAGGTTCCGGCCGCGCCGGCGATAGACACCCAGGAGATCGCCACGGTGAAGGACCGTCACCAACCCACCCTCTGCCACGTCGATGTCGGCCTCGAGGGGGCGACCGTTCGCGACCATCGCCGCGCCGTCATCGTCGACCTCCACGGGAGGAAGGTCCCGTACGGCGTCGGACAGGGGGCGGAGATCACCTGGTCCGACGGACTCGAGCGCCACGGCATCGTCTTCGTCCCATCCCCCGGCGGCAGTCCTTCTGAGCGAGATCAGGTGTGCACCACAACCAAGAGCCGCCCCGACGTCGTGGACGAGCGTCCGCACGTACGTCCCCGCCGAGCACAACACGCCGACCGTCGCTTCAGGCGCGCCGGTCGGTCCCTCCTCGACGAAGTCGAGAAGGTCGAACGAATAGACGGTCACGCGGCGAGGGGCCCGCTCGACCTCCTCGCCCCGCAGGGCCTTGCGATAGAGGCGCTCTCCACCCACCTTCACCGCCGAGACCATAGGCGGAACCTGATCTATGTCACCGAGGAAGTCCTTGAGGGCAATCGAAACGTCATCCGACGTGATGCTCGTCGGGCGTTGCTCGACGACCTCCCCGCTCGAGTCCTGCGTCGTCGTCGTCGTGCCGAATCGCGCGACTGCCCGGTAGCGCTTTGGGGTTGCCTGGGCATAACGCAATAACTTTGTGGCCTTGCCGACGCCCAGGAGCAGCACGCCCGTCGCGCCGGGATCCAGTGTGCCTCCGTGGCCTACCTTCTTCGTCCGCAGGCGACGGCGGACGGCATCGACAACGTCGTGTGATGTCATGCCGGCCGGCTTGTCTACCGCCAGGAACCCATCCACCCTGTCACCGCGCGGCGCGCCGCCCGAGGGCGCTCAGGATCGCAGTTGTGGCGCCGTCAACCGATGAAGCGGTGAATCCCGCGGCGAGCTCGTGCCCCCCGCCACCGTTCGCCCGGGCTATCTCGCCGACGCTCGTCGGCCCCTTCGACCGCAGGCTTACGCGAAAGGTGCCGTCCGGCTGTTCCTTGATCAGTGCGGCAACCTCCGCGGATCGGGTCGAGCGGACGACGTCGATCACCTTTTCGGTTTCGTCGGGCGCAACGTTCGTGACCTCCAGATCCTCGAGCGTCATCCACGAATACACGAATCCTGCACTCTCGTCGAGGACAGCGCGTTCAAGCACGCGCCCCAGCAACTTCAGGTATCCGAAAGGTGACGACTCGAACACCTCGAGGGCGATCGCCGCAGCGGGCACGTCGTAGCCAAGGAGATCGGCGGCAAGCCGAAGGACATCCGGCGACGTGTTCGAGTACTGGAACCGGCCGGTGTCGGTAACGATGCCCGTGTATAGGCATGTGGCGATGTCCCGGTCTATCTCCACTCCACAATCGATCAGCAAGTGAGTAACAAGCTCCGCGGTTGAGGATGCGGTAGTAACAACCACGTTGAGGTCGCCGAATTCCGTGTTCCCCGAGTGGTGGTCCACGTTGATGACGTGCTGAGCGCGGGGTGCGCGCTCCTCTAGCTCGCCCATCCGATCGGCCGCCCCGCAGTCGAGGACCAGCCACACGTCTGTGTCGGGGACGTCAGAGGGTTGGAGGAATCCGTCGGCACCGGGCAGAAAGAAGTAGTTAGGCGGCAGGGACAGAGGTGACGTTCCCCACGACGAGTACGTCCGTTTGCCGAGTTTTCGCAGGCCCAAAGAGGCTCCGAGAGAGGATCCCAGGGCGTCCCCATCGGGGTTCACATGAGTTGCTATGGCGATATCCGACGCGTCCGCGAGGACCTGCACGGCCTTGTCCCAGTCCCCGACCTCATAGCGCATCGTCGCCGTCCTTTGGTTGTGTCTCGTCTTCGTCGGTGTGGAGCTTCTTGAACAGAGCCTCGAGGCGCTGCGCCTCCTCGGGTCCTGTGTCGAGTTCGAACTGAAGCTCAGGAAGATATTTCACCTTCATTTGTCGCCCAAGTTCCGAACGAAGAAACGGCGTGGCGCTGCGCAGTCCGCTCATCGTGGCCGCGCGCTCGTCGTCGTCTCCGAGGACCGAGACGAATACTCGAGCGTGCTGGAGGTCCCCCGAGATCCGAACTGCCGTCACAGTGACGAACCCGATACGAGGATCCTTGAGTGTCTGAATCGTCTCGCCCAGAACCTCTCGGGCGAGCTTCTGCACCTTCTCGAGCCTTTGGCTCACAGATCCTCCATGGCCAGGACCTTCATCGCCGAATCGATGACCTCCGCTTCTCCCGCCGCGGTGCTTGCAACGACGCGCTCGATCTCGCGGAGCACCTTCACACAGTGGGACGTGGACTCCGCGATGCAGGACACCCCGATCGTTGTCCGCTGCCACAGGTCCTGGTGGTCGACCTCCGCAATGGACGCATTGAACTTCTTGCGCACGGCGGCCGTTACGGGCCGTATGACGCGGCGCTTGTCCTTCAGGGAGGCACTTCCCGGTATGAAGATTTCGAACCGGCCGAGGCCAATGAACATCGACTGCGTGCAGGCTACCTGGATACCTCTTGGACTTCGAATGCCTGGATGACATCTCCTTCCTTGATGTCCTGATAGCCCTCGAGGCTCATGCCGCATTCGTAACCCTGCGCGACTTCGCGCACGTCGTCCTTGAACCTCTTGAGGGACGACAGCCCCGTCTCGTATACGACCACGCCGTCGCGTACGAGCCGAACGCGGGCATTGCGCCTGATGATGCCTTCGGTGACGTAGCAGCCTGCGACCGTGCCGGCGCGCGGAACCCTGAAAAGAGCGCGGACCTCGGCCTGCCCGATGGGCACCTCTCGCATCTCGGGTCCGAGAAGGCCGGTGGCGGCGTTCTCTATGTCCTGCACGGCCTGATAGATCACTCGATACGTCCGGACGTCAACTCCCTCGTCCTCTGCGAGCGCACGCGCCTGTGCCGTGGGGACGACGTTGAAGCCGATGACGATTGCTTGCGACGCCTGCGCTAGCGTGACATCGTTCTCCGTAATCGCGCCGACGCCCTTTCGCAGCACGTTCAAACGGACCAGCTCCTGATCAAGCTTCGCGAGCTGACCCTCGAGGGCCTCGACCGATCCCTGAACGTCCGCCTTGAGAAGCAGGTTGAGCTCGGGAACTTCGCCCTCACGCGTCGCTGCAAGAAGCGTCTGCAGGGACCTGGTGCGCTGCTCGACGAGTTCCGCCTCGCGCTGGTGGTGCTCTCGCTCCTGGGCGATCCGGCGGGCCTCCCGTTCGTCCTCCAGTGACCGGAACTCATCGCCGGCCTCCGGAACCGACTGCCAGCCGAGGACCAGAACCGGTTGCCCGGGTCCGGCCTCCTCGAGCTGGTTCCCGCGCTCGTCGAGCATCGCCCGGACCCGGCCCCACGCCGTCCCCGCCAGTATCGGATCGCCCTGGAGAAGGGTCCCGCGCATGACCAGCACACTTGCAACGGGACCGCGGCCTTTGTCGAGGTGTGCCTCGATCACGACGCCGCGGGCCATTACCTTCGGGTTCGCCTTGAGGTCGAGCTGGATGTCGGCGGTCAGCAAGATCATCTCGATCAGCCCGTCGAGATTCGTTCGCTGCTTGGCCGACACGTCTACGAACACGGTTTCTCCGCCCCACTCCTCTGGGAGCAGGTCGTAGTCGGAGAGCTGCTGCCTTACGCGCGAGGGGTCCGACTCCGGCTTGTCGATCTTGTTGACCGCGACCACGATCGGGACTTCCGCGGCCTTCGCGTGATCGATGGCCTCGACGGTCTGAGGTTTCACACCATCGTCCGCCGCAACGACGAGCACGACGATGTCGGTGACCTGCGCGCCTCGGGCACGCATCGCCGTGAATGCCTCGTGACCGGGAGTATCGATGAATGTCACGGCTCGCCCGTCGTGATGCACTTGGTATGCACCGATGTGCTGGGTGATTCCGCCCGCCTCACCCGAAACCACGTCGGCGTGCCGAATGGCGTCGAGGATGCTCGTTTTTCCGTGATCGACGTGTCCCATAACCGTCACGACCGGAGGCCTGGGGATCAGTTCTCCCTCATCTTCGGCTTCGGCCTCGGCGTAGTCTTCCTCCTCAACCTCCTCTTGACCCGGGTCCACGACCTGAACGTCTACCCCCATCTGCTCGGCAACGAGCATGACGGCTTCGTCACTCATGGATTGGGTGACCGTGACCATTTCTCCGAGTCCGAGGAGGATCTTCACGATCTCGGCGGGGTTTGCATCGATCTTCTCCGCGAAGTCCTTCACGGTTATGCCGCGATGGACGCGTATGGCCTTGGCTGCCGGCTCCCCGTCCGGAGCAGGCTCCGCCGCGGGTTCGGCCGGCGGTGAGGGTTCCGCCTTCGCCTCTGGCTCGGCCGGGGCCGCCGCCGGTTCGGGCCGCGCCGGCGCCGGAGCCTTAGAGGCTTTCGTGGGCGCGGGAGTCTGTTTCTTGGGCGTGGGGGCCTGCTTCTTGGGGGCGGCGGTCTTCTTGGGCGCCGCCTTCGCCGCCGGTTCGGACGCCTGCTCCTCCGGAGGGGCCTCCGGAGACGCGCCGTTGACGAGCTCGCTGCGGACGCGCTCGGCCAGCGCTTCGTCGATCGTCGACGAATGGCTCTTCACCGGCTGTCCGATTTTCTCGAGGTGCGCCAGCACTTCCTTGGACGTGAGCCCAAGCTCCTTTGCGACCTCGTGCACCCTGGGCTTGGCCATCTCTACCTCTTCCCCTGTTGCTCTTGTGTGGTCTCGAGGAGCCGGCGCCCGAGCCCCTCCGGCAGCGGCCCATCGATCTTCAAGCTCTTGCTCAGTGCTCCAGAAGCCAGTGCCCGGCGCACACACTCCGGATCGAAGCACACATACGCGCCCCTACCCGGCGCCCGAACTCTCGCCCCAACGGTCAAAGAGCCGTCAGGCCCTTTCGCTATGCGAAGCAACTCCTCCTGGAGTCGCCTGCGGCGACAGCCGACGCAAGTTCGCATCGGGCCCTCGCCCATCTTAGTCACTCGGCCGCGCTCGTCTCCTCCGCCTCTTCGAGCTCTGCGCCCGCTGCTTCTTCTTCTGCACCCACCGCAGCCGCCGCCTCGCCCGGCGCGCCGGCACCGTCCGTCACCTCGGCTTCCTGCGCAGCCTGAGCCTCGGCAGCCTCGGCAGCCGCTGCATCCTCCTGTTCCTTTCGCACCTGGGACTCCGACTTGATGTCCACCCTCAGTCCGGTAAGCCGTGCCGCCAGCCGGGCGTTCTGGCCTTCTTTGCCGATGGCAAGCGAGAGCTGGTAGTCCGGCACGATTACAAGGGCAGTGCCGCCGTCCCCCGTGATGTGCACTTCCTTCACCTTGGCCGGCGACAGCGCCTTCGCCACGAAATCGGGCGTGTCCTCTACCCAGGGGACGATGTCAATCTTCTCGCCGCGCAACTCGTTCATGACCATCCGGACTCGCGATCCCTTCGATCCAACACATGCGCCCACGGGATCCACGTTGCGGTCGTTGGAGTGGACGGCAATCTTGGTGCGATGCCCCGGCTCCCGAGCGACGGCCTTGATCTCAACGATCCCGTCGAGGATCTCGGGCACTTCGAGCTCGAACAGCCGCTTGATTAGGCCCGGATGGGTGCGCGACACGATGATCTGAGGGCCGCGCGCCGACTTCCGAACCTCGACGATGTAGGCCTTGAGCCGGGCCCCATGTTCATACCTTTCATGAGGGATCTGCTCGGAGGGCGGCATCAGGGCCTCTGTCTTGCCGAGGTCAAGGATCGTGTAGCGGTGGTCGTGCTGCTGCACGATCCCCGTGACGATGTCGCCCTCGCGCCCCGAGTACTCCCCAAAAGTGATGTCCCGCTCGGCCTCTCGAAGCCGCTGAAGGATTACCTGCTTCGCGGTCTGAGCGGCGATCCTGCCGAAGTCGGCCGGGGTGTCCTCCCATTCCTTCAGAACGGTGACCTCTTCCGTTTCCGGATCGATCTCGACGTCCTGCGCGTAGACGGTCACATCCCCGGAGTCACGATCGATGATCGCGCGCGCACCGCGCGTCTCGTCTGCATTGATCATCCGCAGATAGGCCGATGCGAGAGCCTTCTCGATCGCCTCAACGAGAGTATCGAACGCAATGCCGCGCTCACGCTCGAGCTCCCGCAGAGAATCCATGGGGATGTTCATCTGACTTCCCTTCTCAGTTGTTGACTCGCTTGGTTCATCCCGCCGCCTACTCCCACTCGAAAACCGTTCGCGCCGACTTGATGACGTCGTAGGGCAACTCAACGTTGCCCTGATCGGTCTCCAGGCGCACCTCACCTTCGTCCGCCGCGGCGATCACACCTTCGACGCGGTGGCTATCGCCGACAAGCCGCCGTGACGTCTTCACCACGGCCTTGCGGCCGACGGCGGACGAAAAATGCTCGGGTGTTCTGAGCGTGCGCTCAAGTCCGGGAGACGAGACCTCGAGGGTGTAGCGCCCGGCAATCGGATCGTGGAGGTCGAGAGCCCTGGAAAGCTCCTCCGAGACCTCTGCCACGGTATCGAGATCGATACCGCCGTCTGCCTCGACGAACACCCGCACGATCATCCTGCCTGGCTGGCCGCCGAGCTCCACATCCCACAGCCGCAGGGAGCGCCTGCGAACGACGGACTCGGCGAGGTCCGTGACCTCTTCGAGCGCCCCCATCGCCGACCTCCTCACAAATGAAGCCCCTCTCTTTGAGGGGCCTCAAAACACCGTCCTCCAATTGACCTTCCCGCCCGCCAAACTTCCTGCTCAGAGCGGATTTTCACTCTACCACACGGCCCTCAAGGCTCCGGTTAGAGTGGCCCCTCCATCACTGCTCATTACGCGCTTCGGCGCGCCTCGACGACGGGAGGGTCAATGGCCAAAAAAGGACGCAAACGGCGCAGCCGGCGAAAGAACAAGGCGAACCACGGAAAGCGCCCCAACGCCGGCCGTAAAGGGTAATTCAGGGGTTCCCCGGGCAAACCCGGTCTAAGTACTTCCAGCAGCTCCCTTCCAGGAAATGGCAGACCGCGCTACGATCTGTGCGCTCGGCGCCTTATCCAGGAGGGATCCCCGGTAGTGAACCACGAGATCAGGGGGGATTGGAGCCAGATCGTCGTGTGCCGGCTCGACGACGGCCAGAAGATCTACTCGCAGACCGGCCGGTTCTTGTGGAAGACGGCGAACGTGCGCGTAGAGGAGCACGCGCCCGCTCGGGGAATCGGGGATGCGAGCCACGGCAAAGGTCTGTTGGGCCGCGCGCTGTCGGCCGGGAATCGGACGCCTTCGGGACCGCCGGTGGCGTTGCCCCATTTCCGTGTACAGGAGGGCTCCGGGTTGTGCGCCTTTACGGGAGCATCACCGGGCGAGATCCGCCAGATAGAACTCGGCGGCTCTTTGACGTGGACCGTTTCGAGGGACGCATTCGTTGCCGCAGAAGGCACAGTCGGGTTGAGAGTCGGTTCGGGAACTCCGAATCTCATACGTTTCACGGGGCCCGGTTCGTTGTTCATCGCCGCCGGGGGATCGTTCCTCGACCTCAATCCAGCCGACCATGACGGTGTCATCCACGCAGACATTGAGACCGTCGTTGCGTTCGAGGGTGGCGTGGCGATGGCCGTCCACGACGATGCAGGGGTCTCCGTGGCGGTCCTGAAAGGCGACGGGAAGGTCATCCTGCGCGCCTAACAACGACATCCGCCCTCGGACTGCGCGCCGCTGATTCTCTGGGACACAGTGGCCTCTGAGTGGCCTCCCTGTCCCAACTAAGCGTTCTCTTAGGTGCTGCCCGCAGAGGGCCCCAGTCCGATGGTCATGGGGGCGCGCCGGCCTGCGCCTTTGACTACCACCGGCCCGCCATCGCCCTCGGCGCCGCCGGACGCCCTGATCTCGGCGGCAACCCTCTCCGCCTCCTCGAGCAGCGCTTCCACCAACCGCTCGTGCGGTACCCACCCGATCTGCTTTCCCTTGGCAAACAGGAGCCCTCTCCCCGGTCCTGCAGCGATGCCGATGTCTGCGTCGCGCGCCTCTCCGGGGCCATTGACTTCGCACCCCATCACTGCGATCTGCATCGGCGGGAGATCCATCTTTTCGATCGCTGCCTCGACATCGCCGGCGAGCGCAAAGACGTCGAGCTCTGCGCGCCCACACGACGGACACGCAACGAGATCGAAGCCGTCCTCCTTCAACCCAAGCGACTTCAGGATCTGCTTACCGACCTTGACCTCTTCGACCGGGTCCGCCGTAAGAGACACGCGGATCGTGTCACCGATGCCTTCTGCCAGCAGAGTGCCGATCCCAATGGCCGACTTGACGATCCCCTGCTTGGGGGTGCCGGCTTCGGTTACTCCGAGGTGGAATGGAACATCGGTCTTTTCGGCAAGCATCCGGTACGCGGAGATCATCTCGGGCACGTTCTGGTGTTTCACCGACACCTTTATGTCATTGAAACCGTGTTCCTCCAGAAGGCCGATTTCGTACAGAGCACTCTCGACCAACGCCTCCGCGGTGGGCCGTCCATAT
>DASQUP010000190.1:0-5049 GCA_035641235.1 Actinomycetota bacterium
CAATCACCCCAACGACTGGGCGACCTCTTTACGCGCTCATCCCACAGGGATGAGGCTCACATCCTGAGACCGATCGGCGGCCCGTGGCCCCGACCGAAAGCCCCACATCCGAAACTCCGGGCTTGACGACTGCGCCCCACGGAGGGAGTCTGAATTGAGACGGAAAAGGGGACTCCGGGTGGGTGCTACCAGCCTCGAGATCATCGACGCACTCAGACGCGTCCATGACCCATGCTGCGCCGAACGCGGCATATCCGTAGTTGACATGGGCCTCGTGCGATCCGTTTCGGTCGAGGGCGGCCGGGCCCATGTGGAGCTCATGCTGACGTCCGGCTGGTGCCCGTTCGCGTCGAAGGTCATCGGATCGGTCAAGGAGACCGTCGAGGAGCTGCCGCACGTCGATCGGGCCGAAGTCGAGGTCACCTGGGAAGAGGCGTGGACCATAGATCGTATGAGCGACGACGCGCGCGCCAAGCTCGTGTTTCTGCCAGAACCCGTCGCCGTAGCCAATCGAGACGACTACATCGCTGCTCACAACGCAACGACGACAAGGGGGGATCGTCAGTGATCGACGACGCGTTCGTATTCGACTGTGTCGCGCACGTCTTCAACTTCGACAAGAAGAACGCCCTCGGCAAGCCGGGGGAGATGTTCTCCAACCACCTGTATGCGTTTCACGCCGCCCTCACCCCCGACGACGAGACCCACCTGGCCGCCGAGGAGTTTCTGCGCCAGTGGACGGTCGGCGAGATCGACAAGATGGTCTACGAGGAGTCCGACACCGACATGCTCTGCGCGATGCCCTTGCCACTGACGGACCTCTACAAGGACGGTCTCTCTCCATGGGAGGAGTGCGCCGAGCTCGCCTCCCGGCGTCCCGATCGGACCATCTTCTGGGGTTCGGTCAACCCGCTCGAGGGACGCAAGGCGCTCGACCTCATGGAGCGTCAGGTCGGCGAGTTCAATGCGAAAGCATTCAAGTTCTACAACGTTCGCTACGACTACGGCTCACCGTTCCCGTGGCGAATGGACGACCCGCAGGTAGCCTTCCCGGTCTTCGAGAAGGCACAGCAACTCGGTGTGAACTTGATCGGCGTGCATAAGGGCGTCCCGCTGGGTCCCCAGCCCGTCGAACACACTCAAACCTGGGACATGGACGGCGCCGCGGCCAACTTTCCCGACATCAACTTCGTCATCTTCCATGTCGGGTTGCCGTTCTTGGATGAGGTCTGTTGGCAGCTCATTCGTTATCCGAACCTGTACGCGAGCCTTGCCGCAACGATCAATTTCCTCGTGCGGGCGCCGCGCATGTTTGCGGAGACGCTCGGCAAACTGTTGTTCTGGTGCGGCGAGGACAAGATCATCTACGGATCCGAGGCACCCATCTTCCATCCGCAGTGGGCGCTCAAAGCCTTCTGGGAGTTCGAGATTCCCCAAGACCTGTGCGAGGGCTACGGCTACCCGCAACTCACGGAACTGGCGAAGCGCAAGATTCTCGGCGAGAACCTTCTGCGCCTGCATGGCATGGACGTCGAGGAGACTAAAAGGAAGCTCGCCACGACATAAAGGGGGCCGCTTACTCTCCCGGCATCTCCGCGCCATGGCGGGCGTGCTGGCCTTGACCAAGGAGATCGCCAGTCAGCCACACCTGTGGAGGCGCATGCTCTCGCTTATACAAGGAGCCGACTGCCCGCCTGACCAGGGCGGTTAGCTCCGCGGGAGAGCGCTCGGCTTACACCCGAGAAGACGGCAGTTCGAACCTGTCACCGCCCACATGAACACTGCGCAGTGGATAAGTCCCAGGCCTGCGGGACCGTTTATCGCCCTTCTCACTGTGATCGTGGCGGGTGCCTCACACATTAGAAGATGAAAGGAGAACGAGTCCTCGGCCTGTGAGGTCGCGAAGGAATGTTTCGCGCTGTCGTTTCATTCTCCTCGAGGGGCGGGTAACCTGGTGGGTGACCCCAAGAGGTCGGGTACACGAGGCACCGGGTTACGGGTTGAGAGGTACCGGGTTACGGGCGCAAGTTCCATCCCTGGAACGGGATGCGCCTCAGGGCTACGGGCAGCGAGGCACCGGGCTACGGGCAGCAAAATACTCGGTCACTTGGGGTTATTTCGCGCTCCCGCTTCTCCTCCATGGAAATAACTGGCCTCAGGCAATGTGCGGCTTGAAACGCAGCGGTTGTCCGTCGACATCGCGCACCCCGCGTGGTCCGACGAGCGTGTTGGGAGGTAGGGGAGGTTGTGCTCGTCATCAGCGGTTGCTGGATACCGCGACGCCACTGGAAAAGGTAGGGAAGCGGAGTGCCGACCACGCGCGCGCATGGACCGTGCGAGCAACCGGCTGGATGTGGTCATCCTCCTCCTTAGCTCGCGCCACTACGCGTGCGAGCACGTGAGACAGCTCGGGACAGACCGGTACCACCCTCTCGGTGTCGATCTTGGAAGGCGCTAATTGCAAAACAGCACCACTTGACCGTCGGGCATCCGGCATTCGCGAATGCTTCAGGTGAGTAAGCTCCAGCATTTCTTCTTGCCGAATCCCCGTCAGGCGAGAACCTCGACAACGCCCACGTCCAGAACGTATCTTCCTGAAGGGCACAGAAAACCAGCGATCGTCGCCACAGCCAGCGAGTTCGTAGGGTCGTGCCTCCTTGTCCTGGGAGGTTCCGTCCGTGTTCTTCGCGCTCGTGTACCTGCTCCTGCGCCGCCCTGTCCAACTTGTCGCCGGCTCCAATCAACTGAACAGCGACATCGAGCGGGTGGTCCTTCGCCACCCGTTGAAGGTCCTCAGGCGCCAGGTGAGCAGGCCGCGTCTTCGCCGCCGCGACCGGTTGTTCATGGCCGCGATCAGCAGCGCGCTCCCTCGCGCTCGATAGTCGTCGTTCGCGGTTAACCCACAGATGCTCCTTCGTTGGCACCGGGACCCGGTGCGGAGGAGGTGGACCTCCAAACGCGCCTTAGGCTAAAGGCCACCGATCCCCGACGAGGTTCGAGCCCTCATCGTGGGAATGGGAAGGGACAGCCCCAGTTGGGGGTGCATCAGGATTCGGGGCGAGCTCGCCCAGCTCGGCATCAGGGTGTCGGCAACGAAGATCCGTACGTTGCTGCGGCGGGCCGGACTCGGCCCGGCTCCTCGCCGTGGTGGCTCCACCTGGAGCGAGTCCTGCGGGCCCAGGCTCGAGGGATCCTGGCGTTGGACCTCTTCACCGTCGAGATGCTCCTGCTCGGGACCCTGTACGTGCTGGTCGTGATCGAGGTCGGGTCCCGCCGTGTTCACATCCTGGGAATCACCACGAACCCCGATTCCGCGTGGGTCACCCAACAAGCCCGCAACCTGGCAGTAGGGGAGCGGCTTCAAGGCGTCCGGGACCGGGACTCGAAGGTTCTCCGGTCCCTTCGACGAGGTCTTTCGGACCGAAGGAGTGAACATCGTCAACACGCCGATCCGGGCCCCACGAGCGAAACGCGTTTGCCGAGCGGTGGGTCAGGACGGTTCGGACCGAGTGCCTCGACTGGATGCTCGTGCTCGGCCGGCGTCACCTCGAGCGGGTCCTCCGGACCTACACCGCTCACTACAACGATGCCAGGTCTCATCGGAGGTCTCGACCCGAAGACGCCAGAACCTCGGCTCGATCCGATTCCTCGTCACGCCGGTGGCGCGCAGGTTCGGAAGGCACGATCTCCTCGGCGGCCTCATCCATGAGTACGAGCCGGCCGCTTGAACCGAATCGAAGGTTTGTGTGCCCCTCAGGGTCGCCGGCTGATCGACGGCATCGTCGGACAGCTGCGTCAACGGAACTGAAGGAGCGTAGGGAACGTCGATGTACTTTGGAACGGAGAAAGTGACGGGTTCTCCGTATCGCCAGGCTTGGGTGTCGACGAGGAGCTGAGTGCGGTAGACCGCAAGTGTTCCAAGAGCGGGGACCTTTCAGGGCCCAAGGAGCCTCAACGATTCCCCAGGGCAGATCCAGATTGGAGCCGTCCAGTGTTGGAGGCTCCAGCGAGCAGTCGACCGAGCGGTGGTTGCCAGCGTGGATGCGGGGTATGAAGCCGTGGCCCCAGTTCATTTCTCCTCCTTTTTTCGCGACATATCTGTGTCATAGTTAAGGTCACAAAGGCGTCGAATCACAACCATGTCAGGAGGTGCCGAGTGGCTGAGGTTGCGATGCTGCTGGACCGACTCCTCGAGGGGGACGTCGTGGATGCGGCGGACGTCGCCCGGGTGCTGGGCACCAGGCCCCGCAGTGTCACCCGCTGGCACTCGTCCCGCAGTGTGCCAAGACGCGACTCGGAGGAGCGCCTCCTGGAGCTCAAGGCCGTGGTCGATCTTCTGCGGGGCGTGCTGAGGGAGCAGCCGGCGCGCCTATGGCTGCGGAGCCCGAATCCCGATCTCGGCTATGAGAAACCCCTCGACGTCGTCGCTCGGGGCGAGTATCAGCGGGTGATCGACTCGATCATGGCGCTGGCAGAGGGCGTCACGGCTTGATCGCGGCCAAATGACAGATCTCGATCCGGCGCTCGTAGCCAAGCTTCCCACGAGGCCCTTTCGAGGCGACGGTTTTAGGCAGCAGGCGCCGAAATACGATCCATTGAGCGGCGAGGGAGCGCGTCGGCGCGGGGGCCGTTTTAATCCTCCGCGGAGCTTTCCCGTCCTCTACCTGTGCACGACGCGGGCATGCACGGTGGCCGAGTTTCTGAGGGCAGGGAACAGGCATGCGATCGGGCCCGAGGGCCTGCTTCCTCGCCAGCTCTTCAGGTACGAAGTCGGGCTTGATCGCATCGTCGATCTCACCGATGCTTCGATGCTGGAGCAACTCGGCCTCGCCGTGCCGGACTTGGTGGGAGAGGATCTCTCGTTGACTAGAAGTATAGGAGAGGCCGCTCACGCTCTGGGCATTCAGTCGATCCGGTCTCGATCGGCTACCGAGCAAGATGATGTTCTCGCGGTGTTCCTCGAGAACCTCGGCTCGGGAACCCTGGTGGCCAACCTAGAGGAGACGTGGGAAACGATTGATGACCTATAGCTCTCCGGATATCCAGCCC
>DASQUP010000191.1:0-8871 GCA_035641235.1 Actinomycetota bacterium
GGAGCGGGGAAACCGACCGTCGGTAACGGCGGAGCGGCGCCCCGCTCCGACCCTACTCGCAGACGCCTACGCCAAGATGCTGTCCGGCAACGGCAAGGGCCGCACGACCCGGCCCGAGCTCGTCGTGCTTGTCAGTCACGAAGTTGCTCAGCGGGGTTGGAAGGACGTCAAGGATGGCGAGTTCTGCAAGATTCCGGGTGTCGGGCCGATTCCCCCCGATGTTGCCCAGGAGATCGCAGGGGACGCGTTCCTGAACGGCGTGTTCTTCGATGGAGTAGACCTCCGGCACTTCAAACGGTGGACGAAAAACATCCCCGTCGACGTCCAGAGGGCCCTGGAACTCGGGCCGCCGCCGGAATTCGACGGCGTGAAGTGCGTGGACTGCGGCAACCGGTTCAGACCCGAACGCGATCACGTCGAACCCCGCAATGTCGGTGGGCTATCCTCGACCACCAACCTCGAGTGGCGCTGCGATCCGTGCCATGAGGAGAAAACCAAACGCGACCGCAAAACCGGAAAGTTGGCGACGCCGCCTCCGGCTGGGAAACGCGGGCCGCCGCCGGATGGCGAGCGTGGGCCGCCCTGACCCGGGGAGCCCAGACGCCGCGGCACTGCGGGACTTGGCGGGGGACAACTCGGGGGATCTATCCGAACTATGTCCGGTGGATTCCCCTGAGAAAGGGCAGCGCGCCGGCCCGGGCGCGCGATGGAACCGGAGGGCGGTGTCAGGCTGAACTCACCGCCAAAGTGCAGGGCGGTTGTTGAGGGCCGCAGGGCGCGCGGTGTAGCCTGCGACGGACCGACCGTCCTTTAAAGCCGGCCCTGCGAGGCCGGGAAGGAGTGGCGAATGGCGAATACGCATGCATGCACGTCTCCCTGCCCGGGAGGCGTTTTTTGATGCCCGGAGCCGAGCAGGCTTCGCACTCGGCAGCAAGCTTTCACGTCAAAACAACCGTCATGACCCCCGAGGACATCCGGCGCGCCCTGACGCGCATCTCACACGAGATCGTCGAGCGCAACAAGGGCACCGACGATCTCGTCATCGTGGGCATCCGCACGCGCGGCGCGCCGCTCGCGGACCGGATCGCCTCGTCGATCGCTTCCTTCGAGGGAGTTGACCTCCCCTCAGGCGCGCTGGATGTGACGTTGTACCGCGACGATGTCGCGCTCCGTGGCCCGCGCAGTCTCGAGTCGACGACCGTGCCGTCCGATGTCGACGGGCGCGTCGTGGTGCTGGTGGACGACGTCTTGTACACCGGCCGCACTATCAGAGCCGCGTTCGATGCGGTCCTCGACCTCGGCCGACCTCGCTCGATGAGTTTGGCCGTGCTCGTGGACCGCGGGCACCGGGAGTTGCCGATCCGCGCCGACCACGTCGGCAAGAACCTTCCGACTTCATCGGACGAGATCGTCAAGGTCCACCTCACCGAGATCGACGGGGAGGACGCCGTCATGATTGGGGAGTATCGCTGATGCACAAACACTTGCTGTCGATGGATCAGCTTTCGGCCGAGGACATCACAACGATCCTCGACACCGCCGAGTCACTGCGGCAGGTGACCGACCGGCCGATAAAGAAACTTCCGACTCTCCGCGGCCGAACGGTCTGCAACCTCTTCTACGAGGCCTCTACTCGCACCCGCATCTCGTTCGAACTCGCAGCCAAGCGCCTCTCGGCAGACGTCATCAACTTCTCTGCCGATTCCAAGTCGAGTGTGGCCAAAGGGGAGTCGTTCAAGGACACCGCGTGGACTCTCGAGGCGATGGGCGTTGACGCGATCGTCGTCCGCCACGGATCGTCCGGCGCGCCGCTGCAGCTCTCACGCTGGGTGCAAGCCAGCGTTCTGAACGCGGGTGACGGTTCTCACGAACATCCGACCCAGGCGTTGCTGGACCTCTTTTCGATGCGCGAGCACTTCAAGGAGTTCGACGGCCTGCGCGTGGCGATCGTGGGCGACATCATCAACTCGCGCGTTGCCCGGTCGAACGTCAAAGGGCTCGTCACGATGGGCGCCGACGTCGTACTCGTGGGACCGCCGACTCTAATACCGCCGCGGGCAGAAGCGTGGGGAGTGAAAGTCACATCCGACTTCGACACGGTCCTGCCGGATCTCGACGTCTGCTACTTGCTGCGCGTTCAACAGGAGCGCCAGTCAGAACAACTCTTTCCAACCCTGCGGGAGTACGCAGCGCTGTGGGGGCTCGACGCACGACGCGTGGCAAAGATGCCGCCCCACGCGCTCGTAATGCATCCGGGTCCAATGAACAGAGGCGTCGAGATCGCGGCCGACGTGTCTGAATTGCCGCGTTCCATCATCCTGGACCAGGTCTCGAACGGGCTGGCCGTCCGAATGAGTCTTCTGTACCTGATGCTCGGAGGCAAGCACCAAGAAGTGGCGATCGCGGGGGCGGAGGCATGAGCGCCTACCTGATAGCGGGCGGGCGTGTGGTCGACCCCGCATCCAGAACCGATGCCGTGGCCGACGTTGTCGTGGCCGACGGAGTGATCGCGAACGTCGGTCCGAACCTCTCGGCACCTGACGCCGATGTTCTAGACGCGACTGGGTACATCGTGGGACCCGGTCTCGTCGACATGCACACGCACCTGCGCGAGCCGGGGCGAGAGGACGAGGAAACGATCGCGACGGCTTCGGCAGCGGCCGCGGCCGGCGGGTACACGGCTGTGTGCGCGATGCCTAACACAGACCCCGTGGCGGACACTGCTGCGGTGGTCGAGAAGGTGTGGGCGCTCGGCCGCGAAGCCGGCCTCGTCGAGGTGGTCGTGGCCGGAGCGCTGAGCCGCGGCCTCGGCGGTGAAAAGATGGGGGATCTCGGCGAGATGGCGCGGTCGGCCGCGCGCGTGACGCTCTTCACCGACGACGGGCACGGCGTTCAGAACGCCCTGTTCGCGCGCCGGGCGATGGAATACCTGAGCGCGTTCGGCGCGATCTATGCGGAACACTGCGAGGACGCGGCGCTGTCCGCGGGCGGTCATATGCACGAGGGGAATCGTTCGGCGGAGCTCGGCCTGCGCGGAATTCCGGCGGCCGCCGAGGAGTTGATGGCGGCGCGCGACATCGCGCTGGCCAAGATCACCGGTTGCCGGTTGCACCTGTTGCATGTGTCGACGGCGGTAACGGTCGACGCCGTCCGGCGCGCCAAAGCAGAGGGCTTGCCGGTCACCGCCGAAGCTACCCCGCACCACTTCACGCTGACCGACGATGCACTTACCGGATATGACCCGAACGCCAAGGTGAACCCGCCCCTGAGGACACAAGTGGATCGTGCCGCCGTGATCGAGGGTCTCGTCGACGGCACCATAGATGCGATCGCCACGGATCACGCCCCGCACGCACTCGAAGAAAAAGACGTCGAGTTCCAGTACGCGCCGCCGGGACTCGTGGGACTCGAAACCGCGCTGGCGCTGGGGATCTCGGAGCTGGTCGCCCCCGGACACATGTCGCTGATGCAACTTATCGAGCGGATGTCGAGCACGCCCGCCCGCATCCTCGGCCTCGAAGCGCAGGGGGGTCCAGTCACAGCCGGGCGCCCCGCGAACCTCGTCGTGTTCGACCCAGATGCGACGTGGACCGTCGATCCCATGAAGTTTCAGTCGCGCAGCAAGAACACTCCCTTCGGCGGCCGTTCGGTGACGGGCAAGGTGGTGCACACGTTCTTCCGCGGACGCCAGACCGTGCGCGATGGTGCGCTAATTAGGGGGGCGCTCGTATGAGGTCCTCGCGCCCTCCGGCGCTGCTGGCCCTCGAAGACGGAACGATCTTTCGCGGAGTGGCTTTCGGGGCGCCGGTAACTGTGACCGGCGAGGTCTGTTTCAACACCGGGATGACCGGCTATCAAGAGATCCTCACCGATCCCAGCTATCACGGTCAGATCGTGACGATGACCGCGCCGCAGGTCGGCAACACGGGGACAAACGAGTTCGACGACCAGTCCCGGCGTCCGTGGGTAAGTGGGTTTGTCGTGCGGGAGTTGAGCGAGTCGTTCTCCTCGTGGCGCGCGACGGGATCTCTCGACGAATACCTCGCGGGACACGGCATCCCCGGAATATCGGAGGTGGACACGCGCCGCTTGACGCGTCACATCCGCACAGCGGGTGCCATGCAGGGCGCGGTCTCGTCGAAGATAAGGGACCCCCATGAACTGGTCGACGTCGCCCGAGCGGCTCCCGGACTCGTCGGACGGGATCTGGCCCGCGAGGTCAGCGTCGACGTGCCGTATGAATGGAACGCCGACCTGCTCGCGGGGCGCGCCGAGTACGGCTACGCGGCGGGACGAGAGCGCGAGCACTCGACGAGCGCCCTCCTCGCCGAGCGGACGGGCGACGTCCATCGCATCGCGGCCTACGACTTCGGCCTCAAGCAGAACATCCTCGACCTGCTCGTCGCCTCGGGAAGCGACGTGACGGTGGTCCCGGCAACAACGTCGGCCGAAGAGGTTCTAAGTGGCGGATACGACGGGGTGTTCCTGTCGAACGGCCCGGGGGACCCGGGGCCGGTGACCTACGCGGTCGACGCCGTCGCCGATCTTCTCGGCAAGGTCCCCGTGTTCGGAATCTGTCTCGGCCACCAGATCCTCGGGCTCGCCCTGGGAGCGCTGACGTTCAAGCTGCCCTTCGGCCACCGGGGCGGGAACCACCCCGTGAAGAGGACGGACCATCCGCGCGTCGAGATCACCTGCCAGAACCACGGTTTTGCCGTCGACCCGGCTTCGATCGAGGACACGAAAGCCCGCCTCACGCACGTCAACCTCAACGATTCGACGGTCGAGGGGCTCGCTGTGGACGGGACGGCCTTCAGCGTGCAGTACCACCCCGAGTCGGGTCCGGGACCGCACGACTCCCGCTATCTGTTCGAGCAGTTCCACAACCTGATAGACAGATTCGAGCCCGTAGAGCTTGGAAGGGAGTGACATTGGGACGAGGCGACAGACGATCGATCAGATGGAAGAAGGAACGGCGGCGCAAGAAGAAGGCGCGCGACCAGCGCGCTGCGGAGGCCAAAGGAGCAAAGCGGCGCTAATGACTCCGCTTCGGGTCACCGGGCTCGACCACGTCACGGTCACGGCGCCGGAGGAGCTCGCCGACGTCGTCGTGGCGTGGTACCGGGAGGCACTCGGGCTCCGGGAAGTCGAAAAGCCGGAGGGCGCGGGTGTGGGCGGTGGATGGCTAAAAGCGGGGGAGCAACAGGTACACGTCGCGGTTGCTCCGCAGAACCCGCCCGAGAAGGCCCACTTCTGCCTCGTCGTCGACGACTTCGACGCGGCCGTCGAAGGGCTGCGGGCGGCACGGTGCCACATCGAGCAGGCTCGCGTCATCCCCGGACGCCGGCGTTTCTTCACACGGGACCCCGCCGGCAACCGCATCGAGATCGTGGCTTGGGGAGACGGCTGATGCCCCGGCGCGCCGACCTGTACAAGATCCTCGTCATTGGTTCCGGGCCGATCGTCATCGGTCAGGCCTGCGAGTTCGATTACTCGGGAGCGCAGGCATGCAAGGTTTTGCGCGATGAGGGTTACGAGGTCGTGCTCGTCAACTCGAATCCCGCGACGATCATGACCGATCCGGAGTTTGCAGACGCGACATACGTCGAACCGATCACGGCCGAGTACGTCACGAAGATCATCGAGCGGGAACGACCCGACGCCTGCCTACCGACGCTCGGCGGGCAGACCGGGCTCAACGTTGCGATGGACCTGGCTCGGGCCGGCGTATTCGAGGCCACGGGATGCGAGCTGATCGGTGCGGGAACGGAATCGATCCGGCGCGCCGAAGACCGTCGCCTGTTCCGGCAGACGATGGTCGAGGCCGGACTCGACGTTCCGCTGGCGGAGTTTGCCTACTCGATCGAGGGGGCCGAGGAGGCCGCCGAACGTTTCGGCTATCCGGTGATCGTACGACCGAGTTACGTCCTCGGCGGGGGCGGCTCCGGCGTTGTCCGCACGCCGGAAGAGCTGCGGGCCGTCGCTGCCGAAGGGATCCGCCTCTCGAGCATCGGCGAGGTCTCGGTCGAGGAGTCGATCGAAGGATGGAAGGAGTTCGAGCTCGAACTCATGCGCGACCACAACGACAACGTGGTCGTGGTGTGTTCGATTGAGAACGTCGACCCGATGGGTGTGCACACCGGCGACTCGATAACCGTAGCGCCGGCGATGACCCTGACCGACGTCGAGTACCAAGCGATGCGCGACGACGGTGCGCGCGTGATGCGCGCCATCGGGGTAGAGACGGGCGGTTCGAACGTTCAGTTCGCAGTACATCCGGACACCGGCAGGCGAGTCGTCATAGAGATGAATCCCCGGGTCTCCCGATCCAGCGCCCTGGCGTCGAAGGCAACGGGGTTCCCAATCGCAAAGATCGCTGCGAAGCTCGCAGTCGGCTACTCGCTTGACGAGATCACGAACGACATCACTCGCCTCACACCGGCATCGTTCGAGCCGAGCATCGATTACGTCGTCGTCAAGATCCCGCGCTGGACGTTCGAGAAGTTCCCCGGCGCTGATCCGCGGCTCGGCACGAAGATGAAGTCCGTGGGTGAGGTGATGGCTATCGGGCGAACCTTCGCCGAAGCGCTGCAGAAGGGTTTCCGTTCACTCGAGCGCGACTTCAGCGCGGTTGTTGCGCTCGACGATCCGGCGACCATTGGAGTACCGACTGAGGTGCGCCTCCGCCAGGTGGAGGCCGCGCTGTACGGAGGAATGTCTCCCGAGGAAGCCGCCGAAACGAGTTCGATCGACGTCTGGTTCGTCCGGCAGATAGCCCGCATCGCCGAGGCGAGAAGGACCGTAGAAACAGCCGGTTCGCTCGAGTCACTCGATGCCGGCGACCTGCGCACACTCAAACGACTTGGGTTCTCGGATGCCCAGATCGCTGCGGCGACCCGGACTACGGAAGAGACGGTGCGGGCTCGCCGCATCGCACTCGGCGTGACCCCGACATTCAAGACCGTCGACACCTGCGCAGCGGAGTTCGAAGCGTCGACCCCCTATCACTATTCGACCTATGAGGACGAAGACGAAGTGCGGGACTCGGTGCGCCGCAAGGTCATGATCCTCGGTTCCGGACCGAACCGTATCGGTCAGGGCATCGAGTTCGATTACTGCTGCGTCCATGCTGCGTTCGCTCTCAGGGATGCCGGCTTCGAGACCATCATGGTGAACTGCAATCCGGAAACAGTGTCGACCGACTATGACACTTCCGATCGGTTGTACTTCGAGCCGCTCACCTTCGAAGACGTCATGAACGTCGTCGAGCGCGAACAGCCCGACGGAGTGATCGTGCAGCTCGGGGGGCAAACGCCGCTCAAGCTCGCCGGTGCGCTCGCCGGGGCGGGTGTGAAGATCCTCGGAACCTCTCCAGAGTCCATCGACCGGGCCGAGGATCGCAAGCGCTTCGGGGAGCTCGTGGCCGATCTTCGGTTGCCGCATCCGCCCAACGGAGTGGCGCGCTCGATAGCAGAGGCGCGAGCGGTAGCCGCCTCGATCGGTTATCCGGTTCTGCTTCGTCCCAGCTACGTGCTCGGCGGCCGGGCAATGGAGATCGTCTACGAAGAGTCCTCGCTTGAGCGCTACATGTCGACGGCGGTCGACGTGTCGCCGTCCCATCCGGTTCTCGTGGATCGCTTTCTCGAGGGCGCGGTCGAGATCGATTGCGACGCAGTCTTCGACGGGACGGAGCTCTTCATCGGCGGAGTCCTCGAGCACATCGAGGAGGCAGGGATCCATTCCGGGGACTCGGCGTGCGTGCTGCCGCCTTTCACGCTCGGTGACGATCAGGTTGCCACGGTTCTCGAGCACACCGACGCGCTGGCCCGTGCGCTCGGAGTGCGCGGGCTCATCAACATTCAGTTCGCAGTTAAAGGGGAGGAGGTGTTCGTCCTAGAGGCGAATCCGCGCGCATCGAGGACGGTGCCTTTCGTCTCCAAGGCCACCGGGATACCGCTTGCCAAGGTGGCGGCGCGGGTTATGGCCGAGGCGACGATCGCAGAACTGCGCGCCGAAGGCCAACTCCCGGAACGTTCGGTTGGACACGAGGGCCTCCCGCACGTCGCTGTCAAAGAAGCTGTGATGCCCTTCGAACGTTTTCCAGGAGTCGATTCTGTGCTCGGTCCCGAGATGAGATCGACCGGAGAGGTCATGGGTATCGACCGGAGTTTTGGGCTCGCGTTCGCCAAGGCGGAAGTCGGAGCGGGTGTCCATCTCCCGACGAAGGGAACCGTGTTCGTATCGGTCGCCAACCCCGACAAACGCTCGGTGATATTCCCGGCCAAACGACTGGCCGAACTAGGCTTCAATCTCGTGGCGACCAGGGGAACGGCGGGAGTGCTGCGGCGCGCCGGGGTGGACGTCGAGGTCGCCGGGAAGGTCTCTGGGGTCCGACTCGCGGGGGAGCGCGATGTAGTGGAGCGTATTTCGGCGGGGGAGATCGAAATGGTCTTCAACACCCCCTTCGGCCGGGGGGCGCGATCGGACGGGTACTTCATCCGTACGGCAGCGGTCGAGGCGGGGGTTCCTTCCTGCACGACGATGCCGGGCATGTTCGCTGCGGTCCAGGCCATCGAGGCACTAATCTCCGGCGAAGTGAACGTCGCCCCGCTTCAGGAATACCTGGCCAAGGATCGTGCAGGAAGGGTCTCCCAGTGATCCGCACCACAAGCAGAGTGAGTGATTGGGGGGCGGGTCACCATCATGCTTAGGGCAAGCGGCGAGATCCTGGGCCACAAGAAGTACGGCGAAAAGTATCACTCGCTGACGATCGTCTCGCCAGAGATTGGAGAGCTCTCGCGACCCGGCCAGTTCATCAACATTCGGCTCCCCGAAGACAGCTCCCACATACTCCGGCGCCCGTTCTCCGTG
>DASQUP010000192.1:0-4584 GCA_035641235.1 Actinomycetota bacterium
GGCATCGGACCCCATCCGGACGTGCGTCAGGCACGCCACGCAACCGCGGCCTACCACGAGGTTGAGGCAGCCGAGAGCGACGGCTACACGGCCGTCGTGTCCGACCTCAGCGGAGCGACCTGCATCGACGAGCCGGGTGCCGGCGCGATGGAAACCCACTACCTCAATCCCGATCTGCTCGACGGTGTCGTGGATCCTGCTGCGCCCGAGGTCATCGTCTACGAGCCGCGCCGCGACGGGAGCCTGAAGCTCGTCGCAGTTGAGTACCTCACGTTCAAAGCGGACTGGGAGGACGCCGGCAACACCGAGCCTCCTGTGTTGTTCGGCCAGACGTTCGATCTCGTCGCGGAGCCGAACCGCTACGGCATCCCGGACTTCTACGCCCTGCACGCGTGGATCTGGAAGTCGAACCCGTCGGGCATGTTCGCCATGTGGAACCCAAAGGTGAAGTGTTAGGCGCCTCTTTCTAGCGCGGAGCGACGGAGGGCCGAGGCTCTTTGGCACGGAGGCCACGTACCTATTGCCGCCTCTGTGCCAAGGAAGCCGGGCCGGCCCACTTGCACGAAACCCAAAGTCTGCCCGAAGCCCTTGTGCAACCTTTGTCTCTGGCGGAGCGTCTGAGTGTCGACGATTGCCCGGATTGCAGTATCCGAGCTTCTGTCTTCTCTCGTGTCATGTTCCGCATTAAGCGGGACCTAGTTGGGAGGCAAAGGTGAGAGTGAGAATCCGAAGGCGCCGGGTCCGCAAGATGGTCGCCGGCATTGCTTGCTCAGGTTTGGTGGTGGCAGGTCTGTCCTCTGTGTCCTCGGCGGCGCCGAATGGGGCAGCCCCACAGTCCGCGGCTGCGCCCATCGACTGCCCGACGGTTATGCCGACGAGCCAGCTCCAGCCGGGGATGACAGCGACCGGCTACACGGTATCGAGTGGGACGACTCCACAGTCCTTCAACGTGGAGATCCTCGGCGTACTGCCCGACGGAATCGCCGTCGGCCGCGACATGATCATCGTCGAGACCTCGAGTCCTGCCATCGACAAGGCTGGAGGGATATGGTCCGGCATGTCTGGCTCGCCCGTCTACATCAACGGCAAACTGGTTGGGGCGGTCGCTTACGGCTTGTCGTTCGGGCCATCCAAGATCGGTGGCCTGACCCCGGCGTCGGACATGATGGACGTCCTTTCCTACAACAGCGCCACGCCCGCGTTCCAATCCCTCGCCGTTCCGGAGACGGTGGAGCTGACCCAGAAGCAGAGTGCCCGGATAGCGGCGCGGGCGGGGGTATCGGCCGCCAAGGTCTCCAGCTTCGACCGGCTCATGGTGCCCTTTGGGGTCTCAGGCGTGTCCGGGCCTCGTCTCAAAGCCTTGCGGGAGACGATCGAACGCGAGGGCCTTCCGTTGATCCCCTTCTCGGGATCGTCGGGCTCGACTGGGAACATCGGCGCGCCGGGCAGTACTGGTGCGGGCGACTCATTTGCCGCTGCGCTCAGCTACGGCGACGTGACGGCGGCGGGTATCGGCACAACTACGGCCGTCTGCAACGGCCAGGCGCTCGCCTTCGGGCATCCCTTCTTCTTCGAAGGTGCAACGAGGATGGGTGCCAATCAGTCCAGCGTTATCGCTGTGATCGACGATCCGACCTTTGCGCCATTTAAGGTCGGCACCGTCGACGGCCTGATCGGTGTGGTCGATCAGGACCGCCTTGCGGCGATACGAGCGAACCTCGGTGAGCTGCCGGAGTTGATCGACATCACCTCGACGGTCTCCGTCCCTGATCTGAACAAGACGCGAGCGGGCCTCACGCAGGTCGTCTTGTCGGAGTGGGTGCCGGGGCTGGCATTTACGCACATGTTCTCGAACATCGATGTGGTCTTCGATGCCATCGGAGAGGGAAGCTCGAGCCTCAGCTGGACGGTCACCGGCACTACGAAATCGGGCGAGACATGGGAGCTCAATCGTTCGAACAAATACGTTTCGCCCTACGACATCTCGTTTGACTCCCTATGGGATCTGGAACGGCACTTGTTTACGCTCCAGCAGAACAATTTCGAGGAGATCGAATTCACCGGTGTCGACGTCACCGCCGAAGTCGACGACGATCTTCGCCAGTACAAGATCAAGACCGTCAAGGTCGCCCGCAACGGTGGGAAATTCCGCAACACCAAGTTCCTGGACGTGCGCCGTGGCGACAGGGTCCGCCTTCGCGTCACACTCGAGTCGTTCGATTCGTCGTCCAACCGAGTCGTCGATCTCTCACTGCGGGTGCCGAGGTCCGCGCGCGGCTCGGAGATTCTTCAGATCCGCGGCGGCGACTTCGGAGGCGGTGTCTGGTGTTTCTTCTCGAACCAATGCACCGACGAACTCGGCAACAAGATCGATAACTTCGACGAGCTCGTTGCCGCACTCGAGAACGAGGCCAGGAACGATGAACTGCGCGCCATGATTGGAGGCAGGAGGACCAAGGCCCAGGCCTCCAAGGTGCTCGATCAGGTCGTGCAGGGCCGCAAGCGGATTCAGCTCTTCGTAAACGTCAAAAAGAAGGCCATCGCGGTGGGCTAATCGCCGGCATACACAAACAGGCCGCCCCTTGCTGTGGGCGGCCTGTTTATTTTCCCGAAATGGCAAATCACCTCCAAGGGGTGGGGCTCGATTGCCATCTCGGGACAGAGCCGGTCCTGCGCGCCTGCCGATTTTCGATGCTTGGATTGGCGGCGGCGGCTTGATATTACTGAAGCGACCGGCCATTCGGGCTGTGAATGAATAAGGGGGAGACCGTGGCTCGAACTGTTGCGAGGCGCAGGGGGAGTGGCCTGGACGGCTACTTCAAGATCACCGATCGGGGCTCCACGGTCAGGACCGAGATCCTCGCCGGCGTCACCACGTTCATGACGATGGCCTACATCCTCTTCGTTAATCCCTCGATCCTGACGGCGTTACCAGATCGCACGGGCACGACGTTGTCCCCGGAAGCGGTGCTCACCGTCACGGCCCTGGTGGCCGGAATCACTTCAATCGCGATGGGCGCCTACGCCAATTATCCGTTCGCGATAGCCGCGGGTCTCGGCCTCAACGCGGTCGTGGCCTTCCAACTGGTGGGGGCCAACAATCTCACCTGGCCCGAGGCGATGGGTGTGGTCGTGATGGAGGGAATAATCATCCTCATCCTCGTGCTGACGAAATTCCGGCAGGCCGTGATGGACGCCGTTCCCCTGGCACTCAAAGGCGCGATCGCGGTGGGGATCGGACTGTTCATCGCAGTGATCGGCTTCGTGGACGCAGGCTTTGTTACCTCGACGCAGCAACCTGCGCCGCCCCTTACGTTGGGCACCGGGGGTGAACTGCAGGGGTGGCCGGTCACGGTGTTCATCGTCGGCCTTCTGCTGATCGTGTGGCTGTACCTTCGCAAGGTCAAAGGAGCGCTGCTGATCGGGATTTTCGCGTCGACGATTCTGGCCGTGATCGTGAACGAGGCGTTCCTAGATGGTCAGGGATTTGGCGCATCGGCCAACTTCGGGAAGGTCGCCGACTTCCCAGCAGGCGAGAACTTCGAACTGATCGGCAACTTCTCGTTCGGCTTCTTTGCGGAAATGGGATTCATCGCAGCCGTGCTTGCGGTTTTCACACTGATGCTGTCGGACTTCTTCGACACGATGGGCACGGCCGTCGGCCTCGGCCGCGAGATGGGAGCGCTCGACTCTGAGGGACGGCTCCCCGACGTCGACAAGGTGCTGCAGGTCGACTCGGCGGCCGCTGCACTGGGAGGCGCCTTTTCGGCATCCTCGAACACGACCTACATCGAGAGTGCGTCGGGCATCGCCGACGGCGGGCGGACCGGCCTTACGTCCGTGACCGTCGGCGTCCTGTTCCTCTTGGCGGTTTTCTTCTCGCCGCTCGCCGTGATGGTTCCGTTCCAGGCCGCGGCTCCCGCACTTGTGCTCGTCGGCTTCCTCATGATGACGACCGTCCGCGAGCTCCCGTGGGACGACCTCGAGCTGGCGATCCCGGCATTTCTGACGATCGTGTTGATGCCGTTCACCTATTCGATTACCAACGGGATCGGAGCGGGATTCGTCTCATATGTGTTCATCAAGCTGGTGCGCGGCAAGGGCAACGAGGTATCCCCGATGATGTACATAGCCGCTTGCGCATTTGTGATCTACTTCGCAATCTTCTACGTGAGGCTCTACATCACTTAGGGGAGCTAACACTTAGTAAGCATTGCGGTCGGAAACAATTTATTCGCGGGAACCTCATAGAAACCGGGAATCCGCGGCAGTGGCCTGCGGTTAAGGTCCGAAGTGGGCCCATTCCCGTCTATTCACGTGGAGATCACAAAACATGCTTGAACGACTCGCGCGCTTTAGCTACCGCCGTCGCTGGCTCATGCTTCTGTTCTGGATCGTATTCCTGGTGGGTGCCCTAACACTGCAGGGATCCGCCGGGGGCGACTACTCGGAGGACTTCTCCCTTCCGGGAGCGGACTCCCAGGAGGCGTTCGACCTCCTCGAGGAGCGCTTCCCGCAGTTCGCCGGGGACACCGCGGACATCGTCTTCAAGGCCGAGCAGGGGGTCACCGACCCCGAGGTCCA
>DASQUP010000193.1:0-16446 GCA_035641235.1 Actinomycetota bacterium
CCGTCAAGATCGAAAACAGCCCCTCCGCTCGTCCCCAGAGCGGGCTGGAGCTCGCCGACCTCGTGTTCGAGGAGCGTGTTGAGGGCGGCATCACTCGTTTCTTGGCCATCTATCACTGCGGAGCAAGCACGAAGGCCGGTCCGGTCCGGAGTGGTCGCTTCGACGATCCAAAGATCGCGCTGCCGTACACGCGGTTGCTTGCCGCGTCGGGATCGAATGCCATCGTTGAGGCCGAAATGGTCAAACGCAAGATGGTCTATCTCGACGAGGACTCAACCGATGCTCTGTTTCGCGATCCGCCCGGCCTTATTTCGATTCATTCACTCTTTGTAAACACCAAGAAACTCCTGAAGACAGCTATCGGAGGAAAGCTGCCGCCACCTTCCTTCGACGCTTTTGCCTTCGGGCCTGTGGGGACCAAGGCGAAGTCGGCGCGGTCCGTGGCGCTCAACTTCACCGACTCGAACACAATCGAGTACAAGTGGAGCGGCGGGGCGTGGCAGCGATCCGAGGCGGGAGCACCGTTTATGACCTCTGTCGGCGATCAGATCGAGGTGTCCAACGTTCTCGTACAGCTCGTCAAGGTCGACAACTCGAACACGATCGTCGATGTGACGGGCAGTCCATCCCCGGACATCGCCCTGGCGAACGCCAAGGGCAAGCTGCTGTTGTTCCGTGACGGCAAGGTGATCAAGGGGCGGTGGTCGACCGGAAAGGTTGGGCGGCCCCCAGTCTACAAGGGCAAGGACGGCAAGCCGCTGAGTTTTGCCGAGGGACCAACTTGGATCGAACTCGTCCCCTCCCCGGCGGGGGAGGTAAAGGGCAAGGTCTCCTTCGACTAGAGCGATCGTTACCGGCAAGTCCCGAAATGGCAATCGACCCCCACCTTCTGGTGGTCAGTTGCCATCTCTCGCGCCGGCGAGGTGCCGCCGGATGAGCCCTGCTGGTAGACTCGTTTGCTCGGAGAATTCGCTGGTCAGGGCCCTTTTCGGGACTCGTGGACGCTTCGTCCGCCCCATGGAAGCGTTTCTCTCTTTCGATCGTTGTTAGGAGATGTCATGAGTGAGACAACGCGGGAAACCGGTGGCCTCCGTGTGAAGCGCGGTCTGGCGGAGATGCTCAAGGGCGGCGTCATCATGGACGTGACCGACGCGGAGCAAGCGCTGATTGCCGAGGAGGCCGGGGCGGTCGCAGTGATGGCCCTCGAGCGCGTGCCTGCGGACATTCGCGCCGAGGGCGGGGTTGCCCGTATGGCGGATCCCGAAAAGATCACCGAGATCACCGAAGCGGTTTCGATCCCAGTCATGGCGAAATGCCGCATCGGTCATTTCGTCGAAGCTCAGGTTCTCCAGTCGCTTGGCGTGGACTACATCGACGAATCCGAGGTCCTGACTCCGGCGGATGAAGCACATCACGTGAACAAGTGGGACTTCACGGTCCCGTTCGTTTGCGGGGCCACCAACCTGGGAGAAGCACTGAGACGAATCGGCGAAGGTGCGGCGATGATCCGTTCGAAGGGCGAGGCCGGCACCGGGAACGTCGTGGAAGCGGTTCGCCACATGCGCTCAATCACATCCGAAATGAAGCGGCTGACGACCCTGTCGCCGGAAGAACTGATGAGTGCAGCGAAAGAACTGCGTGCTCCATACGAACTCGTCCGTGAGATTGCAGGGATGGGGCGGCTGCCGGTCGTGCTGTTCACTGCGGGCGGTATTGCCACGCCGGCGGATGCCGCACTCATGATGCAGCTCGGTGCGGACGGGGTCTTCGTTGGGTCGGGAATATTCAAGTCGGGTGATCCTTCCGTTAGGGCCCGGGCGATCGTCGAGGCGACGACGTACTACTCCGATCCCGAGATCATTGCGAAGGTGTCTCGTGGCCTCGGAGAGGCGATGGTCGGAATCAACCTGACGGACCTGCGTCCCGAGGAGCGTCTGGCCACGCGGGGCTGGTAGCAATGAAGGTCGGAGTGCTCGGGCTTCAAGGAGATGTGCGCGAGCACATGCGTGCCCTCGAGTCGGCCGGGGCAACGCCCGTGGTTGTGAAGAGACCGGCGGAGCTGCATTCGATGGACGCTCTCGTCCTTCCAGGCGGCGAGTCGACAACGATCGGCAAGCTGTTGGATCGCTTTGGTCTGCTGGGGCCACTGGCCGACCGCGCCCACGCTGGGATGCCGCTATACGGAACGTGTGCGGGCATGATCTTGATGGCTCGCGGCGTGCCGGGGGAGCACTCTGCGCCACTGAGACTGAACGTTATGGACATCACGGTGCGGCGGAACGCTTACGGGCGGCAGGTGGACTCGTTTGAGGCGGATGTCCGCGTCGCGGACATCGAGGGGTTCCGTGCAGTGTTCATCCGGGCGCCGTTGGTCGAAGAGATCGGCGATAGCGTGCAGGTACTAGGCGAGCACGACGGACATCCGGTAGTCGTTCGGCAGGGACACTTGCTTGCCTCCTCATTTCACCCGGAGATGACCGGGGATCCGAGGGTCCACGAGTACTTCGTAAGAGAGGTTTGTGGCTGATGTCGGGACACTCGAAGTGGTCGACGATCAAACGGAAGAAGGGCGCCAACGACGCGCAGCGCTCGAAACTCTGGGGCAAGCTGCTTCGATTCGTGGAGGTCTCGGCGCGCGAGGGCGGGGGGAACATCGAGGGAAATCCGACTCTCGCGACGGCGGTCCAGAAGGCCAGGGCTGCCTCGGTCCCCAACGACAACATCGAGCGCGCAATCAAACGGGGCACCGGGGCACTCGAGGGCGAGACGTACGAGGAGACAACGTACGAGGGATACGGTCCCGCCGGTGTTGCGGTCCTCGTTCGGTGCCTCACCTCGAACCGCAATCGAGCCGCCCAGGATGTTCGAAGTGTCTTCAACGCGCGGCAGGGAAAACTCGCCGAACCGGGAGCCGTTGCCTGGATGTTCGAACCCAAGGGGATCGTCATCGTGTCGCGCAGCGGCGGAGCCGACGAAGACGAGGTCTTCCTTATCGCTGCAGACGCCGGTGCGGAGGACGTGCGCACGTCGGAGGAGTCCATCGAGGTAGTGACTCCCACGGATGCACTCAAGCCGGTACGGGAAGCACTCGATGCGGCTGGGGTGACGATCGAATCGGCCGACCTCACAATGGTCCCGAAGACGACGGTCGCACTCGAGGGGGGCGACGCCAAGAAGCTGCTGAAGCTCGTCGACGATCTAGAGGAACTCGACGACGTCCAAGAGGTCTACGCGAACTTCGACATCTCAGACGACGTCCTCGCAACCCTCGCCTCCTGACGCTGCTGCGCCGCCGACCTGCGGCTTAAATGGCAATCGACCCCCACCCCTCGGTGGTCAGTTGCCATTTCACGAAGAACGCGCGTTAGTTTCTTCTAGTTATGGGCGAACTGCGGCTGCTCGACGACGATCGTCTCAACGAGGTCGCGCTGGAACTGGCCAAGACCGGATGGGCGGCGGCCATCCTCGACGCGGATCTCCACCTTCGGTGGGTTTCCGATGAACTGAAGGCCCTGCTGGGGGAGACCGATGAGACCAAGCTTGGATACGGCCGTCACATCGTCGAGGTGTGGTGGTCGGGCACGTGGGCAGACGCCGTCACGGACGAGAGCCGATTTGAATCGTGGCAAAAGGTGGCTCCGTGGATCGTCAACACGACCCCTGAGGGCCTCGACGCGATCGAGCGGATGGCACCCGGGCTCGCCGATTTGACGGGCGAAGTCGAGCCTGCTTCCCCGCCTCTCCTGTACACCCTGGCGCTCGACTACAAACAGGGCGACCTATCCCCAGTGCGAGTGATACAGGTGGGGGCCCGATTGCACGATTCATCAGGGGAGCTTCTCGGCACCGTCCACATGTTCAGCTCCGCCCTGCCGGCCACCGTCCTCCACCTGGTGGCGCGCGGCGACGAAGGGATGTTCGGACGGATGGCTCGCCTAGTCGAGCCGGGGCGGCGGCAGGCCGCGATCCTTTTTGCGGATCTTCAGATGTCGGGAATGCTCTCGCGCCGGTTGCCTAGTGCTGCCTATTTCAAACTCATTCGCGCGATCACCACGGGGATAGACGATGTGATCATCGGACACACCGGGATCGTCGGGAAACATGCGGGTGACGGCGTGACCGCCTTCTTCCTCGCCGAGGACCTCGGTTCTTCATCGGCCGCGGCCCGCTCGGCGATTGAGGCGGCCCGCGCGATGTCGGTTGCCGCACGCGACGCTGCAAAGGGAGTCATGGAGACGACCGACTTACTCGCGCCGGAGGAATGCCTCATCAACGTCGGGGTGCATTGGGGCGGAAGCCTGTACATGGGGCAACTTGTCACGGGGGGCCGGCTCGAGGTGACCGCTTTGGGCGACCGTGTGAACGAGTGTGCCCGCCTGCAGCAGAGCGCCAGAGACGGCCAGATCCTCGCATCGAAGACGCTGGTGGAGCATCTGACCGAAGCCGACGCCGCTTCGGTAGGGATCGATCCAGACGCATTGATGTACCGAACGCTGAGCGAGTTCCCCGGCGCCGACGCCAAGGCGCTCCGGGAAGCCGGCAGCCTCCCGGCCACCGTCCTCTAGATATTGCTCTGCGGTTCGGACCGTCCCATTCAATGCTGCGGGCGGCGGTGGGCTCCTCAGGCTCCAAACCGTTCTTAAGTCGCCCTGCGGGCCCACCGCCGTCCTCGCTCTACGTGGGACGGTCCGTCCTCGGCGATGTCTTTCCGGGCGCCGAGCAAAAACCGTCATTCCGTCCCATGCTTCCGCTAGGCTTTGCGAACAGGCGTTCGATTCGCAGAGTTGACTGGAGGATCGTGCGGGTCATTGGCATCGATCCGGGGCTGACCCGGACGGGATACGGAGTCGTCGAGCGGTCGGCCGGCGGCCTGGTGGCCGTCGGCTTCGGGGTTATCAAGACGGCACGCGACCAACCTTCCGCCGAGCGGCTCGCCGATCTCGGAGCGGAGATCGCCGCCGTGATCGATCAATTCCGTCCCGAGGTGGCGGCCGTCGAGCGCGTCTTCTTCAACAGCAACGTAAAGACCGCGATGTCGGTAGGTCAGGCCTCCGGTGTAGTCCTTGCCGGAGCAGCTCGCGCCGGGCTCGAGGTCGTGACCTACACGCCTACCGCAGTCAAACAATCCGTCGTCGGCTTCGGCAGCGCAACGAAAGACCAGATCGGCTCCATGGTGTGCGCGCTGCTGCGGCTCGAGTCCGCGCCCAAACCCCCGGATGCCGCGGACGCATGCGCCCTCGCCATCTGTCACATCAATCGCAGCGGCCTGTCCCGAGCCATTAGCCGGGCACAAAAGGAGGCCGGATGATCGGGTTCGTTCGCGGCAGGGTGGCCGGTCGCACCCCCGACGGGTGCTTCGTCGAGGTGAACGGGGTCGGCTATCGATTGGCGTGCTCTGCGACGACGTTATCGGCGCTCCCCGAAGAGGGGAGTGAGGTCCGCCTGTGGACCCACGTACACGTCCGTGAGGACGCTCTCGCCCTGTTTGGGTTCGCAACCGAGGGGGAGCAGCGGATGTTCGAGGCGCTCATCGGCGTTTCGGGTGTCGGCCCGAAGGTGGCCCTCCAAGTGTGTTCGGCGTTCAGCCCAGAGTCGTTCCGCCGGACGCTCGCAACCGACGATGTCGCGGCGATCTCCTCGATCCCCGGGATTGGGAAGAAGACTGCCCAGCGCATAATCCTCGAACTCAAAGAGAAACTGTCGATCCCCGACCTCCAGGTCGTCGGCCCGGGAGCGGATGCTCTTGCAGCGGCACGCTCGGCGCTTGAGAACCTGGGATACTCGCCCGGAGAGGTACGTGCCGTTCTCGGAGAACTGCAGCCGGCACCCGAGGATCGGGTCGAAGAAGTGATCAAGTCTGCGCTGAAGGTGCTGGCGTGAGCGAACCACAAGTGCTCGCTGCCACCGCATACCCCGAGGAGCGGGAGACCGAAAAGTCGCTGAGGCCGCGCTCGCTCGACGAGTTTGTGGGGCAGCGCGAGTCGAAGGAGCACCTAGGCATCGTGCTCGAAGCGGCACGCCGCCGCGGGGAGCCGGCGGGGCACCTCCTTCTGAGCGGGCCTCCGGGCCTCGGCAAGACAAGCCTCGCTCATGTCGTCGCCAACGAGATGGACGCGAATATGCGTCCCACATCTGGCCCAGCGCTGGAGCGCGCCGGGGACCTGGCCGCGATCCTGACGAACCTGGAGGACGGTGATGTCCTGTTCATCGACGAGATCCACCGTCTCCCGAGGACTGTCGAAGAGGTCCTCTATCCGGCGATGGAGGACTTCCAGCTCGACCTCGTGATCGGAAAGGGGCCTTCCGCTCATACCATCCGCTTGGACCTGCCGCGGTTCACGTTGGTTGGGGCAACGACCCGGGCCGGGCTGATCACTGGGCCGCTGAGGAGCCGATTTGAGCTCGCCGAGCGCCTCGTCTACTACCCCCCGGACGACCTCGACAGAATCGTCGTTCGGTCGGCGAGGATCCTGGGGATCGAAATCGACGCCGCCGGATCGCGAGAGATCGCGATCAGGTCACGCGGCACCCCGCGGATCGCGAATCGCCTGCTGCGGCGCGTCCGGGACTTCGCCGAGGTCCGGGAGGACGGGGTGATCGATGAGGGGGTGGCGCGCCGGGGGCTCGAGCTCTTCAAGGTCGACGAGAAGGGCCTCGACCGAGTGGACGGCGCGATCCTCGAGGCCCTAATCGACAAGTTCGGAGGAGGGCCCGTTGGTCTCTCCACTCTGGCGGTAGCCGTCGGAGAGGAGCCCGACACCATCGAGGACGTCTACGAGCCCTTTCTCCTTCAGCTCGGCTTGCTGAAGCGAACACCGAGGGGCCGAACCGCCACCCGGGCCGCATTCGAGCATCTTGGACGGAACATCCCCCGCGGGGATCGACTCTTCGAATCTTGACCCGCTTCCTCGACCTGGCCTGCACGGGCAATGGCGGCAACGCGTTCGGGTTCCTTTAGCGGTAGAGTCATCGGAGGGCCGCACCCGCGGCTCTGTTTCGCGTGAGAACAAAGGAAGTGAGCATTTCGTGGACGCAGGGCTGGCAAACCTGTTGTTTCTCGGGTTTCTGATAGCGATCTTCTACTTCTTGCTGATCAGGCCACAGAAGAAGAGGCAGGATACCCACCGTCGTCTCATTGAGAGTGTCGGGGTGGGCGACGAGATCGTCACGATCGGTGGTTTCTACGGGACGGTCCGCCGTATGGGGGATGACGAGATCGAACTTGAGATCTCACAAGGGACGACTATGCGCATGGTCAAATCGGCCATCGCCCGTCGCATCACCGAGGACGTCGAGGAGTCCGCGGGCGACACCGGAACCGAGGAGACCGCGTGAGTTCGGCGGCCTCCGCCGAACCAGAACGAGTCGAAGGGATCGGGCGCACCGTTAAAGAGACGGTTCCGGTCAAGCCCGCAAAATCACCAGAACCTCTCGATCGCACTTCGGCCGTCACCCTCGCCGATGTCCAGGCGAACGAAGGTGTGCAGACCTTCATCATGCTCGCCGACCGGTACCTCGGGGAACTCGGCTACACGGAGCACGGTTTCCGCCACGCGGGGTTGGTTTCGAAGATCGCGTACAACGTGCTTCACCGCCTCGGCTTCAATGACCGGATGGCAGAGCTGGGTGCCATCTCCGGCTACCTACACGACCTCGGCAACTTCGTCAGCAGGACTATGCACTCACAGACCGGAGCGACGATCTCCTACGACCTGCTGAAGGACATCGGGATGACCTACGGCGAGATCGGCATCATTCTGGGGGCCATCGGAAACCACGAGGAGGAGTTCGGGCAACCGGTCAACCCGGCCGGCGCGGCGCTCATCGTCGCCGACAAGTCCGACGTCCACCGCAGCAGGGTGCGCATTCAAGATCCCGCCCTGTTCGACATTCACGACCGGGTCAACCACGCCGTCGAGCACTCGTTCCTGCGTGTGGACTCCGAGGCGAGAACGCTGACGCTCGAGCTCACCATCGATACCGAACTCGCGGGAGTCATGGAGTATTTTGAGATCTTCCTTTCGCGCATGGTCATGTGCCGGCGCGCGGCAGAGTTTCTCGACTGCCAATTCAAGATCGACATCAACGGCAGCAAGCTCCTCTAGCAAGGGAATCGATGAAGGGACTGAGGCGTTACAAGGTCAATCTCGCGCTGGCGCTCCTGGTCGCATTCGGCGGCTTGACCGCGGTGCTGGTTACGAGGACAAGTCCGGCGCTCGGACTCGACCTCGAAGGCGGGACGAGTGTGATCCTCACCGCGGAGGGCGAGAACGTCCGGGAGGACGTGGTGTCCAAGACGGTCGAGATCATCCGTCAGCGGATCGATGCTCTCGGTGTCGCGGAACCCGAGGTGGCCGCATCCGGGGAGAACATCCTGATCCAGCTTCCTGGGGTAGAAGACGAAGAACGCGCGCTCGAGATCATTGGGAGCACGGCGCAGCTGACCTTCCGTCAAGTGGAAGAAATCATCGGACCGGAAGTGGAAGAGAAGGACCGACCGGAAGTCACCGAGGAAACGGGCAGCGAAGTTGACAATGAGGAAGTTGTCTTCCCGGATACGGATGAACCCGGCGTGCTCTACCGTTTGCGACGGGCGCGCCTGACCGGCGAAGTAATCACCACCGCGCGAGCAAACGTAGATCCCGCCAGCGGTTCGTGGGAAGTCGAGCTCCGGATGAACAGTCGGGGCGCCGATACGTGGGCGACCTTCACGAGCCGCTTGGCGTGCCTGCGCGACGAAGGTGATCCCGTCAAGTCTCAGGTAGCGGTCGTCCTCGACGGAAAGGTCGAGACCGCCACCGGGATGGCGGATCCCGCGGGCAGTCCGCAGGGCGGCGTCGAATGCGGGAGGGGCATCCCCGACGGGCAGAGCATCATCACGGTGGGCGGAAATGAAGAAGAGGCGAAGGACCTCGCCCTAGTGCTCACGACGGGTGCATTGCCTGTGACACTCGTCCAGTCGGAGGTTTCCAAGGTTTCGCCGACTCTCGGTCGCGACTCGCTCAACGCCGGTCTCACCGCGGGTCTCCTCGGGCTGGCGCTCGTCATGCTCTATGCCCTCTTCTATTACCGAGCACTTGGCCTTGTCGTGTGGCTGGGCCTCGCCGTCTTCGGCGCGACCCTCTACACGCTGGTGTCGTTTTTGAGCCAGACGGCCGGGTTGTCGCTCACGCTCGCGGGAGTGGCCGGCCTGATCGTTTCGATTGGGATCACTACCGACTCGTACATCGTCGCCTTCGAGCGCTTGAAGGATGAGGTTCGTTCGGGGAAGACTTTACGCGCCGCGGTTGATCGGGGCATGAAGCGATCGTTCCGGACGATCCTCATAGCCGACTTCGTGACTGGGTCCGCGGCGGTGATCCTTTTCTTCCTGGCCGTAGGTGCGGTCAAGGGATTCGCCCTGACACTCGGGCTTGCGACGATGGTCGACATCCTAGTCGCCTACTTCTTCACACGATCCGCCGTTACGCTGCTTGCGCGTACTAGGTTCTTCTCCGAAGGGAAAATCATCGGTATGAAAGAAGCTTTGGGGGCCGAAACATGAGCGGCGGACTCCGCACTCTGTATCGGGGCCAGATCGACATTGACTTCCTTGGTCGGCGCAGGATCTGGTTCGCGATCTCCGGCGGTGTGGTGTTGCTCTGTATCGCAACGCTATTGACCCGAGGACTGAACTACGGGATCGAGTTCGAAGGCGGGGTCCAGATCCAGGCGGATATTGCGACGGACGGGCCTCTTGCGGATGCCTCGGATACCGAAGCCATTCGCGAGGTCCGAGGTGCAATAGGGGAGGCCGAGGCCGCGGCCGCCGATGCCCAAATCCAGGTCGTGACCGAAAACGACGGTCGGAGGATCTCGGTTCAGACGAAGGAGACCGCGGATCCCGAAGCGCAGGAGAACGTGATCGGCGCCGTGCGCGAAGCCACGGGCGCCTCCGCGGGCGAGACGGACAGCCAGCGGATCGGAAGCAAATGGGGGGCGGAGATTACAGACAAGGCGGTGCGTGCTCTGATCGTCTTCCTCCTCGTGATTCTTACGTTCATCTCATGGCGTTTCGAGTGGAAGATGGCGCTCGCTGCGATCATTGCTCTCGGGCACGATGTTGTGATCACCGCCGGCGTCTACTCGATCGTCGGGTTCGAGGTGACGCCTGCGTCCGTCATCGCAATCCTGACGATCTTGGGCTATTCGCTGTACGACTCGGTTGTGGTCTTTGACAAGGTGGAAGAGAACGTCTCAGCACTCGCCGTCACGGGACGGAGAACCTACCAGGACGCCGCGAACCTCTCTCTGAACCAGGTTTTCATGCGATCGCTGAACACGTCGCTCACGACGCTTCTCCCGGTCGCCGCACTCCTCGTCATTGGGGCTGGACTCCTCGGTGCCCACACCCTCAAGGACCTGGCCCTTGCGTTGCTCGTGGGTATTCTCGTAGGTACGTATTCGTCGATCTTTGTAGCCACGCCGGTTCTGACTGCGTGGAAGGAAGGAGAGGCGAAGTTCAAGGGCGTGAGACAACGTTTGGAACGCGGCAAGGCGAAGGCAGCAGCTGCTCCGGCCGGCGCGCCGGACGAGGAGGCGGAAACCGCGGAATCGCGCGTACCGGCGGGAGCGCTGTCTGGACCACGCGGGCCGCGCGGACCGGCCCGGCCCCGTACTGGAACCAAAAAGGCTCGGCGGCGGAAGAGACGATGAGGGGGAGGCATCCATGGAGCAGCCCGGCAACCACGAGTGGCTGAAGGACCACATCCGCGACATCCCCGACTTCCCGAAGCAGGGAATTGTCTTCAAGGACATAACGCCGCTCCTGGCCGACAAGAAAGCCTTCAGCTATACGATCGACGCGATCTCGCACCACTTCGATCGCGACGAGATCGACAAGGTCCTCGGAATCGAGGCTCGCGGATTCATCGTTGCAGCGCCGCTGGCCTACAGGTTCACGGCGGGACTGATACCGGTTCGTAAGAAGGGAAAGCTGCCGTGGCAGATCGAGTCGCAGGAGTATGCCCTGGAGTACGGAACGGACCACCTCGAGATCCATGCCGATGCGATCTCCTCCGGCGAGCGGATCCTCATCGTCGATGATGTCCTCGCCACGGGCGGCACGGCGAAGGCGACGGCGGAGCTGACGGAGCGGTGCGGCGGAAAAGTGGCAGGGATCGCCACAATCATGGAGCTGGGCTTCCTCGACGGCCGCAAAGCGATTTCCGAATATGAATATTTCTCGCTCATAACGTACTAGTCGCACGACTCGCCAACCCTCGGTAGCCGATTGGCATCAGGCGGCGCGCCCTCAAAGAAAGGCCGAGACAAACGGGGTAAATACCCTTTCCTACTGTTCGGGGTGGTTGTGTGTTCCTAGGGTCAGAGGCACAGTGGCCACGGACACGGGGAACCAGCGACGCTCGCTTCGGTACATTCGTCTTGCCGCGTACCTCGCCGGACAGCCCCAAAGCACAACCAGACTGACCATGACCCTTCCGGAGATCGAGGAGCTCGTGGGGGCGAGTCTCCCCGCCGGCGCCCGATTCCCCTCGTGGTGGAGAAACGACGAGCGCAAGATGCACAGCCGTGCCTGGCTCGCGGCGGGGTGGGAAGTCGAGGAGATGAAGTCGTCGGAGGCAACGGTCGTCTTCCGGCGTCGCACCTAAATCTGGCCATAACGGGTTCTGAAGTGCGCGTCCCGTCCTTAGAATGGCCTATGGGTTCAATTCCCGAGCAGCCCGAGCATATTCAGCAACCTGAAGCCCGACCCGCTCCGGCCGGCCCCGTGAAGCCGCCTACCCGGCGTGTCAAGTCGGTGCTCCAGCGCGTTCGTCCTGCTCGCCAGACCAACCCCGATATCGCGGCCCTCGTCCGGGAGGTAAAGGCCCGGCGGCCGAAGGCAGAGACGAAAGTGATCGAGAGGGCCTTCGAGATCGCCGAGGCCGCACATTCAGGGCAACTCCGGAAGTCCGGAGATGCTTTTATCACCCACCCGATCGGGGTCGCCCACATCCTGGCGGAACTGGGGATGGATGAGACCACCATCGCCGCCGCCCTCCTCCACGATGCCGTCGAGGACACCGAGATCAGCCTCCCCGAAGTGGAAGAGCTGATGACCTTCGAGATCGCTTCGCTGATCGATGGTGTCACGAAACTCGAGAAGATTCGTTTCCGAACGCCCGAACAGAGCCGAGCCGAGAACCTCCGGAAGATGATCATCGCCACGGCCACCGATGTCCGGGTCCTGCTCATCAAGATCGCCGACCGACTGCACAACATGAGGACGCTGGCGCCCCTCAGCCCCGAAAAACAGGAGCTGATTGCGAGAGAGACCCTTGAGATCTACGCGCCGCTGGCGCACCGCCTGGGCATGTACGCCATCAAATGGGAGCTCGAGGATCTGTCTTTCGCGACCCTCCACCCGAAGCGGTTCGAGGAGATCGCTGCCCTCGTGCAACAAAGGCAGCCGGAACGCCTGAGTATGGTCGAGGACACCTCCGAGCAGATCCGAATGAAGCTCCGCGAGGTGAAGATCAAGGCCGAGGTCTCGGGCCGGCCCAAGCACCTGTACTCGATCTACGAAAAGATTGTGCTCAGAGGAAAGCAGTTCGACGAGATCTTCGACCTCGTTGGCATTCGTGTCGTAGTGGAGTCCGTGCGCGATTGTTACGCGGCCCTCGGCGCGTTACACACCCTCTTTACACCCGTCCCCGGGCGATTCAAGGACTACATCGCGATGCCCAAGTTCAATATGTACCAATCTCTGCACACCACGGTCATTGGTCCGATCGGGCGTCCGATGGAGATCCAGATCCGCACGCAGGCTATGCACAGAGCAGCCGAGTTCGGGATCGCCGCACACTGGCTCTACAAGGAGCAGAAGCGCGGCCGCGTCTCGGAGGATGAGATTCAATGGCTTCAGCGCTTTCTCGATTGGCAACGCGAATCGGCGGACCCCAAGGAGTTCCTGGAGTCACTCAAGATCGATCTCTATTCAGACGAAATCTTCGTCTTCACTCCGAAGGGAGACGTTCTGGCGTTCCCGAAGGGTGCGACACCTCTCGACTTCGCATACGGGATCCACACGGAAGTGGGTCACAAGACGGTCGGCTCGCGCGTAAACGGACGCCTGGTGTCGTTGAGTCATCCACTCAACTCGGGTGACTCCGTGGAGATCATCACCTCGAAGGGAAATGCGTCGCCGTCGCGCGACTGGCTCCAAGTAGTAAGGACCCCCCGCGCGCGGAACAAGATAAGAGCGTGGTTCGCGCGTGAGCGCCGTGAGGATGCACTCGCCCAAGGTCGTGACACCCTGATGCAGGCGATGCGGAAACAAGGGCTTCCGGTCGACAAGATCTCCAAAAGCGAGCTGCTGCAACAGGTCGCGGACGAACTCAAGCATCCGGACCTCGACACGATGTTTGTTGCCGTCGGCGAGGGACGGCTGTCTGCGCAGTCGGTGACCACGCGGGTCATGCGCTTGTTCGAGCCGGAGGTAGAGGAGGCCGAGGAACCGGCTACGGCCCCGGTCGCTCCGCGCCGCCGCCGAGAGGCGAAGTCGCGTGGCAAGGGCGTGATCGTCGAGGGATTCGACGACCTTCTGGTGCGGCTCGCCCGGTGCTGCACTCCCGTCCCGGGCGACAAGGTGGTTGGTTTCCTGACGCGAGGCCGTGGTGTGTCGGTGCACCGGGAGGACTGCCCAAATGCGAAAGCGCTCGCACAAAGCAATGAAGGTCGCATGATCGAGGTCTGGTGGGACAACCGAGCGCGTGGGACATTCACGGCGACCATTCAAGTAGAGGCCTTGGACAGGACCAAACTGCTGCGCGACGTCTCGACGGCGATCTCCGATGTCGGTGTGAACATCCTCTCGTCGAGCACCAGATCGGGCAGGGATGGGATCGCCAACCTCACGTTCACATTTGAACTGGCGGATCCCGCCCACCTCGAACACGTCATCCAGAGTGTCCGGCAGATCGATTCCGTGTTCGACGCATATCGAGTCGTTCCAAGCTCCGCACGCGCGTAACCTGTTTCCATGCCTCGGCGGGTGACCTCACGGACAATAAGCCTCGCGCTCTCGATACTCGTTTTAGCTGCCGCCTGCACGAACGCATCGGAGGGCGAGGAGGAGCCGGGTTTCCCCTCTGCAGCCGAGGCGGCGGAAGCATTCGCCGCCGGCATGACTGAGGGGGACTACGACTCGGTGGTGGAATCCATGCGCGATGTCACCGGCCGGGAATGGACGTCGCTCGAGTTCGGGAGTTGGTTGGAACGGCGTCTCGATGCTGGGCTGGTGTCGGCGTTGAGATTCGAGGTGGACGGCGAGGTCAGGGAGCCTGAGCCCGAGGAGTTCGAAAATGGCGGTTCGCCGTCGGTAGAGGTGCCCTACACGATCACGTACGAATCGGAAGCGTCGGCCGATCCGGTGGCGCAAAGTGGTGACTTCGATCTGACCTTCGACGCCGAGGAAGAACAGTGGGTCGTCGGGTGGAGCAAGGGATTGCTGTGGCCGGCGACACCGGGTGCATCCCGCTTCAAGGTCACTACCAAATGGCCTCGGCGCGCCGCGATCCTCGACCGAAGGGGACGGCCGCTCGCCCGCGGGCCGGCGGCCGAGCGGAAGTACCCGTCGGGCTCGGTAGGGGGAAGTCTGATCGGGCATGTCGAGACGTTGACCAAACCGGAGGCTGAGGCCCGGTCCGATGGAGCGCTCCCGGGTGATCTCGTGGGTGGGTCTGGACTCGAGGAAGGACTGAACGATCGGCTGGCCGGGTCCCCGGGGTACAGGCTTCAGCTCCTGGACTCGGGTGGCCGCGTCCTCGAGGTCCTCGGCCGAGTTGCCCCGGAACGCGCCGAGTCGGTCAAGACCACGATCGACATAGATGTGCAACTCGGAGCGGAGAATGCGTTCGGGGACACGGTCGGAGGAGTTGCTGTGATCGACCCACGGAAGGGTGATCTCCTGGCCGCGGTGGGCTCGGGCGCCTTTAGCCCCGGCAACTACGTGGGAGCTACCGGAGTCGAACCGTTCAACCGCGGCCTCGTCGGGCGGTATCCGCCGGGATCGTCCATGAAGGTGGTGACCGCGGCGGCGGCGCTCGAGGAGGAAGTGGTGACGCCTGAGACTCCGGTCACGGGGCCGAAGGAGTACCAGGGCGTTCGCAACTTCGAGTCCGGGGAGTTCGGCAGCATTCCGTTTGCAACCGCTACGAAGTTCAGCGTCAACACCGCTTTTGCCCAAGTTGCTCAGAAGTTGGGTGCCGAGGTGATGTTCGAGTACGCGGAGCGGTTCGGGTTCAACGAAACGCAGAACGTTCCGCTCGAGGTCGCGACCTCGTCCTTCCCGCAGCCAGAAGGTGCGGGGGATCTGATGTGGGCATCGATCGGCCAGGCGCAGGTGCTGGCGACGCCCGTCCAGATGGCTACCGTGGCCGGCACCATCGCCAAAGGTGGGAAGCGCATGGATCTTCGCGTGACGCGGGACGAGAAGCCGTCGGGAGAGCGAGTTGTGTCGCGACGGACCGCGGGACAGGTTGCCTCGATCATGGAGGACGTCGTTGTGGGCGGCACCGGATCCGGCGCTCGCATCGCCGGCGTGAGGGTTGCCGGGAAGACCGGTACGGCCGAGGTGGATGTCGACGGCAAACGGAAGAACCACGCGTGGTTCATAGCGTTCGCTCCGGTGGAAGCGCCGCGGGTGGCCGTTGCCGTGGTGGCGGAGCTGGGTGGGATCGGCGGACGCGTGGCGGCTCCACTGGCCGGACAGACATTGATCAACGTGCTGCCCCTCATCGAATGAGGGCCGTCGTCCAACGTACATCCGGAGCGTCGGTCACCGTCGGGGACCGGACTACGGGGTCGATAGGGGTGGGGCTGGTGGTACTCGTGGGAGTGGCGCCGGAGGACGGCCCCGCCGAGGCAAAGTGGCTGGCCGACAAGGTTGCGAACCTTCGGATCTTCGAAGATGCCGATGGGAGGATGAACCGTTCGCTCCTCGAAGTCGGTGGCGAAGCGTTGATCGTGTCGCAGTTCACTCTCTACGGAGATGCCCGCAAGGGGCGGAGGCCATCGTTCATCCGCGCCGCGCAGGGCCCGCGGGCGGAGGAATTATACGAATCGGTGGTGACGGAGCTAGAGGCTCTCGGGATTAGCTGTGCAACGGGCGAGTTCGGAGCGATGATGAACGTGTCATTGATCAATGAAGGTCCTGTGACGATACTTCTCGACTCCGACAAAGTCTTCTAGGCTCCGCCGAGTGATCTCGCTCGTCTTTTTCTCTTGGGTTGGAGTCATTCTTGCCGTCGGCTATGTTACGGCCAGACTGATAGTCAAAGCCGTCGCAGACAAGAGCGGCCCTCGATGGGTGCTAGCGGGCATTTCGCTGATCGCACTCATCGTTTTGGAGAGTCCGGCTGCGTTCGCACTGGCTCACTTCCCAGAGGACTGTGGCTTCCGAGG